>JADLBQ010000084.1 GCA_020847635.1 Bacteroidia bacterium
TGAGATAACCCTGCTGATGAGGTGACCCGCTTTCAATGCCTGCTGTTCGATGGCCCTCCCCATTCGGCCATAGCCAATCAGAATGATTTTCATTTAAAACCAATAAGAATTATGAAGCGAAGGTAAATAACCAGTCCAAACCTGCTAATTTGCAACCCTTACGTATTATTAGGGTATAACAATTTGTAGATTTGCAGGAATCTAAAATATCAAACATATGAAAATACAAACATGGATCATGGCCGGAATGATGGGAGTTATTCTGGCTGCTTGTAATTCGGGTGAAGAAAAATCAACTGAAACGGAACAAACAGCTAAGACTGAACAGGTAATTGAAAATGTACCTGCCGAGTTGGCAAGCCTTGATGGTGTTACCTCGTATTGGGAATGCCCGATGCAATGTGAAGAAAAAAAGTTTGTTTCAGAAGGAAATTGCCCTATTTGCGGAATGGCTCTAACCGAAGTTATGGTAAACAAACAGGCGACTGATTCAAGCAGTCAGCTTAAAGAACCGGCCTCAGAAGAAGCTCATACACATTAAACCATGAAAAAGTTTCTGTCAGTCCTTATTCCGGTAATCCTGCTTTCAGCAATGGTTGGCGTTTATGTGGTCAATCATTATTGTATGGTTACCGGAAAACTGACAGAGCAGAAATCCTGCTGCAGCAAGTGTGATGATAACTGTTGCAAGAAAAATATCAAGGTTTTCAGGTTTAGTTTTGAATCTGATAACCTGCCTCTATTTGAAGTTCTGAATGCAATAAGTAGTTTGCTCCCCCGGCCTAACCTTAATTTAACCGGTTTGTTTCTGTCAGACCTGGTGGTCAATCTGCTGTTCGAACCGTCAGATCCTGTTCCCTTAGAAGAGCAACTCAGTACTATTATTCTCAGAATTTGATTGATTCGTTTTTAGTCGGGTAAGATAACCTGAAGAAGATTAACCCTTCGTCTTTTAAAAACGTTTAATGATCAATCAAAATGAAAAAACTATTTATAATTATCAATCTCATACTGTTCATCTATCGGACAGATGCCCAGCATGTAATGGGAAAAGTTTATGCGCTTGAATCGGGTAAAGAAGTGCCGCTTACCGGTGCAAATGTTTATTTTCCGGGTACAACGATTGGAACTACAACCGATGAAGACGGTCGGTTCCACCTTGATAAACCAACCACTTCAGCCAAAGAACTGGTTGTAAGTTATGTTGGCTTTATAAATGACACAGTACCTTCCGAAGGAAATTTCATTAAAGTTGTATTAAAAAGTTCTGTGGATTTGCAGGGTGTTGAAATAAAAGGAAGCCGCCCGGATACTTACATATCACAGGTAAACCCGATTAAAACGGAAGTCCTGACCACTACTGAACTTGAGAAGAATGCCTGTTGTAACCTGAGCGAAAGCTTTGAATCTAACCCTACAGTTGATGTTTCATTTACGGATGCTGTTACCGGAGCCAGGCAAATTGAAATGCTGGGTTTATCAGGTACTTATGTTCAGAGCCTGGTTGATGTGCTTCCGGTTATTCGTGGAATCAATACCAATTTCGGATTTAATTTTATTCCGGGCCCATGGGTAGAAAGCATCTATGTTTCAAAAGGAAACGGAAGTGTAGTCAATGGATATGAATCCATAACCGGCCAGATTGATGTGGAACTGAAAAAACCTGAAACTGCCGAAAAGCTGTACCTGAACATATATGGTAACAGTGAGGGCAGAGCAGAACTGAATGCTCTTCAGAGTTTTAAACTGAATCACAAGTGGAGTACGATGTATCTGCTTGGCGGGAATTTATTGCAAAACAGAATGGATCATAATCAGGATAATTTTCTGGATGCTCCCCTTAATAGGCAATACCAGTTTATGAATCGCTGGAAATACAATTCAAATAACAGAATTGAATCAATGTTTGGTGTGCGTTACTTGCATGATGAACGTACAGGTGGTGATATCAGATTCAATAAGAACCTGGACAAGCTCACTACTAATTACTATGGAATCGGATTAAATACCAACAGAGTTGAAGTATTTACCAAAACAAGCCTGAACTTTCCCGGTTATGAATATAAAAGCCTGGGATTGCAGCTTTCTTATATTCACCATGAGCAGGAAGGTTATTTCGGCCTCCGGAATTATGATGCCTATGAACAAACATTCTATTCCAATTTGATCTTCCAGAATTATATGGGTGATTCACGCTATAAGTTCAGAACAGGAATCAGCATGATGGCAGATACATACCATGATCACCTGGATTCACTGTTGTTGTCGAGAAATGAAATCATCCCGGGTGGATTTTTTGAATTTACCTGGACCGCTACCCCAAAGATGACTATCATTTCAGGGATTCGTGCTGATCACAACAGTGAATATGGCTGGTTTGTAAATCCACGATTACATTTTCAGTACCGGTTTAACGATAACCAGTCAATCAGAGCTTCACTGGGAAGCGGCCATCATGCTCCTCATATCTTAGCTGAAAATACTTCCCTGCCGGCCTCATCCCGAAAAATTGTCATTGCCCGGGATATAGATGCTGAACATGCCTGGAATACAGGATTAAATTATTCCTACTCATTCCTGATAAATGGCCAGGAAGCCCGGTTCACTGCTGATGCCTATCGAACCTGGTTTACCAACCAGACAGTGGTTGATTTGTATACCGATCCGTATTCAGCTTATATCTATAATCTTTATGGTAAGAGTTATTCAAACAGTTTACAGACCGAACTGAGTTATGAAGTAATTGCAAATCTGAAAGTTAAAGCAGCCTGGAAGTTCAATGATGTAAAAATGACCTACAACAACCACCTGATGGAAAAGCCTTTAAATCCGCGTCACCGGGCTTTGCTGAATATAGCTTATGAAACTCCAAATGGTAAATGGAAAGCTGATTTTACTCTTCAATATACGGGTGTACAAAGCCTTCCTTCCTATATATTAACCGACAATGGTTATGAACCTGATGTTGTATTTACTGCTTCAGAATCGCCTGACTTCTGGCGTTCGCTTGGCCAGATTACCTATATGTTCGGCAACTGGGATATTTACATTGGTTCAGAAAACATTGGTGATTACCGCCAGTACCGGACTGTAATTGGTGCTGATGACCCTTTTGGAAAAGATTTTGATACAGGCATTGTTTGGGGTCCTGTTACTGGGCGAATGCTTTATGCAGGAATCAGGTTTAAAATAAAATAAGTCAAAGCCTGACCGTCCCCTGTAATTCAATTACAGGAACGGAGTGAGTGTAAACAGCTGAGTCAACAGCAAGTGTGTCATTAAAAACTACTTTTACAGAGAAGTGTGTTTCTGTCTTAAGTTCTTGCAGATATTCAACCCGGATAAAATAGGGCTCTTCTGAATCGGCTATGTGCTGTGCATTCCAGCTCAGGCCTTCACTGGTAAAAGTTATGGGCTTACGGATTTGGCTATCGAAAAAATAATCACTGTTATAGAGAATGCTGACTGTATTCGAATCCATAATTGTTACGAAGTAAGATACTTTCACCGGAACAAAATCATCCTTCTTACAGGATGAGACAAGTAGTGTAAAAATGAGTATTGGTAAAATTTTGTTCATTCAGCCAGTTCAGCCAGGGATGCCGGATCCCAGAATATATTTTTAAAATTTTTGACTCTGTCATTTTCAATCTGTACACCTTCCTGTTCGAGGAGTTGTTTCATCCGGTCAGGACTTCCGAAATGATGTTTCCCGGTAAGCAACCCATTCCGGTTAACTACCCGGTGAGCCGGTACAGATGGCTTTGCTGCATATGACACACTCATAGCCCAGCCTACCATTCTGGATGAACCAGTTGTTCCCAACGCCCTGGCAATGGCACCATAGCTGGTTACTCTTCCTTTTGGGATGAGTCTGGTAATCTGAAATACCCGTTCAAAAAATGACTCTTCCCATATCATGATACATCAAATCGGATTCCCTGGGCAAGCGGAAGTTCGGTTGAGAAGTTGATGGTGTTGGTTTGCCTTCGCATGTAAAATTTCCAGGAATCACTTCCTGATTCACGACCGCCACCAGTCTCCTTTTCTCCTCCGAATGCTCCTCCGATTTCGGCTCCGCTGGTGCCAATATTAACATTAGCAATTCCACAATCACTTCCTGCTTGTGAAAGGAAGCGCTCAGTTTCATGTAGATTGAGTGAAAAGATTGCCGATGATAACCCCTGAGGCACATCATTCTGAATAGCAATAGCCTCATCTATGGTCTTATATTTCATAATATAAAGCAAAGGTGCGAAGGTTTCGTCACAGACAATCGGAAGGTTATGACTCACTTCTGCAATACAAGGTTTAACGTAACAGCCGCTTTCAAATTCTTCACCTTCAATTTTTTCACCACCATAAAGAATCCTGCCGCCTTCCTGTTTTACTCTTTCAATTGCATCAAAAAATTGATTAACCGCCTTGGTGTCTATCAGCGGACCTACCAGTGTATCCTTATCAAGCGGATGTCCAATTCGGATATGACTGTATGCATTCACCAGTTTCTTCTTAAACTCCTCAAAAATACTTTCATGAATTATCAGCCGCCTGGTTGAAGTACACCGCTGGCCAGCTGTTCCGACTGCACCAAACAATACAGCTCTCAAGGCCATATCCTGATTTGCATGCTGAGAAATTATGATGGCATTATTTCCTCCTAATTCAAGCAGGCTGCGACCCAGCCGCTCACCCACTATTTTAGCTACTCGTTTACCCATTTTTGTACTGCCAGTTGCTGAGATCAGTGCAACCCGCTGGTCAGCCAGAAAATTGTCTCCAACATATCCGGATGAGCCGACCACTAAATTCAGAACGCCTTCCGGAATCATATTCTGCCTTAAAACATCTGCCATTATCTGATGAACGGCTATTGCACAGAACGGTACTTTGGAAGAAGGTTTCCAGACTACCACATCACCGCATACCAGTGCCAACATTGCATTCCAACTCCATACTGCAACCGGAAAGTTAAAAGCCGAAATAACCCCTACTATCCCAAGAGGATGCCATTGTTCATACATCCGGTGTTGCGGCCGTTCACTTTGCATTGTTAATCCATAAAGCTGACGTGATAAACCAACAGCAAAATCGCAGATATCTATCATCTCCTGAACTTCACCTAATCCTTCCTGATAAATTTTACCCATTTCATACGACACCAGTTTACCCAGCGGCTCTTTATTTTTTCTTAATGCCTCACCCATCTGCCTGACAATTTCGCCACGCTTCGGGGCGGGAATCATCTGCCACTCCTTAAATGCTTTCTGTGCCTGCTCAATTATTTTGTTATAATCTTCGGCAGTTGCCTGACTGATAGTTCCAATCTTTACTCCATCTGCCGGTGAATATGAATCAAGTGATTTGCCCTTTGTATCAAACCATTTTGTTCCGGTGCAAGCACCTTTCGTTGATCCTTCAATTCCGAGCTCTTTCAATACACTTTCAATTCTGAAAGCCTGCTTTGTCATTGTTGTCATTTTTATTACCTATTTTGATTTATGCAAATATAGGTATCGGGCTCTGCTAATATGTATTGAGTCAGTCATTTTCAACCCTTCAACTCACAACCACCGCCTGACTTGTTTGCAGTATTCCTCATAGTGAATACCAAATTCCCTCTTTAGATAGTCTTCTTCCCGTAGAATAATAAACCGATGAACAAATAGAATTAAAAAAGGGAGCAGCATAATATGCCACCAGTTACCGGCCAGAAATGTAACAGCCAGATAAGCTAAACTAAGGCCAACATACATTGGGTTTCTTGTAATTGAATAAATACCGGTTGTCTGAAGTGATTTTGCACGTTTATGAAGAATCACCGTATTCCCTGTTTTCAAAAACTGCCACAATGCAAGAGCTCCTACTGACCCGGCAAGGATTAGCAAAACAATTCCAGTTATTGTCAGCAGATTGCTTCGCAAAACAGGGTTAACAATTGGAATCATTTTTTGTATCACCAATCCGGCAATAAAAACAAGGGTATAATATACAGGTGGTGGAATCAGGATTCCGGGACCTTTTGAGATATCCCTTTTTTCAAGCATAACTGACATATATTGATAAACTCAAAAAGCAGCCTGAGTGTTTTTAAAAACTGCCTGATTTTTTACTGCCAGAATCCTCTATGCGAATGATTTCACTTTTGGATTATTAAGGCCAATGCTTGTTATTCATTAAATACCCCCATACTACAGAATTTCTCAATTCTTTTTTTTACTAAATCCTCTCTTTCAATCTGGTCAAACTTATTCAGGCTTCTGAGAATATCCGATTTAACAGAACTGAAAACTGTCTGAGGATTACAATGAGCACCGCCCACTGGCTCTTTTAAAACGGCATCAACCAGTTTAAGATGGTGCATATCCGAGGCAGTAAGTTTAAGCGCTTCAGCTGCTTTTTCCTTATTATCCCAATTTCGCCATAAAATGGACGAGCATGATTCAGGTGAAATAACTGAATACCAGGTATATTCCAGCATGACCACCCGGTCTCCGATTCCAATGCCCAATGCTCCACCGGAAGCACCCTCACCAATTACATAACAGATTACCGGAACACGAAGGTGTGCCATTTCAAACAAATTACGGGCAATTGCTTCTCCCTGGCTTCTTTCTTCAGCTTCAATTCCCGGATAGGCTCCAGGAGTATCAATAAAGGTCACTACTGGTTTATTAAACTTTTCAGCCAGTTTCATCAGTCGCAATGATTTGCGATAGCCTTCCGGGTTTGGCATTCCGAAATTGCGAAACTGCCTTGTTTTGGTATTCCTGCCTTTTTGCTGGCCGATAAACATAATTGAACGACCATCAACAATTCCCATTCCACCTACCATTGCCTTGTCATCCTTAACAGTCCGATCTCCAAATAACTCTATAAAGTTACCTTCAGTAATTGCTTCAATGTAATCAAGAGTATAAGGTCGGTCCGGATGTCTGGAAACCTGAACTTTCTGCCAGGCAGTCAGCTTTGAATATATTTCGGTTCGGGTTTCTTCAATTTTCTTTTCCAGTTCTTCAACCAGTTTTTCTGTATTAACCTTGCCTTTACTTCCGATTTGTTTAGCCTTTTCAAGTTGCTCAGACAGTTCGGCAATTGTTTTTTCAAAGTCAAGAAAATGCATGCGTACAAAGATAGGTGAGCAATGGGAAACTCAAAAAATGAATTGGCTGAGAAAAGCAGCGCCTAAGAATGAACCTGTTAAGAAAGTTGTCCGACCAGGATTCGAACCTGGAAAGGCAGAACCAAAATCTGCAGTGTTACCATTACACCATCGGACAATCGGGCCGCAAACCTAATTTATTTTACCAAATTAACCAGTAGTCAAGCAGTAAAATAGAAATCTTTTCAGCTTATTCTTTTTTTAAAAATCCTGTAGCGTTTATAGATATGACCTCCGGCACGCTGCATTTCACGATTCATCATGGTGTTGGTTTCGAGCACCAGATGCGAATCCATCGTTTTCATACCGTATCGGGAAGCAGCTGAGAGAAACTGAACTGCCAGCAAAGCTGTCATTCCTTTTGACTGTAACTCAGGATGCACACCACCCAACAGCATATCGAGTTGTTTTGATTTCTTACCCGACTGAATGATGTGATAAAAACCAAAAGGCAATAATTTTCCCTTCGCTTTTTGAAGCCCGGCCGATATATCAGGAATCCCGAGAATAAAAGCTACTGGCTTATTATTTTGGTCTGTAACAATTTTCAAAAAACGGGGATCCAGAAACAGAAAATACTTATTGGCTAGCTGTTTCATCTCCCGGTGACCCATTCTGTTAAACCCATAGATCTCCCTGAATGACTCATTCACCAACTCAAGCAACGGATAAATGTATTTTCTCATAGCAAGCCGGTTAGAACAGGATACCATCTTAAACTTTCCGGCTTTCAGGATTCGCTGTGTAATCAGCTCGTAAGAACCAGGCACCTGATCAGGAACCGGTACTGAATAACTTACACAATCCGTCTCCTTTTCAAATCCCATATTGACTAACAACTGAGGCAGATAAGGCGGATTACAGGGTGCAGCAAGAACCGGAAGATACTCGTAGCCTTCAATTTGTAAACCCTGCGGGTCCTTATCTGAAAATCCGAAAGGTCCGGTTAACTGCTGCAGGTTGTGTTTCTTCCCCCACTGTGTAACATAGTCTATCAATTGCTGTGCAACTTGAGCATCCTGAATACAGTCAAACTGAAAAAAACGACAATGTTTCACTTCCAGGGCTTTGTTAAACCGCTCAGGGATTATCCCCATGATCCGTCCTACAATTTTTTCCCCGCGATAAGCCAATGCTCTGATTACAGGATTTCCATTCATTGCCAGATTTTTTGACGGATTATGAAAGTCGAATTCATCACTGAGCAATGGAGGAACAAAATGTTTATATTCTGAATAGAGCTGATAAACCAGCTGGACATATTCCTTTAATAAGTGCTTGTTACTGACTTCAACAATTCTTACTGCTGAATTTTCCATATTGATTAGGCTTGGTTTACTGCTGCATTTTGCTTCTTATGTTTCCATCTCCGATGACTCCACAGCCAATATTCGGGAGCTGATTCAATTTCCTGTTCAAGCTGTAAAATTAATTCCTGCATAATTGATTCTACCGATAAACCTGCTGTGTTCACCTCTTTCCATGTAACAGTATAAAATCCACGCTTTACCTTTTCAATTCTTCCGAAGAGTACCGGTATTTTGTATTCAACAGCAAATCTTCCGGCACCAGTCATAAAACATGTATCCTGATTTAAGAAACGGGTCCAGTAGCCGCGGGCAACATTGGAAGGTGACTGATCAATGATAAAGAAGACAGCTGTTGGTTTTTTAAAGCCAGCCTGGAAAGAGTCCTTTATTTCTTTCATCGGAACCAGGGCAGTTCCAAATCTCCCGCGAGATTGCTTCATCTTCTTATTAAAAAATGAGTTATTTAATGGCTTAAAAATACCCAGAACATCATGACTGAACATAAACGGAACTGCCACTGCACACATTTCCCAGTTGTTATAATGACCGCCAGCAATGATTAGGTTTTGTTTGGACTGGAAATACTTTAAGAGCAGTTCCGGATTTGTACTCCTCATCCGTTTTTTTAACGTAGTCTCAGAAACAGAAAACATCCTCAGGCTTTCAAAAATAAGATCACAGAGATGACGGTAGAATTTTCGTGCAATAGTTTTGATTTCCTCATCTGTTTTTTCAGGAAATGCATTCCGGAGATTTTCAAAAACCACTTTTCTCCGGTACCCGGCAATCTCAAACAGTATTATAAATAAGAAATCAGACAGGAAATAAATCATCTTCCAGGGAAGACAGGATACCGGCCTGATCAGGCCATAATAGAAAAGTGGTGAAAGCAGCTTTGACAATCAGAGAAAGTTAAAAAAATATTCAGAAATTTTATCTAACAAATGAATCCTGTCTTTACCCTGTACATTATGTAAATGCCCGGGATACAGAAAATAATCTGCCTGCTTATTCAGATCAATTGCCTTTTTCAGAAACAGCATAGTATGCTGCTGAACAACTACATCATCGCTTGTACCATGAATCAGCAGCAGTTTCCCTTTCAGATTTTTCACCATATTCAGAACACTTGTTTTTTCATAGCCTTCCGGATTTTCCTGAGGAGTATCCATATAACGTTCGGTGTACATAATCTCATACAACTTCCAGTCAATTACCGGTCCGCCAGCAACTCCAACCTTAAATACATCCGGATAGCGGGTCATCAGCGTGGTAGTCATGAACCCTCCATAACTCCATCCATATACACCAATACGGGTGGAATCAACATAAGGTAATGTTTTCAGAAAATTAACACCCTCAATCTGGTCACTGCTTTCTACAACTCCCAACTGCCGGAAAGTTACCTGCTCAAACTCACGGCCTCTATTAGGTGTTCCCCTTCCATCCATTGTAAAGACGATGTAGTTATTCTGAGCCATATAATGATACCATAATTCATTGCCGGTTGGCCACTGATCGCTGATTAGCTGGACTCCGGGGCCGTTATAAACATAGACAATTACCGGATATCGTTTGCCCGGTTCAAGAACAACAGGCCTGGTTATCCGGCATTGCAAATCAGTACCTTCCCGGTTTTTTATAGTAAACAGCTCAACTGAGACCGGTTTAAATTGCTTCAGCGGGTTATCTGCCTGTAGTAGGGTTTTGAGCTTTTTGCCATTCTCATTCAATATCGAAATGACCCGTGGTGTTTTTGTAGATGTAAAATTATCAATGAATAATGTTTTAGCTTCATTTGAATTTACTGTATGCACTCCCAAACCGGAAGTCAGCTTCTTAAATGCACCGGTTGCAATTTCAGTTCTGCAAAAATCACGGGTAATAGATGAATTTAAAGCAGCCGTAAAAAAGACATATTTTCCATTACTTCCAAAACCTTCAAACCGGGTCACCTCCCATTCACCTTTTGTCAGTTGCCGAATCAACTTCCCGCTGATATCGTACAAATAAAGATGATTAAAACCGTCACGTTTACTCTGCCAGATGAACCGATCATCTCTACCGGGAAGAAATTCTATTTTACTTAATGGCTGAACATACTTCTCCTGGGTTTCTCCAAATAATGTTTTAACAAACATACCCGTTGACACGCTGTACTGATTCAAATCAAAGTGATTTTGTTCCCGGTTAAGAATAACAACATAAATACTCTTTTCATCAGGTGACCATGCAATGTTTGTCAGGTATTGTTCTTCGGGGGTTCCGGTTTTAAGATAAACTGTGCTTCCGTCAGCAAGGTTATATATACCAATCGTAACGTGGTGGCTTTTATCTCCCGAGAAAGGGTATTTAATATTTCTTACATGGGCTGGCTTATTCTCCCATTCTGTTATCGGATAGTCAGTTACCATGGTCTGATCCATACGGTAGAAAGCAATATAGTTGCCTTTAGGTGACCAGAAAATACCCTTGGTAATCCCAAACTCATCTCGATGAACAGATTGTCCATAAATGATATTTACTTCTGATTCATTGGTTATCTGAATATGTTTTCCATCTTTATAAAGCCACAGGTTATTGTCAACGGTAAAAGCTATTGACTGGTTTTGATCATTGGTTGTAATATTTGTAACGGTCTTATTTTCTGGTTTAGTAAATAAAGTGCTAACCCTCCTGAGTAACAAATCATAGCTGAATAAAGTGTCTTTGACCGAAAATGAAAAGGAGCGATGGCTCTCCCACTTAAATGATGGAAATGATTTTAACGTATCATGTGCCGCCTTTTTCATTGCTTCATTGACTTCAGTCAGTTTAAGCAACTCAATGTCATTACTTTTTACCGAGCTTCGCATCATTCGTATTCCGGCTGTTGTATCAATATAGGAATACATGTCGGTCGCCTTAATCCATTTTAGTCCATGAATTTGCTGAGGTGCCAGTGTGGCTCTTCCTCCTAGCACAACATCAGAAGTTGTCAGGTTCATTTCCTGGGCAGTTGCAGCAAAAGTTAAAAACTGAATAACTGCAATCAAATAAGTTTTAATATGTTTCATAATTTTTCAGCAATTAAAATCAGTCGGTCAGAGGTTTTAAGATCAAAAGGATCAAGATGATAATTTCCAAATACTGAGATTTGTTTTAATCCGGCTTTCTTAAAATAACGATCAAAATCTTCAATTTTCAATACTTCAACATGTTCTGAAAATCTATAAGATTTTCCTTCATCTGCGAATGAAATTTCCTTAATCAGAAAATTATCTTCAAATCTTTTTCTGATTTTGAATTCAATTCCTTCCACCTTTCTGGTTACTTCCGGAACCAGGTTCATTCTTACTTTTTCCGCATTCATAAAGTCAATGATATAGCGCCCCTTCCTTTTCAAAGCAACAGCAGCTGAAGAAACTGTCAGTTGTTGGTCATGATCGTAGCGGAAATAACCCATGCTGGTAAACAGGTTCAAAACATAATCAAAGACATTTGTAGCCAAAATCCTTCTCATATCATGTACAGAGAAATTCAGCTTATCATTTTCAAATTGTTTACAATAAGCAATGTTGTTCTCTGACAGGTCAATTCCAGTGACATTAAATCCCATTTCATTTAACAACAGGGCATGTCGGCCGTGCCCACAAGCCTGGTCAAGTATAGCTGAATTCTGTGCCGGTTTCAGCCAATTCACCAAACTGATTAAAAATGCTTTTGCTTCTTCTACACTTCTGTTCTTATACAGAATATGATAGTACGGAGAATCAAACCACAATTTAAACCAATCTTCCATTATAATTGAACTATCAGCTGTCAATCTTAAGAGATTCTGATGGCAAGTATAGTCACTTAGCGGATTTCTTCACTATTGATTCGTATCCCTGAATCGTTTTTGCTGCCTAAACAAGATTTCTGGGAATGTATTTAACAAGTATGAACTCACAATTACTAGCTTCTGTCCGGAAAAAATAGCTTTTTGTACCCATTCCCTTCTTAATAAGTTGCTGATCACCCTGCATGATCTCATTACCAGGACGGTTTACTTTTGTAGCATGAAACTGACATCAGGATTTCTCCTTTTATTTATATTCGTTTCAGGTTTCAGACCCCTTGGCCATTCTGAAGCAATAAAGCGGGAAATTGTTTTATGTGTTGATTTAAGTGCCAGTACCAACGGTATTCTTCATGACATCAGAACCCAGCTCTGGACAATTATTAATTCATCTTATAAGGAACCCAATTCTATTCTTCGAATTGGTGTTGTAGGCTATGCCCGGCCAAGCTTTAAGGCATCGAATTCATACATCCGGATTATTTCTGATCTGACTACAGATTTTGATTTTATTGCCTATTCACTCTACCAGTTAAAAGTTCAGATCGAAAAAGGTGATCAATATGTACCCAATGCCCTTAAAAAAACCTTGACTCAAATTACCTGGGATAATAATCCAAACACAACAAGGGTGGTTTACCTAATTGGAAATGGCAGTGCTTATACCGGAACTCAAAATCTGGTAAATATCTGTGAGGAATTCAAAAAAAGGAATATTGTCATTAATTCAATTTATGTGGACTCCGATTACAGGGATTTTGCAAATGCTCAAGGGTATCATACCATTGCAAAAATGACCGGTGGCCAGCTTTTCCGGTTTAAACCCTCCAAGCAGGTTGAATGGGATTCCAATAACATAACTAAAGCCGGTTTATTTTATAATATGAACCACGTCTTTAACAGTACATTTATGTTTTATACTGCAGATGCCTCAGATCGTAAACAATATCTTTATGATACTGATAAATTCACCCTTCAGAATGGTATTCCTTACTTTTTACAACGGCTGAAATACAAAGTGTCAGACAGTTATCAGCAAACGGCTGAGAAGTATGACCTGATCAGCTACTACCTGCGTAACCATTCATTACCCGAAAAAATTAATATGGATTTTATCAGCCAGTATGACAAAGTGAGAAGCCTCGATCAGGTTGAAGAAAAGGTTAAACAAAAAGCGGTAGCACGTACTAAACTTCTTGATGAAATGAGATATATCTTTGATGAAGAAACCGATATCAACCAGCAAGATGCAGATACTTCTTTTAATAACATCATAATCAAGCAATTCAATTAATATATGTTGCCAAAAGTTTTTTGTTTTACTGTATGAATTTTATCGTCAAAACCATTACCAGTGCATTAGCTATTATAGTTGTCGGATACCTAATGACACCGCACGTTCAGGTTGATAATACCCTCACTGCACTTATTCTGGCTGTTGTTCTGGCTGCCTTGAATCAATTTATCAAACCCATTCTTATAATTCTAACACTACCTATAACAGTGCTTACGTTAGGCTTATTTCTGCTGGTAGTCAATACCATCATGATCATGCTGGCATCGGCATTAGTAAGAGGATTTACAGTTGAGAGTTTCTGGTGGGCAATGCTTTTCAGCATTATCCTGTCTATTGTTAATTCAATATTCAGTACTCTGGCTGAAAGGAAATCATAATTCGATTATGGTTTTTTGCCATGATAACTGACCATGACCAATCTTTTTCCATCCGGGCTAATCGCCATTCTGTAAAAATTTCCCAGTGTCTTTGAAAAATCAGTCAATTCAGTCCATTCCTTTTTATTGAAATCAAACTGAAAAAGCTTTCCTTCTTTTCCCATCCATACACTTCCATCCGGAGTTAAAACAAAATCTTCACTACCTGTCAGTAACGGACAAAACTCACTCAGGTTTTGTGTGGCCATATCAAAATGCAGAATCATACCGGTTGAATCTGTTTCCTTGACAACAAAGAAAAACTCTCCGGCAGTGAATCTTCCAAAACACCGGCCGGTTTTCTCTGCCATCTGTAAAATATATTGCTGGTTTGAAAGGGTAAATATCTGAAGTTCCGTTTTACCGTTATTTAACACACACAAAGCAACATTGTCCTTATCAATCCAGCCATAATATGCAACCGAATCATTAAAATTAACCAGCAGGTTAGCCTGATAGTCATCCTCCTTATTTAACGAGCAAAATCGCTGAGCCTTGTTTTCTTCTACTCTTACAACTGAGATCTTATCCTTTTCATACATTTCAGGTGAATATTCGCTTTCGGGCGAGTCAGTTAACTGAACAATACCCGAATCCTTCAGCATAAACTGATATATATCTGTTTGAGTGGAGTCGGTTGAAGACGAGAATAAAAAACTATTTCCATCTGGTGTAAATGAAGGTTGGTTGTTGTAAACATGTCCTGTTACAATCGGAACCGGTTTGCTGAATTTCATCTGATTGGTAACCGTGTCAGTTGACACATTAGTAATCCATAGTTCAGTTGCAGGCATTTGTGCACCGGCAGTTATAGCAGTTAACAATAAAAAGACAGAGATAACTGTTTTCATATTCAGATTTTTTTATAGTTTAAATATCATCAGTTTGGATGAACCGAGTTGACTGGAATTCTGATACTATACTTTTCCGGTTGTGATTGACCGGGGCAAAGTAATTCAAAAATTATCAGGCTGTCACCCTGAATACTAAATTTTCTGATATTATCTGGTTCACAAGAAAGACGAATATGCCGGACAATGGTTCTCTTGATTTTATTTTTCTGTTTTACAATTTTATATTCAATGACCCCTTCCATATTTGCCAGAACTGAATTGTGCTTCTCAATATAATAATATTCCAGGCCGGTAGGATACGGTTTCCCTGCAATGGCTGATCGGTCGTGAAAATTAATGCTACTTATCAAAGTTGAAGGACTATACACAAAAACCGGAAGTGTAAGAATAAAAAGAGAGAAATATACCCGAATGATTACATTCACTGCCATACGGATAGCATAGCCGGACAACATGACTCCTGAACAGATACAAGCCAGAAAAACCAGGTGTTTATCTATCCATTTACCGGATTCACCTCCGGATGTTTCGCTCAGCCAGGAAACCAGAAAGATAACCAGTAGCAAAAAGTGAAAAATCATAATGGTATGAATAACCCGCTGATGGATTCGTGTTCCAACCATCATAAGAATCAGGCTGGTAACAAGGCTTATCAGATAAATTATAACAGTGGTAATAAAAAAATTATAGGTCATGTCAGACGGAATGTGATTGAATTAACTTTTCGATTTCAAACATTTCATCCCGCAGCCGGGCAGCCTCATAAAAATCTAGTTCTTTTGCGGCATGTTCCATTCTCTTTTTAGTTTCTGCAAGGAGTTTTTTCAGCTGATCACTCTTCATATAAGCAACAACCGGATCCGCAGCTATATCCGGCCGTTCAGGCTCCTGGTAGGTTACGGATTTTGATTTTCGCGAAGCAGCGACCTGTGTTTGTGCTTCAATCTGTTCACGGGATTTGAAAACTGACTTTGGCGTGATGTTATGGTTTTCATTCCACTGCAGCTGTTTGATTCTTCTGTGATTTGTTTCATCAATGGTTTGCTGCATTGAATCAGTAATTTTTTCAGCATAGAGAATTACCCTTCCTTCGACATGTCGTGCAGCTCTCCCAGCTGTCTGAGTTAATGACCGTGTTGAGCGAAGAAAGCCTTCCTTATCAGCATCTAAGATCGCTACGAGCGAAACTTCCGGCAGATCTAGTCCTTCCCTTAATAAATTAATACCAACCAGCACATCAAAATTACCTAACCTTAAATCTCTTAATAACTCAACCCGTTCTATCGTATCCACATCACTATGAATGTATTTACATCTGATTTTAAGTTTAATGAGGTATTTTGATAATTCTTCAGCCATTCGTTTAGTTAGGGTAGTAACCAGTACTCTTTCATTTTTAGCAATTGTTTTATCAATTTCATCCAGGAGATCATCTACCTGATTTATGGCGGGTCTGACTTCAATAACCGGATCTGGAATTCCGGTAGGCCTGATAAGCTGTTCTACAATTACTCCTCCACTCTTTTGAATTTCAAATTCTGCAGGAGTCGCACTTACAAAAATAACTTGTCCGACTGAATCTTCAAACTCGGAAAATTTTAATGGACGGTTATCCAACGCAGCAGGAAGCCTAAAGCCGTATTCAACTAGATTGACTTTACGCGATCTGTCGCCCCCATACATAGCCCTGATCTGAGGGATAGTAACATGGCTTTCATCAATAACCAGTAAGAAATCTTGAGGGAAATAATCAAGCAAACAAAAAGGGCGCTCTCCCGGATTTCGTCCGTCAAAATATCTGGAATAATTTTCAATTCCCGAACAGTAGCCCAGTTCGCGAATCATTTCCAGGTCATGCACAACCCTGTCTTCAAGCCGTTTTGCCTCTAATCCCCTGCCCTGTTCCTTAAAATATTCTACCTGCTTAACCATATCTTCCTGAATCTGCCAGATTGCATGGAGCTGTTTCCCTGAATCAGTCATAAAAATATTTGCCGGAAATATGGCAATATGCTCATGCGAATCAATTTTCCGGCCTGAGTTTGGATCTATAGATAGGATTTCCTCAATTTCATCTCCAAAAAAGAGAATCCGGTATGCAAAGTCTGCATAAGCAAGATACACATCTACCGTTTCTCCGTTAACCCTGAAATTGCCCCGCTTAAATTCTGCTGTTGTCCGGGAGTAGAGTGATGATACCAGCAAGCCTAACATTCTATTCCGGCTTATGATCTGTCCTTGCTGAAGCCGGATAATTCCATTCAGAAAGTCAGCCGGATTACCCAATCCATAAATGCATGAAACCGAAGAAACAACCAAAACATCCCTCCTGCCTGACAGTAAAGCGGATGTTGTGCTCAATCGCAGTTTTTCAATCTCATCATTGATGGATAAATCTTTTTCAATATATGTATTGGTTGAAGGAATGTATGCTTCAGGCTGGTAATAATCATAATAGGAAACAAAATACTCAATTGCACTTTGAGGAAAAAACTGTTTAAACTCACCGTAAAGCTGAGCTGCAAGTGTTTTATTATGACTCAACACCAGGGTGGGCCGCTGAACTTGCTCAATAACATTAGCCATAGTAAATGTTTTGCCGGAGCCGGTAACACCCAGTAAAGTCTGATATTGTTCACCCCGGATAACCCCATCAACAAGCTGACTGATTGCCTGAGGCTGATCACCCGTAGGATAGTACTCTGAAACCAGTTCAAAATTCATTCCTGCAAAGTTAAGTAAGCATTATACTCTGTCCTTGTTCCAGGAAATATAAAAGAAAAACGAGAGCAGAATTAAGAAATACAATATAAAAATTACGGTAAAGTAATGTGTCCAGATTATCACGTATGCCTGAATAAGGTAGATCAGGCATAATGACACAAAGGACAAAATAATGAATACTGCTGCAACACTTCTGTCACTCAATCCAAGAAAAGCCAGGCTATGAGTTGTATGGTCCTTCCCGCCAACAAAAGGAGATTGCCCTTTTGATAACCGTTTAACAACAACAACTGTGGTATCTATAATTGGAAGTGCAAAGGCAAGAACAGCAATGATTATCTGTTTTGAAGCAATGACCGGCCCGGTTTTATAAGCATCGTTCCAGAAATAAACAATTCCGATATAGGCCAGAAAGACACCTAAGAACTGACTTCCTGTATCTCCCATAAACATCTTTGAAGGATTCCAGTTATAGAATAAAAATGCAAAAAGAGATGACAGAACACCAACCAGAACAAACAGATGCATATTCTCAAAATCAGAATTAAAAGTAATCAGCACAATTGAACCCAATACAATAGTAATAGCCACAATAGTTGTAATTGCATCCATGTTATCAAGCATATTGATGGAGTTCATGATACCCACTACCCAGAACAAGGTAATCAGGTAATTCAGGTAGTTGTCATGGAACAGTTCAATATAGACTCCGGTCAGAATCATGACAATACCGCAAAGTAACTGGACAAAAAACTTCAGAATTGGCTTGGTATCATAAGCATCATCATACAATCCCATTACAAAACCCAGAGCCATACTAATCAGTAAACCCACAAATTTCATATTGTAGAGCATCTGAACAGGATTAAAAAAGAAGGAAAAAGATGCAACTGAAATTAGAAAAATAATATAGAATGACAATCCGCCAATGGCCGGTTTTGACTGAGCTCCCCAACGGATAATGGTACCGTCATTCTTATTTCGGATTCCCAACGTATGAAAAAAACGTAGAAACAAGCTGTTGATCAGAAAGGAAAAGCTTAACGAGCAAATAAAAAAGACGCTATAGATTATTTTGTAGTAATGATGATTTAAGAAATTCTCCATAATAACCTGTTTTAAAAAGTAAAAGGAGAATCTAACAGATTAAAGGGAGGTAATAGCAAATCCTTTTCTGAAACCTCAGGTTTCACAGTTTTCCAGTCAATATTCAAATCGGTATCATTCCAGATGATTCCATTCTCTGAACCACGGTTGTAATAATTGGTACACTTATAATAGAAAATTGTATCCTCTTCACATGATAAAAAACCGTGAGCAAAACCGGGTGGAATCCAGAGCATCCAATGATTCTTGTCACTCAGCATAACCTGCACATATTTTCCGTAGGCAGGGGAGCCTTTCCGGATATCAACAATCACATCAAGAGCCCTCCCTTTTATCACACGAACCAGTTTACCCTGCTCATAAGGCGGAGCCTGAAAATGCAGCCCCCTAAGAATATTCTTTCCGGAGAGGCTTTGATTATCCTGAACAAAATCAGAACGAATCCCATACTTAACAAACTCATTCTTCTGAAATGATTCAAAAAAATATCCTCTCGGGTCAGAGTACAGAACCGGCTCAATCAACAAAAGACCTGGTATCTCAAGAGTTGAAAATTTCATGGTTTAGGCATGTTTTCCTTTAATTCCTATTTTGGACTTGAGCTTATCGACCAGGGTAGGTTGTGAATAATCCTCTTCGTAATAACCATATCCATAACCATACGTATATCCGTATCCATAGCCGTATCCATAGCCGTATCCATAGCCGTATCCGTATTTAAGTTTTTGCATTTCAAATCCATTAAGAATGACAGATAAGTTTTTGATTTTGTTTTCAATCAGCAACTTATTAATATTATAAATAAACATTTTACGACTGTAATTTGCTCTTATAATATAAAGTGGGTAATCAACACTTTGGAGGATTGGAATTCCATCGCTGACAATACCAACCGGAGGCGTATCCATAATAACCACATCATACTGCTCTTTCAACGACTCAATAATTTCTGCCATTCTAGGATTAATAATTAATTCAGCAGGGTTTGGGGGAACCGGTCCAGCAGTTATAAAATCCAGATTTGGCAAACTACTTTTAATAATACAATTTTCAGGATTGTCTTTCCCAATCAGCATAGTACTCATACCCTGGCTGTTTTCAACATTAAACCCCAGATGGATTTTCGGTTTACGCATATCCAGATCAAGAATAATGACCCGTTTGCCTGAAAAAGCAATTACTCCACCCAGGTTAATTGCATTAAACGTCTTCCCTTCACCACTGATGGTTGATGTCACACAAATCGTTTTGGGACCTTCCGAATTCGAGATAAACTGAAGATTAGTCCGGATTGAACGGAATGCCTCAGCTATTACTGATTTTGGGTTTTTATCAATCAAGAGCTGTGAAACAGGAATCTCCCTTTTATACCTGGGTATGATTCCAAGCATAATTGCATCTGTGTAAAGCTCAATTTCTTCTAATGATGTAATTTCATTATAGGTGAGATAGCGAACTGCAATCAGTACAAAACTTGATACAAACCCAATCATCAGCCATACACTGAATATTAATGATTTGTTTGGCGATATCGGAGTTGATGAAGGTCTGGATGTTTCAAGGAGAACATTACGCGTAATATAGCCAGCAGCAAGAATTGAGAATTCTGTTTTCTTTTCAAGAAGCAATGAATAAAACTTTTCATTAATTGCAAACACTCTTTCCAACCGGTCATATTCTGCCTGTTTAACCGGAAGGGTATCAAAATAACCTTCAAACTCCCTGAGCTGATCATTTACTTTGGCTATTTTATCATCAATATTGGCTTCTTCATTTTTAAGCATTGAAACAATAAAATCGCGCTGACTTGACACACGGATTAATGCGGCTTTATAGCTCTGATTATTAACGGTAGTTTGTAACCTGATTTCCTCTGTCTTGTTAATTTGTTCCTGGAGATTCTTAATGGCTTCCACCAGTTGACCGTCATTATATTTCCCAACCAGGCTTAAAACCAGAGATCCCACTTCCTTATGCGCTTCAACATCTTTACGGAGATTATCAAGAATATTTTTTTCCAACCGAAGGTCAACATAAGAATTTTTAAGGTCCCAGATTTTTGATGAAATCTGATTTACTGTTAATTCAGGATTCATCAGTTTATTGATTTTCCTGAAGCTCTCAATCTGTCCTTCTGATTTCGATAAATCTTCATCTACAGCAGCAATGGTATTATCAATAAAAGTCAGAACCCGGCTTGTTGCTTCCCGGTTCCGTTCGGCATCGTATTCAATGTACTCATGTGCAAAAGCATTTGCAATATCACTGGCTTTATTTGAATTCTTATCTTTAAACCTGATAATAATAGTCCGGGCATCGGGATTCAGAATGCTAACAGCAACCTTTGCAGCAAGTTTTCTGGCAGCCAGTTCAGGATCATTAAAAACGAAATTATAACTCTGGTTGATGAAGTCACCATTCTTATCAAATTCTTGAGCTTTAGCAGTTGTTGTTACAACAAACTGAGCTCCTTTTATTTTAATAGGCTGACCAATCACATAATTATTACTGAGTTCCACTTTTTCAGTGAGTCCTTCCTGTAGTCCGATTTTGAATTCAGTCATTGAACTAAACTTAATCAGAATTGGCTTATCAAACAGTTCGGGGCTAATCAGATTTGCATGAACAACAAAGGGAGTCGAGGTGTAAAGTTCATTTTCCAGGAACCGTCCTTTCAGAAAATAGGAAATCTTTAATGGTAAACTGTCAACCACCCGTTTGGCAATTATCTTACTCCTGATAAGTTCTACATGCCCGGCAAGTTCGAGGCTGTTTTGTTCACTCATCATTTCGCGCGAGACATTGAGAAAATTGGACGCTGTATTTTCAGTAGCAATCTTAATGATAGAAGATGATTGATAGACCGGATTTGTGTAGCGTAAAACGAGATACGCAATTGCCAATGACAAAGCGATAAAAAGAAGAAAAAAATTAAAATTCTTTTTTGCAATCGTAGCAAAAAGCTTAAAATCAAAATCCTCGTTAAGAGGTGTTAGTTTCTTCTTGGGCATTTAATAACAAGAAATATTTATTTGGTACGATTGGCAACAATATCATAAATCAGCAAAAAGCTTGTCAGGATACCCACAATCGGTGTAATTTGAGCCAAGATTTGCTGAGATATCCTGGGTACCGGTTCAACATAGATGATATCATTAGCCTGAAGTAATAAATTACTTTGTCTCATTCCTTCAATGGTTGACAGATCAATCATTTGAACCTGTGGATTGCGACTATCACCCCGGATCAGTTTAATTTTATATGCTTTACCTGTTTCGGTAATTCCGCCAGCTAAAGCCAATGCTTCAATTAGAGTTGTATTTTCATTGGTCAGGGTTACTACTTTACCGGCACCACCTGAGCCCGGGAAAACCATTACTCTCCTGTTCAGTACATCCAGCATGACAAATGGCTTATTATAAAACTCAGCGTATTCCTTTTCAAGTAAATCTTCTGCCTGCCTGATTGTTAAGTCACTGACTTTTTTTCTTCCGATAATAGGAAATTTTACGTAGCCCTCATTATCAACAATGTAGTGAACTGAAACCTGCTGTAACCCTCCCTGAGCCGTTGATGATACAGATGACGGAGTGACGGTAAGATCTATCAATTTAAATCCTTCATTGGCATAAACGCTTACCCCAATAATATCATTGGGTGCAATCCGATATTCATAAACTGCGAGCGTCTGATCGGCTCTGTACTGATCCTGAGAATCCATTTTAAACATAACACTAGGATTGATTGACTTGCAGCCGGAAACCATAATTATAATGGCAAAAAAGAGAGTTTTCTTCATATATCTGCTGTGTAAGAGGGCAAATTTAACTGTATTCTCGGATTAACTCAATCTCTTATCGGAGTTAAATAACTAGTTTATCAGCCTGTTGTTGTTAAGGGCTTACCGGAAACTTTAAATACATTTGGCACTCTCAACGATATCCGTAATGAAAAGATTGTTTATACCCTTTCTTATTTTTATCAGTACTTGCTTATATGCTCAGCCCGGTCGGCTTTATCCGCCCGGAGAGATATTACTTCAACTTCAAAAATTAAAAGTAAATTCCAGTGTCCTTTATATTGCTGCACATCCGGATGATGAAAATACCCGTCTGTTAACCTGGTTTGCAAATGAAAAAAAATTCAGATCGGCTTACCTTGCCCTTACCAGGGGAGATGGCGGTCAAAATCTGATCGGTCAGGAACAGGGAGACTTATTGGGTCTGATCCGTACGCAGGAACTGCTTGCTGCCCGGAGTAATGATGGAAGTGAGCAGTTTTTTACCAATGCTAGGGATTTTGGATATTCCAAGTCTGCTGATGAAAGCCTTCAGATCTGGGATCAGAATGAAGTTGTGAAAGAAATGGTTTGGATCATCCGGAATTTCAGACCCGATATCATTATTACACGGTTTCCCACAACCGGTGAAGGCGGTCATGGCCACCATACCTCTTCTGCTATTCTTGCCCGCGAAGCCTTTCTCCAGGCAGCTGATTCAACAAAATATCCTGAACAACTGAAGTTCGTTTCTACCTGGAAGACAGGGAGCCTCTGGTGGAATACCTTTAATTTCAGTGGAAATAACACAACCCGTAGTGATCAGTTTAAGCTCGATGCCGGTGTTTTTATTCCCCTGCTAGGGAAATGGGTCGGTGAAATCGCTTCTGTAAGCCGTTCACAGCATAAAAGCCAAGGTTTTGGAGTGGAGAGAGGCCGAGGTGAGCAGATGGAATATTTTAAATCTATTGACGGAGACACTTCCTGTGGAAATTTATTTTGTAGTATTGAAGTACTCAAAAAAACGCCAGATAATAACTTTACGAGTGCAATTGATTCAGCTATAGCGAATTTTAATCCTGCTAACCCGGCTGAAATTCTTCCATTTCTATTCGCTGCTTATAATGCCCTTCCTGAATTAGGTAGAAGTCTTGAGCCGGTAAAGCGTAAATCACTTGAACAGATCATATTTTCCTGTGCCGGATTATGGTTTGAGGCTAATGCACTGACTCCCTTTACAACTCCGGGCGATTCAGTTCGAATCAGGTTTTCTGTAGTCTGCAAACAATCAGATCTTTTTACTTTAAACAAAATTTCAGTTGGAACCTTTTTGAATCTGAATGTTGACAAAAGTCTTGGTCAGAACCAGCTTGAAACAATAACAGGAGCCTTTGCACTACCTCTCTCTACTCCTTATACAAATCCCTACTGGCTGAATTCTGAAGGGTCAAATGGAATGTTTGCTGTAACAGATTACAGTACAATAGGAAAACCTGTTTCACCTCCTGCATTGTTTAGCCGGTTTAGTTTTATTTATAAAGGTCAGGTTTATGAATTTGATAAGCCCGTTAATTACAAATGGACAGATCCTGTTAAAGGTGAATGTTACAAAGATTTTGAAATTAAGCCTCCTGTTGTAATCGCTTTTGACGAATCATTGGTAATCTTCTCAAATCGAAAGTCAAGAACGGTCAAGGTCACACTTCAGGCAAACAGCGATCAAGTTGAAGGGAAAATTAATTTTGCCCCTCTGCAGCATTTCAGATTAATTCCTGCAGTCTTGAATTTCAGCATTGAGAAGAAAAACTCAGTTCAGACTTTTGATTTACGTATTGAGAAAATAACCGACCGTTATGTGACAGAAAATCTAACAGCTGAAATTCAAATGACATCACTCAGTGAGATTATTCCGGCTTATACTCAATATGAAATTCACTATGATCATATTCCGGAAGTATCAGTAATTAAGAAGGCTTCATTGAAGGTAGAGTCAATGGATTTGAAAATAAATAATGGAAAAATTGGCTACATAACCGGATCGGGAGATGCTACTGTCAGTACTTTAAGACAAGCCGGCTTCGATATAGAAATACTCGAAAATGTGCTTTCTGAGCAGGAGCTTAAAAAATACAAGGCTATTATTACCGGAATCAGAGCCTACAACACAAATGAGAAGATGATTGAATGGCAGCCTGCATTGATGAATTATGTTCAGCAAGGCGGAACACTCATTGTTCAGTATAATACCATGAACTTTATCAGTACATTAAAATCAGATCCGGGCCCATATCCTTTCAAAATCTCACGTGAGCGGGTAACGGATGAACATGCTGCTGTGGACTTTTTAGCTCCTGACAGCCCATTAATGCTTAGTCCAAATAAACTTACAAAAGATGATTTTAGCGGATGGGTTCAGGAGCGTGGAATCTACTTTGCCGTCAACTATAAAGATCATTATAAGCCCCTGTTCAGAATGAATGATAAAGGAGAGACCAATGGTGATGGCAGCCTGATTTTTGCGCGCTTTGGAAAGGGCACCTATATCTATACCGGGCTGTCATTGTTCAGGCAACTGCCGGCAGGGGTTTCAGGTGCCTATCGGCTGATGTCTAATCTGGTTGAAGGTCTTGGTACCGAATAAAACTTTTCCTACCTGACCAAGTTCACCTTACCAACATAACGGTGTTGTTTTCTGAAGATATCCAGTACCAGGGCCTCATAAACGTAAACATCTTCCTTAGCCTGATGGCTGCTTCCCTGTACGGATCCATCCCAAGGATTTGAAAAGCCATTCTCAGTTAAGAAAATCTTATCTCCCCACCGGTTCCATATAGTAAGCTTTACATCCAGAATATTTATTCCTTTAACTGTAAATACATCATTAACTCCATCACTATTCGGTGTAAAAGTATTTGGAATAAACACCGTTGTAATTGGCTCAATATAGATCCATTTGGTAATGGTATCCAAACAGCCAAATTCATTTATTACCAGTAACTGTACCTCATACCAGCCTGTATCCTGGTAAGTGTGTGTAGGAGTTACCTGGCCCGAAGTATTCCCATCTCCAAAATTCCATTGATAAAAATTGGCACCAATTGAAGTGTTCAGGAATGTAATAACCGGGTTGAGAATATTTGTCTTTGGGGGAGATGGAATAAAACCGGCTGTCGGTTCAGGATGGACAGTTACTACGTTTGATAAAGTATAAGTTTGCGAACATCCATAATTAGAGGTAACCGTTAATGACACCGGATAGGTTCCTGAGTGCTGGTAAATATGTACAGGATTCTGTACAGAATCACTTCCCCCATCTCCAAAATTCCACGACCATGCAACAATCATTCCTGATTGGACAAATGATGAATCTGAAAAATAAACCGGCAGTGGCCCGCAACCTATGTTATTAAGTGCTGAGAAATTTGACACCGGATCAGGATAGATTGTGATGGTCGTGCTTGCCGTATCTGAACATCCGAAATCCGATATTACAATTAATGTAATGGTATATGTTCCGGGTTGTGCAAATTGCACCTGTGGATTCGTTTGATTCGAGACCTGTCCATTGCCAAAATTCCAGCTATACGAGATAATTGTTCCTGAGGAGATTGTTGATTGGTTAATAAACTGAACATTTTCTCCTGCACAGGCATTTGAAGCACTGAAATCTGCATCTGGCAAGGGATTCACAACAACCGGAAAGGTAGTTGTTGTTTTACATCCATATCCGTTGGTAACTTCCAGTGTAACCAGATATGTTCCAGAAACTGCATACTGGTGTTGCGGATTAATCAGGACCGAAGTATTACCATCACCAAAATCCCAATTGTAACTGTTCCCTTCAAGATTTTGCGGATCATTTCCATTCATAAGAGTAACTGGTTCAGTAATACACCCGCTGAATGCAAGGATTGAGGCAACTGGTACAGGAAAAATCCGAATTGAATCACTCAGGGAATTACTGCAGCCATTTAACGATGTTGCTGTTAAAGTGACCTGATAGGTTCCGGGAGATGCATAGCTGTGAATGGGATGTTGTGCCGAAGAGAATGAACTATCACCTAGACTCCAGCTCCATTGGGTAACCGGAGATCCGTTCGAAACAGCCGATAAATCAGTAAAAATTGCCATCGAATTAATGCATACATCCGGAGCATCAAACTGTACTGACGGCAAAGGATAAACTTCAACAGGCAGGGTAACAGAACTTGAACAACCATTCAGACTGGTTGATGTGAGGGTAACCTGATAAAGACCGGCAGACGAATAAGTATGAACAGGATTATTATCTGTTGAAGTGAAGCCATCGTTAAAATCCCAGAAACAATTAATTGCTCCTCCTCCATGCAAGGTTGTTTGATCAAAAAAGGCAGTTGATGAACCTAGACATACATTCCCGGTACTGAAATTTGCTGCTGGGTTGGGAAATACATTTACTGTCTGGGTCAGAGACTGAGAACATCCGTCAGCAGTGCTGACTGTAAGGGTTACTGGGAATGATCCTGATGCAATATATCCATGTATCGGGTTCTGAGCCGTTGAAACAGCGCCATCACCAAAATCCCAGTTCCAGGAAATAATTCCGGAAGCTGATGCAGATGTATCTGTAAACTGCATCAGGTTATTCAGACATACATCCTGGTGAGTAAACCCCACTTCCGGTAAAGCAAAAACAGAAAGTGACTGAGTAACACTATCACGGCAGCCTTTATCGCTCACTGCAACCAGTAAAACAGAATAACTTCCCGGTGCAGAATAGGTATGCTGCGGATTTTGTACTCCGGAAAAAGTACTGTCACCAAACTCCCAATACCAGTTTTGAATACTTCCCGAATTTATGAATCCATTTGCGGTAAATAATGCCGGTTGGGATATACAAATCGAAGAGACTGAAACATAAGCATCCGGTGTTGGATGAACCAAAACGGGCTTTATGATGGTATCACTGCATCCCTGATCGGTAGTTACTATCAACCGTGTATTATACTGTCCGTCTGTTATATATAAATGTGAAGGATTTTGAAGAATTGAGGAACCTCCGTCTCCAAAATCCCAGTCGTAAGCATCAATAGATCCTTGTGATATAGTTGAAATATCTGTAAAAACGGTTGCTGCACCCTGGCAAATTTCTGTGGCTGAAAAATCAGCTAATGGTACTGGATTAACATCAGCAGATGAGATAACGGTATCCGAACATCCATCAGAAGTAGTTACAATAAGTGTAACCTGGTAACTTCCTGCAATAGTATAAACATGTTGAGGATTTGAACTGGCTGAGGAAAGACTGTCACCAAATGACCAGTTCCAGCTTATAATACTTCCATTGGAGGCGGTTGAATAATCCTGAAAAACAGTAGGGTCACCCAAACAAACAACATTGCTCACAAATAAACCGGCCGGCTTGGGGTGAATCACAATGTTTTGTGTTGAAGTTGCCTGGCAACCATTACTACTTGTTGCCGTTAAGGTAACCGTATAATTCCCCGGTGAATTAAACTGATGAGATGGCTGCTGATCAGTTGATGTAGTTCCATCTCCAAAATCCCAGTTCCAGTTTGCAATTGTTCCTGAAGAAATGGAAGAATTATTCAATAATCCAGTCGGGGCATTTTCACATACAGGAGATGCGGTAAAACCAACTTGCGGTAACGGATTAACGGTAACATTTGCATTAAATACGGATGAACATCCCGAAATGTCTGTTACAGTCACAGTATAAGCTCCAGGCTGAGTAACAGTTATTACCTGACTGACAGAACCGGTTGACCATAGGTAGGAAGAACCCGGATTTCCTGCATCTAATACAGCAGATCCTCCATCGCAAAAGACTGCCGGAGTCAAATTACTGACTAAACCTGTACCTCCCATATTAACTGTTGAATATCCAATAGCCTGGCAATTCAGGCTATTGGTTACAATTACTGAGTATGTTCCTGCTGTGTTAACTGCAATGGTTTGAGTTGTGTCACCACCCGGATTCCATAAATAAGTTGCTCCGGGGTTTCCAGCATCAAGAATAATTGAATTACCCTGGCATATAAATCCATTTTGAAGAAGGACAACCGGTGAAGGGTTTACAAAAACTTCAACCGTATCATAATTGATACAGCCATTTGCATCCGTAACTGTTACATTATAGCTTGCATGGGAGGTTGGATTTACAAAAATTGTTGAAACTGTACTTCCGGTATTCCATAAATAGGAATTTCCTCCGGATGCGCTTATACTGGTTGTTGATCCGCTGCAAATCGTTTGATCTGGACCTGCATTAGGTGAAGGTAACGGATTGACGGTTACCTGAACAGTATCCGTATTTGAACAGCCAAAACTATTAGTACCTGTTACAATATAATTTGTTGTCATAGTTGGAGATACTGTCACTGAATAACCAATTAAACTACCCGGATTCCAGACATAAGTTGCTGCTCCGGATGCCGACAAGATTATTGAACCACCAATACAAATCTTCTTATCTGTACCTGCATAGATTTTTGGCACAGGTCTTACAGTCACTTTAACAGTATCAGTATTAGAGCAGCTGTTACTGTCCGTTATTAATACTGTATAAAAAGATGTCACAATCGGATTTACCGTAATTGATGCTGAGGTCTGACCACCTGGCTGCCATAAGTATGAACTTCCGCCCGAAGCATTTAGCTGAGTACTGTTACCTGAGCATACCGTCTGATCTGGGATCAAATTAACTAGTGGTAACGGATTGACAGTTACTGTCTGCTGCGTTGTGGCTGTACAACCATTTGAAGATGTGACAATTAATGTTACATTATAAGTACCTGGATTATTATACTGGTGAACAGGATTCTGGGCTACTGAAGTTTTTGTATCACCAAAACTCCATTGCCAGGCCGCTATTATACCACCCGGAACCGAAGAGGTGCTGGTGAATAAAGTCGGGCTGCCATAGCAAGCTGTATTTGCATTAAATGTTGCAACGGGTAATGGGTAAATAGTTACCTGTTTTATAATCGTATCCCTGCATCCCCCATTGGTTGTTGCACTCAGAGTAATATTATAAACACCTGGTGATAAATAGCTGTGAGACGGATTTTGCTGACTGGATGAAGTGCTATCTCCGAAGTTATAGTTCCAACCATTGACATTTCCGACAGCAACTGTTGAGGTATTCGTAAGATTTACAGCAGTCCCAACGCAGGCATTTGTAAGATTGAAATTTGCCACAGGAAGAGGAAATACATTGAATGATTTTACAATGTTGCTCACACAGCCCTGATCAGAGGTAACTGTAAAGGTAACTGCATAAGTCCCGGGAGTCGCATAAATATGTATGGGATTTTGCTGTTGAGAAATATTCCCGTCCCCAAAATCCCATTGCCAGCCGGTCACGGTTCCGCTGTTAATCGTTGAAACATCCATAAAAAACATACTATCCCCAATACAAACATCATTTGGGATGAACTGGGCCTGGGGAAGCGGATAAACATTTACTGTGGTAGATACCGTTCCGCTACATCCGCTTCCATCTGTAATGGTAACACTATATGTACCCGATGTGTACACCACTATACTTTGGGAGGTTGCACCGGTTGACCAGTTATACGTTGATCCGGGATTTCCGGCATTTAAGACTGCACTATCACCTTGACAGAATGCTGAATTCGCAAGGTTATTGATAACACTGCCTCCAACACTAATCAGTGCGGAAGATGAAGCTGTACAACCTGCAGCTGAAGTAACGGTAACTGTATAAGTACCAGCTGATGAAACAGAAATTACCTGGGTTGTATCTCCAGTCGACCAACTAAAATAGGTACCCGAACTTCCGGCATCCAGATTGACTGAATTCCCTGAACATACAAATGCGTTTTGAAGATTAACTACTGGCAATGCATTTACTGTAACATTTATAAATCCGGTTCCGATGCAGCCATTTGAATCCGTGACATTGACAGCATAAGTCGTAGAAACAGACGGAGTAACTGTAATACTCCCAGAAGTATTTCCGGAAGGATTCCAGTAATATGAAACTCCTCCTGACGCATTTAAGGTTACACTCTGCCCGATACATACGGATTGATCCGGGCTCACAACAGGCACCGGCAACGGATTAATAGTAACATTTACCTGTGCAGTAGCAGTACAGCCATTTGCATCTGTTACAGTAACCGTATAGGTTGTATTTGATGAAGGGCTTACCGAAATAATATCTGTTGAATCACCCGTACTCCATTGATACGAAATACCTCCTGAAGCGATTAATGTTGCAGCATCACCTATACAAATGGTCTGAGAAAGACCTGCACTCGCTAAAGGTAACGGGTTTACAATTACCGTGTGAGTGATTGAGTCTGTACAGCCATTAGCACTGGTTACGGTTAAAGTAACATCATAGCTGCCAGGAGAATTATAAGTAACTATCGGATTGGGTGAAGTTGAAGTTTGGCCGTTACCAAAGTTCCAGGTATAGGTGGAGTCGCCCGTTGAAGTGTTAGTAAAAGAAACAACTCCGCCCTGACAAGTTCCAGACGGGCTAAAAGCAAATCCTGCATCCGGTTTTTCAAATACAGTCACTACAGCTGACAAAGAATCAACACAGCCTTCCTGGGTTGTTGCCGTAAGTGTAATGGTATAGGTACCACTTGAACCATAAGTAACTGAAGGATTCGGATTATTTGATGATTGCCCGTTTCCGAAATTCCAGTTAAAAGAACTTCCCGCAGGCTGGGTATTATTGAGGATATTGACAGCAGTTCCTTCGCATACGTTTGTAACTGTAAAGTCAACAACTGGTAATGGATCAATAGTTACCGGGATAACAACAGTATCAATACAACCCAGGTTGGTTGTAACAATCAATTGAACAAAATAGGTACCATCAATGAGATAATTATGTGAAGGATTTTGCTGATTAGACGAATCTCCATCACCGAAATTCCAATTCCATGATGTGAAGACACCTCCGGGTAAAGTTGAAAGATCTGTAAATTGAACTGATGAACCAGCACAGGCGGTAGATGCTGAGAAATTAGCAGTTGGTTCAAATGCGCTAATAACATTAACCGTATCAGTTGCACTGCACATGCCATCACTTACTGTGAGAATATAAGTACCTGCTCCAACCGTAATCCCCGGGTTTGTTGATCCAGTACTCCACTGGTAAGTATAAGATCCGCTGCCACCAATGCCATTTCCATATAAAGTTGCAATATCATTACAGGCAATAAGCTGATCTGTTCCTGCATCAGCTTTAACTCCAACTACCGTCAGGCAATAAGAATATACCTGAGTCCCGTTCATCGGGCATGCATCATCGTGTACCAATGCCGTAAAACACTGGGTAGTTCCAATGTCAGAAGAGCCTGGTGTCCAGCAAAATGTACTCACAGGAAATTGAGCACTTGTAGAGGTGAAAGTACCACCCAAGATTCCTCCATCCCATGAAATAAAAACATTCTGACCTGAATCCGGATCACTTGAATAGATATTAAAACAATAAGGCTGATTAGCACAGATTGTTGCAGTATACTGATTAGTCCCGTTAATTCCTGTTAAAGAAGGCAACTGGTTATTACAGGATATAACAGTAACCTGGATATCCCGTTCAACGGTACCAATTAAAACTCCATTCCGATATTCCTTAACAAGCACTGCCATCACAGTTACTTGTAATTGCTGAGGAGTCATACAAATGTCACCGGTGCTGGTATTAAACTGGACAGCAGGGCTTGAATTAAGCGGATTAATGGCATTATAAGGGGTAATATAATTGACTGTAGAGCTTGCTGTCTGGTAAGGTGTAATAAGCTGATATACTAATGAATCACCGTCTGCATCAAAAGCACCATGATTAAAACAAAGCTGCTGGCCCAGACAGGCAAAAGGAACCGGTTTATTTGAGAAGACCGGTGATGTATTACAAGGAGAAATAGTATTATTCAAGGTAGCATAAATGTGAAATGTGCTTGTGCCGGGATTGGTAATTGTATTAATCGCAGCATTTCTACAACACAGATCATAACTAAACCGCCAGTCAGTACATTGCATTGGAAGAGTTACAATTCCTTCATAAACCCACTCCTGAATACCTGTAAATGTTCCTCCATTACAGGTTGATAAAGCACTCGGGCAAAGGGGTGTTACTTGTTGCCCGGTTCCCGGAATCGGATTACAGGTTATTCCAAGATTTTGCCCGCAGGATGCCGAAGTTATACTTATAAATACATTGTTTGGAGCATTGATTCCAATACAATCCCTGTAGAATGATAATCGGATTTTATAGGTGTTACCACCCATACACTGATAGGTTAGATCCGCTCCCATAGCATGACTTGCTTCAACCCTTTCTGCTGTCATACAGAGTGTAATCAAAAGTGCCGTTAAGAATCTTTTAAGTAGTTTTCCTTCCATACTCACTTTGTTTTAGCGTTTCAATCAGAACAAGGTTTCAATCAGCATGTGGATTTGGTATGTTAATACCAATTTAAAACCTGCTCCACGCTTGCTTTTATAAGGATTTGAAAACCTTGATTTTGTAAGACTTTTGCTAAAAAGTCCGATTTGGTCAAGCTTTATTTATTATTTGAATCTGATTTCTTATGAAAAAACTATCTCTCAGAGCCTCAGCATTACCTTAAGACAGGTAAGATTTTACAGCTTTTTCAATGAATCTGTACCTAACAGCTTTAAATGCTAACTCGAGGGAAAAGCATTACAACAGAAAAATTGGCTGTTACTATTTTTTACTACCCGATAGGAATAAATTTTGAATTAATGACCACCTTTTTTATTGGTCAGTTCTCCGATTACAGTTACTCCGCCAATTGTTTTTTCATTCAGCGTGATATGGAGTTTTGTATCTAGCGGTAAAAAGAGATCAACTCTTGATCCAAATTTAATGAACCCCAATTCTGTCGATTGTTTAACCATATCCCCTTCATGCGGATAATAAACTATTCTTCGGGCTAACACTCCTGCTATTTGTCTTAACAAAAGTGATTTCTGATCCCGTTCAATAACAATGGATGTTCTTTCATTTAAAGTTGATGCTTTCGGGTGCCATGCAACTAGATATTTACCCGGATGATAGCGTAAGTATTTGATTCTCCCGCTGATCGGATATCTGTTGATATGAACATTGAAGGGTGACATAAAGATACTCACCTGGAGTTTTTTATCTTTAAAAAACTCTTTCTCAATCGTTTCTTCAATAACTACTATTTTACCGTCTGCCGGGGCAATAATGAGATTTTCACCATCAGCTAAGTTGCGTGACGGATTGCGAAAAAACTGCAAGAGTAAAATCATAATCAAAACTGAAATACCGGCAATGAATACTCGAATTTCAATTTGATCCTTTAAGATATAGCTCAGGATAATATTAATTGCCAGCAGAAAAAAAAATGCTGAGTAGAGTAACGTGTAGCCTTCGCGGTGTATTTTCATTCCAAAATCTTGCACGTAGTTTAGTAATTTACTTTAACGCATGAAAGACGTGTTGAACATCATCATCCTGCTCAAGCGATTCAATTAATTTGATGACTTCCTCCTGTTGTGTTTCATTCAGTTCGGTATAGGTATGCGGAATACGCTGCTTTTCTGCACTAATAACTTCAATTCCTTTTTCTTCAAGAGTTTTTGACATTGCTCCAAAATCATTAAACTGAGTATAGATATAAGCTTCCTGCCCATCTACTGCTAGGTCTTCCAGACCAAAGTCAATCAGATCTAGTTCCAGCGATTCAGTATCTCTCTGACCAAGAGCAATTTTAAATACTCCTTTGCGATCAAAAAGAAAATCAAGTGAACCGGTTTTCCCTAATGTTCCACCACCCCGGTTAAAATACATTCTGATATTAGCAACGGTTCGGGTTGGATTATCTGTTGCCGCTTCAACAACAATTGCAACTCCATGGGGGCCATAACCTTCATAGACAACTTCCTCGTAATTGGATGAATCTTTTGCTGATGCCTTTTTGATTGCATTTTCAACTTTGTCCTTTGGCATATTCACTCCTTTGGCGTTTTGAATTGCTGTTCGCAATCGCGGATTATTTTCAGGATGCGGGCCTCCTTGTTTAACCGCAATTGCTATTTCTTTTCCAATTCGTGTAAAGGCCTTTGCCATCCTGTCATAACGGGCAAACATTTTATGTTTCCTTTTTTCAAAGATTCGTCCCATTGTATTTACTGATCAAAAATATTGGAGGCAAATGTAAACATCGTTACTTTTTTATGTTCCTGGCAATTTAAAAACTGTATTGACTTCAGCTTGTCACAAACCTTCTCCCTCCAGCAATTAGTATCCACTGATTCGTTTATATTTGTTAGTTCATCTTAGGCCTGTTATCGGGCAGGAACCAAAAGTCTGAAAACCGACTGGAAGAAGAAATCCAGGTAACTCACAATTTTCTAAAATTTTATTGCCAGAGCAGTCCTAATGAAACAGCAGTACCTCTGCTACCCGTACCGGAAACAGTACTTTGATATGGATTTGACAGATTAAAATCAGGTTCTACAACAAACAGAATACTATCCATTAACGTGCTATCAATACCAGCAGAAGTTAAATCCAGATCAAATACCCGGAGATAAAAGGGTTTACCAAAGCCTGGTATATATATTGGCGGCACCATGCTGTAGGCTAATGGCAGACTAAATGGATTTACATTCTGAAAGTGAGTTTGCTGATAATAACTAAACGGAAATGATGTGTCATAAATTCCGATATTATAATAGACATCCGGATATTGAAAATTGCCCGAATCAAAAGGAACAGTAATAATTGAATCCCAGGTGTTGCCGAATTCATTCAACGTATCAAAGTCAATCAGAATAATTGACGAAATAAAAACAGAATCACGGGGAACAATCACCGTATTTCCCTGTTCATCTTCACCAAGTAAAGGAATGTCTTTCTGGCATGAATAAATCAGGCTAAGAAGCAGAATAAACTGCCCAAACTTCTTTAACTTGTTGAATATGAGCATGCTACATAAATGATCTGACATCAAAAATAGCAAGAAATGCGAATGTTATATATCCAATGAAACGTAAAAACTTTCTTAACATTTTTTTGTACAGATAAAAATAATTGATTTTAACTTTGTAGTGTTTTAAACCAAAATATTCTTCAATAATCTTATCAACCTTAAATCAAATGGCAACGAAGAAAAAAGTTAAATCAAAACCCGGTAAAACATCAGCAAGTAAACGTACTGCTGCCAAAAAAGCAGCAAAAAAAACATTAAAGAAGAAAAAAAGTGCTTCAAAAAAGGCAACACCAAAGAAAACCGTTAAAAAAAAGGTAATGAAAGTAAAATCGAAGAAAACGGCAGTAAAAGTAAAAACCCAAAAAGCCACATTACAGAAAGCAACTGCTAAAAAGACGGTAAAGAAATCAGCAGTTACAAAAGTGAAAAAAGCTACTGGGGTTGCGAAGACAAAAAAAGCAGAAACACGCGTAAAAAGTGTTAAAGGCCATTCTTCTTCTGAGTCATTGACACAACCAAAATCAAACTTCAGAAAGATAAAGGAAATACCGATGGTACCTCCATTAGAAGAATCCATTTATATAGAATCCTCTATTGTTGATATGAGTGATTCAACGCCTGATGAAGAAGTTGGTGATGAAAGGTTAGATGAATTTAGAGAAAGCCTTGGAGGCCCGGTTCGTGAATGGGGCGATCTGCTTACCCGTGATGATAATGAACTGGATGATGAGGCTGATGACGACCTGGATACGGACAGATAGTACTCTCAGATAGTACTTTTGTGAAAACATGAAGCATGAATAATAAGTATTCATGCTTTTTTTTTAAAACAGACGTCCTCCCCCGCGACCTGTTTTATTTAATGCCTCAACCCTGGTCTGAACGTGCAGTTTATCATAGATATGATAAATATGGGTTCTGATTGTATTGGTGCTTAAGCTAAGCTTATCAGCTATTTCCTTATTCCGGTAACCTTTAGCAAGCAAATCAAGAATCTCGTTTTCTCTGGCTGTAAGCAACTCACTTGCTGCACTTACATTATTTCTGTTTTGAAAGAATGATACTACCTTTTTAGCAATTGTGGAACTCATTGGGGCACCTCCTTGTTGCAGTTGCCGGATCGACTCAATCAGGGACTCGCCTGCTGCCCGCTTCAGAATATATCCATTAGCTCCGGCAGCAAGTGCTCTGAAAATCTTATCATCGTCTTCATAAACCGTACACATCATGATTTGTGTCTGAGGATATTTCTGTTTGATAATTTTTGTTGTTTCAATCCCATCTATACCCGGAAGATTGATATCCATCAGAACAATATCGGGGGGTAATTTCTCAAATGCAATAAGTGCATCTTCAGCTTTTGAAAAAGGAATTGCAATAAAGTCCGGATCGTTATTGATAAGGAAAACCATCCCATCGCGGATAGCATGATGATCTTCAATTATAACGACTCTTGATTTATTATTATTTGAGGTTGTCATAGCATGCGTAAAGTTACATTATTGATAACTAACTCTTATAAGACATAAGTATTACCCCGGCAGCAGAGCTTCAATCCTTACTTTTGTTCCTTTCGCAGGGAATGAACTGATTTCATACAAGCCGGTAATTTCTTTCATTCTTTTTCTCATATTTAACAAACCATTGCCGGTTCCCATTCTTTCTTCCACATTAAACCCTATTCCGTCATCATTAATTGATAAAACAAACCGATTCATTTTTTCGGGCTCAATAACAACCGTTACCCGGGATGCTCTTGAATGCTTAACAATATTATGCAAGGTCTCTTTTACTACAAGGAAAATATTTCGTCTGAAACCTGCCTTCAAGCGAATGGCCGGAATTCGTTCAGGAATTTCGACCGAGAATTCAACCCTATTCAGCTCAAGATACTCTTTAATATAGCGATGAAGATATGAAACAAGATTAGGTAACGAATCATTTGAAGGATTGAGAGCCCAGATAATCTCATTCATCTTATTAATGACATCATTGGCTGCTGTTTCGATTCTATCAATTGTATCCCGTTCATTAGCCTGAGGTTTAATTGTCTGACGTGCAATTTTTGATAGGATAACAATGTTGGTAAGATCAGCACCCAAATCATCATGCATATCCCGTGAAATCCGGTTACGCTCCTGCTCTAATGCACGCGTTCGCTCAAAAACAGCAAGCTTCTTTCTGAACTTGGCTGAAGCAATATTCCTGAGTACTATGTATAACATGAAAATGAGTGTATTGGCAACAATCAGTCTAAACCATAATGTTCCGTAAAAAGGAGCTATGATTTCAAACTTGATAAACACCGGTTTACTCCAGCCCGAACCTGCTCTTTTTGCTTGTACCTGAAAAATATAGGATCCGGGGTTCAATGAGCTATATTCTGCTATTGTATTCTCAGTTACTGTCCATTCTTCATTAAATCCATTTAACTTATACTGAAACAGAACTCTGTTACTATTCTGATAAACTGGTGATTCAAATTCAATATGCAACGGATATTTTTTGAATTTAAAACTCAGCGAATCATTTAACTTGATTTTCTGATCTCCATACCAGAACTCCTTAATATAAACTGCCGGAGGTTCATTTATTTGTTTAGTCAGGCTGTTTTCAAAATAATTGATTCCCTTATATCCGGCAATATAGATCTTGTTATGAAGCAAAACATCATTTACACTTTCAGACAATAAGCCATCAACAGAAGTAAAATGTTCTACAACTTGTGGAACATCGTTATTCAATACAAATCTGAAAAGTCCGTTTTGAGCTGATAACCAGATTACCTTCTCGCTGCTTACTGTTATCCTTTTTACAAAGCTCATGGGAATGTGATTAACCGAATCAATCATTGCCCTTATTTTTCCATCTCTAAAAACCAGTAGTCCGGCCCCGGAAGTAGCAACCAGGAGTGATGTTCCAAGCATTTGGAAATCAGTCACGGGATGCGTTATTTCCGATGTAAGCTGAATCAATTCATTTCTTAGAGCATAGATTGTTTGCCCGGTCATTAATATCAGGCTATCCGTTCCACATGTCTTAAGATGAGTGATAATCCTGTTTCTGCTAAGTGTATAATAATGTTTAAGAATGGGGTTGCCTTTTCTCAAATCCAACTTGAAAATGACCGAATCCTGGGTAATAAAACATGAGTGATCTTTTGAAAATGCAACTAAGCTAACTGAAGGAGATATGGATCCTGGTGAGTTAGTCAATTCTTTTATATCATATGTTCTCAGATTATCATTACGATACAGATAAAGACGGTTCCCCTTCAGGAATATTGCTATTTTTTTATCCGTATCTGAATCAACTGATAATTTACCAGCCTGTTTCTCATTAAATGGAATTATTGGAATTACATTCTGTTTCTTAATAACGACTGCCTTATCCTGATCTGTAATAGCTATCAAATCTTCTCCGTAAGCTAACAAGCGACTGATACTTTCTGAAGGCAATCCTCCCGCTTTCGTTATGAACTCCAATGACAGCCCGGGTGCCGCATACCTGTAAACTCCTGATCCATTTGTCGTGACCCAGACATTGCTTTCCCGGTCGGAAAAGAAAGAGGTAACCCGAACTTGCTCAAGAACAGGCCTGGCCTGCCGGTAGGTACCTCTGTCATATTTAAAAAGAAACGTATTATCTAAACGATTGCTGAACCAGATGTTATTAAAATCATCATAAAATAAATAAGCTGATTTTTCCATTGCAGGAATCCTTTGTGATGAAATCACAACTCCGTAATTTTTATTTATCATTCGTTCAATCCCCTTGGTTGTGAGGAATACGGCATTACTGTTCGAAATAAAATGATAGATCAGCCTATCTGATGAAAGAATAACAGGACCGAGTAATAAAATAAACTCATCACTTTCGTAATCATAACTGAAAAACCGGGAAGAATAGATAATCCACAATTCGTTGTCAGATGTAAGGTAGAACTCAGGAGCATAGCTGATTTCTCCCGGCATGGGTGAAGCAAAATAAAGAAGGGCATCTGAGACTGATAGTCTTGCCAGAGCTCCGCCCTTATATCCAAACCATAAATTTCCAAAAACATCTTCAATGATTGTGCTGGCTATTTTTTTATTCTGAATTCTATTGATTAACTGATTGTTCTTCTCATTAAAAAACCGGCCATCCGAATACATGGAAAGCTTGCCATCAGGATGAAAAATCCATAATCGCCCTTTTTTATCATTATACAACCTACTGATTTCATTCGATGCAAGACCATTTACCTCTGTATAGGTAATAAAGTCCTTTCCATTGAACATGGTAAGGCCTACATCTGTTCCAAACCAAATAAATCCTGCCTTATCCTGAGCTGAACAGAATACCCTTTCAGAAGGCAGACCTTCATCCATTGAATAACTGTACGAGAAAGGTAGTTGTGCCGGTAAAATGCCGGGCAGGCAAAGCAACAGTCCAAGATAAAGGAGCTTGGGCATGTGAGTTAATTGCTGCAAGTTAATAAATTGCGGCTAACTTCCCGTATCTTTTAATGAGATTATTGATTAATTCTTCTATTTGCACTCTTCATGACACAAACTACTCCATTAAAAATACTGTGGATAGCTGGTTGGTATCCAAACAGGATGAAGCCTGCATTAGGGAATTTTGTCATGCGCCATGCCGAATCAGCTGCTCTGTACAACAAGATCATTGTTGTGCATGTTGTTTCGGCTGATGAAGATAACCTTTTAATCACTGATCATGTTCATTTAAAAACAATTACTGTTTATTACAAGAAGAGCAGTCGCTTGACTAACTTTTTTTACTGGCGAAGAGCCTGGAAGAAAGGAATTCAACGGGCCGAAGATGAGTTCGGATCTAAACCGGATCTTGTTCATTTAAATATCATTTTCCCTGCAGGAATTATAGCATCTGCCTATTCATTAAAGAATAAGCTGCCTTTAATTATTACAGAGCACTCAACTATTTTTCACCGGAAGCTAAATTGCTTAGAACGGTATGTTATACGTAAAACAGTCCGTACTGCACGATTAATCTGTCCTGTCTCTGCCCATCTCGGGAGGGCTATTCAACAATTAGGAATCCACCGAGAAACCTTCGTTGTTTTAAATGTAGTCAACACTGATTTATTTAAACCGGTTCAGAAAATTAATCAGATCAGAAAAAAGATTCTTCATGTTTCGACTTTAAATGAACACCAGAAGAATATTACAGGGATGCTACGAGTTATCAAACGGCTTTCAGCAATTCGTGATGATTTTATTTTGGAAATAATCAGCGAATTTGATTTTAGCAATGCTGAAAGCTATGCAGCAGCATTAGGGCTTGACAATAAATTTATCTCTTTTCAACCATTACAGCCAATCGAAAAAGTAGCTGAAGCCATGCAGCAGGCTGATGTTTTTATTTTATTCAGTAATACCGAAAATATGCCATGTGTATTACTTGAAGCAGTCGCTTGCGGATTACCGGTTATTACTACAAAAGTTGGTGGTATCTCCGAACAGATAAATGATTCTTGCGGAATCCTGATTGACAAAGGTGATGAAGATGCCTTATTAAAGAATTTAACTGTTCTCTTGGATCATCCAGAAAGATTCGATGCTTCAGGAATGCATAACCATATTCATTCCATTTGCTCGTATGAAGCTGTGGGTAAACAGTTTAACGCCATCTACCAACGTATCGTTTCAGACAAGAAGTAAATATTCTTAAAAGGATAATGTTATACCTGCTAATGCATTGAGCTTGTAGGATGGATAGTTATACCATTGTGCGTAACGGACCGCTGTCAGATTATTGAGTTGAAGCCAGAAAGACAGCAACTTTGAATACCGGTAATCAATTCCAAGGTTAATATCGGCATACGGCTTAAGGGTTGAATAACCATCAACTGCCAATGCTTTTCGCTCTCCCGAATAAAACAACGCAGCTTTAAAATAAATCTTCTCAGCAATTGAGTAGTCTCCTTCAATGGCCATGGTGAAAGAAGGCCTGAACAAAGGCTCACGGTTCTCTTCAAGGCTATAAGAATAATAGTCTGTTTTTAAAGTAATGCCTACTTTCTCAATGTACTTATACTGTACTTCAGCATGAATATTAAGCCGGTCAACGGTATCATAATAAGCTGAATAATAAGTAACCCCATAATCGTTTAACGAGTTTACGTAAAATACATCCTCCAGGGATCTTGAGTAACCGGCCGTTGCCAGCAATTGCAATTGTCTTTCAGGACGAATAATGAATCCTGCGGATACATTCAGCTTATTATTGGTATTTAACAACATTTTTTCATTCAGTAGTTGTCTAGGAATCATGAATGGATTTTCTTCAGTCAATGACTTCAAGGTATTCTTTTGAAGGTCACCTGAAAGCTCACCTGTAATCTTGAGCTGGTCTTTAATCAAAGGATACTCTATATTAACAACCGGATAGAATCTCCAGAAACTTAAGTCAAAACTTCGTTCAATGGCAATATTTGCACCAGCTGAGAAATAGATTCCGCTCTTTTCAAATTCATATCGTGGGTTTAGCCTGAATATGGTTCGGCTGATATCAATTGAAGGCATGACAGTTTCCGGGCAAATTGTTCCCGGAGGGCAGATTGTTCCCGGTATCGTTGTTTTAAGAGGATTAACACTTAAACCCATTTCTAAAGTATGGTCGTTTCCCAGTTTTTTGCTTGCGGAAAATCCAATCTGAAAATCACTCTCTGTTGCTTCATAATTAACTGTTTTAAGAGTATAACTTCCAAAGGCAATCTCTGCACGGTAATTCAATTTATCCGGATCATTGTGAATACTCCCAAACCCGAATTTACCACTAAAGGAATTTCGAATCTGACGTGTTTCCTTCTTTGAAAAAATTTCGGGAATCCGGTATCCATAAAAATGTCCGACATCTCTGTCAAAGATCAGTTTCCCGTCTAAGGCCGAAAAATCAAAGAATTTAGTTCCTGTAACAGCAACACGATTTGAGCTTACTCCGGGGAATCCATAGGTTTTAATACTGCCGGAAGAGGACAGATGTTTCAGATGCACACCAGCATCAAAATCTTTTGACCTGAGTGCATTGAAGAATCCTTCACCGTATAGGGTATTGTAATTTCCATAAGCTCCCTTTACAAATCCATGATATAACTCTTTAATGTTTTCATCTCTGATTTTTACCGGCTTGATCGGAGTCACATTATAGCTTGTGCTTTCTTTGTTTTCCTCAATACTGTAATTTAGTACGGGTGGTTCTGAAGCAGTTGTGTCCCGCATAGGTGAAGAAGTAATTTTAATTGCATCTGACAGTACCGGCTGATAGGGTTTCACAACTTCTACCTCTTCATTACCCACACTCCCCTTTTGTGCAAAAACCGATACTGCAGAAAGCTGCACAGCTAACTGAACTGCCAGCAAGAACTTAATCTTAACATAATCTAATCGGGTTTCCTTCATTTTACTCTTCGTTGGAATTATCAATTGAATTTTCCTGTTTTTCTCTGACTTCCTGAATTTCTCTTTCTGTTTCAGACTTCAGCAGTGCATCATATTTCTGCTGAGCAATGGATAAAATATCTTCCGGGTCATTATTATTTTTCTCATAATTATCAAGAATACTCTTCAAGGTATGTTTAGCCTGAAAAGTATCTTTTAGCTGGACATAATTGTCAGATAATAATATAAAACTCTTGGCTATCCAGAAGTCATAGGAGGGTACCTGATTGATTACATCAAAACATCGCTTTTGCGATTCTTTAAAATTGGATTGCTGGTAATAAATCCATGCGATAGAATACCGGGCTTCTGCTCCGTTTTCACCGGATGCGGTTTTCAGTAAAGTTTTAAATTCATCCAATGCCTGTGAAAGTTCATTTGACTCCATTAGCGTCTTTGCATATATCATTCTTGCCTCATTAACCAGTGATGCAGGAGCTTTCTCCTGGCTAAGAACCTTCTGGGCAGCAACCCCTGCAGCATTAAACTTACCGGTAAGATAAAGACAGCGCATCAGCCCAACCTGGGCAGCAATTAAATTGTCTTTGAATTCTGCAGTTTCTTCTAATTGGGCATAAAGATTACCGGCATGTTCATAGTCTTTTTTCTCATAATAGATTCCGGCTGCACGAATTAAAGAACGCTCTGTAAAACCACTTCTGGGAGCTTTGAGTACCGATTCAAAACTGGCTAAAGCCTGCTCAAAGTATTTTAATTTAAAATCGGATTCTGCCTTATAAAAAGTAGCAGGAATAAATTTTGAACCTTCCGGATATCGCTTCAGATAGGTGTCAAAATCACGGGAAGCCTTTTCAAAATTACCTTTCAGATAAACCTGCTCTGCAGCATCATAGGTAACTTTTTCCTGTTCGGAGATACTGATATCTGCAAAAGGAACAGATTTAACATATTCAAAATAGCCATCAGCATTACCGTTACTTACATAAATGTTTTTAATACTAACGAGTGCAGAAGCTGATTCGGCAGTTCCCGGATAGTCTGAGACCACGCGTTTATATGCTGCTAAAGCCTGTTCATCTTTATTCTCATTGTAATAAATCAATGCAACATTCAACTTTGCCTTAGGTGTATAAATACTTTGTTTATGCTTATCAAGAATAAGACGAAATTGTTCAGCCGCTCTTTGGTAATCATTCATGGCCATAAAAGCAGTTCCCTTCTCGTAAACCGCATCATCGGTATAATCCGATTTAGGATACTTTGCAAGTAATTGCTGCAGTGTTGCCTGCTTCCCGTTTAGGTTACCCTGGATCCCCTGGATCATTCCTTTCTGAAATAATGCATAATCAGAGCCTGTTGCATTTGCCACAATGGCTTCTTCATAGAATGAAATTGCACTCAGGTATTCCTTCTGCATAAAAAGTCCGTCAGCAATCCGGATAACTGCATCATTATAGCGGGCTTTATCAGTTTCATTCTTATTTCGGATGTATTTTCTGAACCAGTCTGAAGATTCTTTATAATTTTCACGCTTGAAATGGGCATATCCGATCCCATAATTGGCAGTATTATAAACTGAAGTGGTTACAGATGGCGGATTGAAAATAAAAATCCGATATTGCTTAACAGCATCATCAAATCTGCCAATAGCATAAAAAGATTCAGCCTTCCAATACATGGCTAAAGAACGTACCGATTCATCATAATTTGCCACAATTGCTTTGGTAAACAGATCAATCGCCCTGCTGTAGTCCCTGTCATTAAAAAATTCGACTCCTCTGAAATAAGCTACTCGCTGATAAGCTTTCGCTGCACGTGGTCCTTTGTTCGGAATATTTTCTAATGCAGCCAGAGCATCCTTGTAATTATGTGTACTTAAATAAACCTGTGCCAGGAGCTCATTAGCTTCATCCGTTTTCTTTGTTCCCGGATAGGATTTGACATAATCGCGTAATGCATTGACTGCTACCGGCTGAAAATTGAGCTCGTATGACAGTTTTGCATAATTAAATAATGCGTCTTCTTTAACTTCTTTATTATAATCCGTCTGAGAAGCAAACTGGAATGCATTACGTGCACTCTGTTTATTCTTGACTTTAATAAAACAGTTACCCAGATGATAATAAGCATTTTGAGCAATCCGGTCCTTTACATTAACTGTTTTTTCAAAATAAGTAATTGCCTTCCCGCAGTTTCCTGTCATAAAATAACAATAGCCAATCTGGTAGAAATCTTCACGTTGAGGCTGGGGGAAATTCTTCTGATAGTCCTCAAAATACGTTAACGCATCCTTCCACAAGCCTTTCCGGTAATAAGACTCTGCAACAATTCGCTTGATTTCAGCAGCATTCTTGAGTTTAGGATCTTCCAGTTTGGGTATTGCATAATGAATCACCTCATCGTATTTCTGCTGCTCATAATAAATCTGAACAATGTAGTAAGGAATGACCAATCCGAATGTTTCTGAATCTTTCAGCTTTTCAAACGTACTGAGTGCTGTGGTATAATTATTATTTGCATAAGCCACATGACCATAGTAATAATTAGCAGCTGTTTTATACTTTGATTCCGTATTCAAAATCTCACTGAACGACTTACTGGCTTTCTCCATTTCTCTTTTCTGAAAATAGGAATACCCAAGCTTAAAATAATATTCGGCTATCTCATCATTGTTAAGCAACGAAATATCTGTCTTTTCAAGCCACTCAGTCACTTTACCAAACTTTCTACTTTTATAATAAATCCGTCCTAATTGAAATGTAGCTACTCCGGCATTTATATTTTCAGGATACTGGCTTAGAAACTCAATCAGTCTTTTTTCTGCATCCGGATGAAATAGTTCAGCAGCACATACTCCGGCAAAGTACCTTGCATTAATACGATTCAGTTCTGTCCCCTTTTGTTCAGAAATAAAACTGGTAAACTGCTCAAGTGCTGCACTGTACTTTTCTTTCAGGTAAAGTTCCGTTGCCAGACGGTATTGCCTGTCATCATCGGTATAATAGGAAGTCCGCTGAGCTGTTGCATTCATGAACAGGATAGTCAACCCTAGCAGGAGAAAAGGCTTTTTAAACATACGTTAACCCGTAATTTACTTTTGTTCTAGTGCTGGCGAAGTTACTCTGACAAAACGGGAGGTTTGGCTTTGATAGTATGACAACATTAGTTTTTATGAACATTATCATGAGAATAACCAAGAGTGTATCCTCCTGCTGTTTTTCATAAATAGTTAATTTCTGCTGAATTTCGGTTAGAACATGCTAAACTAAATAGTTAATACTATAAAATCTGAATCTGCTATTTTAGCATCCGATTCACATTTTATGATTAACACCCATCGGATGGGGGATGCTCACGGGAAACCGTTAATTGAAGTATGCTTCTCACCTGCTCATTATAATTTATATGATCCGAAAGAGAGCATTGTGGTAGTTGCTGATATACTTCGGGCAACCTCGTCAATCTGTGTGGCATTCCATTACGGAGCTAGAAGCATTATACCGGTAAAAGGTCCTGAAGAAGCGATTGAGTACAAAAAGCTGGGCTACCTGACCGGAGTGGAAAGACAAGGTGAAAAGATAGAAGGATTTGATTTTGGGAATTCACCTTTCAGTTACATGGATCCGGCAATTAAAGGCAGAGATATTGCCCTGAGTACTACTAATGGGACCCGTGCGATACAAACTGCAAAAGATGCATATAAAGTAGTGATTGGATCCTTTCTGAATCTTGATATTCTATGCGAATGGCTGAAAAACCAGAATCAGCATGTAATCACGTTATGTGCAGGATGGAAAAACTCCTTTAACCTAGAAGACACCTTGTTTGCAGGTGCATTGGTTTACCGATTGCGAAATCACTTTGACTTTTCGTATGGCCGGGATACCTGTATTGCTGCCGAATACCTTTACCTTTTAGGCAGGAATGACATGAACAAGTTTCTTAAGGAATCTTCACACCGGAGGCGGCTTGAAAAACTCGGAATTGAAAAGGATATCAAATTCTGCCTCACGCCCAATACAGCTCCGGTAATCCCGGTTCTAGATGGCAATGCATTGGTTAATTCATCTGTATTGGCCGTATAACTTCATGATGAAAAAAATTTCTGCCTTTCTTATACTGTTGTCCGTTCTTGGAATTTCTGAAATTTTCGGATGGGGATTTTTTGGCCATCGGAAAATTAATTACATGGCTGTTTTTACCCTGCCACCTGCAATGTTTGATTTCTACAAGCGAAACATTGATTATATCCAGGAACATGCTGTTGATCCGGATAAAAGAAGATATGCAGTTGCTGAAGAAGCTGCCCGGCATTATATTGATCTGGAACATTATAGTAAGCAGCATTTTGATATTTTTCCTCTTACCTGGGAAGAAGCTGTTAAAAAATTTACAGAAGATACACTGCAGGCCTACGGAATTGTTCCCTGGTATGTTTTGTCAATGTATCACCGCTTGATAAAAGCTTTTTCTGATAAAGACGGATATAAGATTTTACGAATCAGTACCGACTTAGGTCATTACATTGCTGATGCCCATGTTCCACTCCATTGTACTGAAAATTATAATGGGCAGTTAACCAACCAACATGGCATTCATGCCTTCTGGGAATCGCGCTTACCTGAATTATTTTATGAAGATTACGACTTTTTTACAGGTAAGGCAAAACCTGTTATTGACCCTTATCAGGCAATTTGGAACGTTGTTAAGCAAAGCTATCTGGCAAAAGATAGTGTCCTTCAATTTGAAGCTGAATTAAATGAACAATCTTCACCTGATAATAAATACATGTATGAGCAACGTGGTAACACAACTCAAAGAACCTACTCACGCGAATACTCAGCAGCCTACCATAAAAGTCTAGACGGGCAGGTTGAACGCAGAATGCGTGAATCAATCATAATGATTGGCAGTTTCTGGATGACGGCCTGGATAATGGCTGGTGAGCCTGACCTATCTAAGATTAGCGGAGTTGATATTCCGGATGAACAGAGAAAACAAATGGAAGAAGAAGACCGGATGTGGCGAACAGGTAAAGTGAAAAATAACAAAGGTCATGCTGATGATTAATCAGCATAACCTTCTTTGAAGCAAAAAATCTTTATTGAAAATAAACTTTATTCTGCTGGAGCTGAATAGAAGGGAAACAAATGCCTGTTTCAATTAAAAACAGGTTATTGAAACAAAAGCCTCTTCGGAATGAAGAGGCTGATGTAAACAGTATGGTATCTGCTATGAAACAACTGCTTCTGTACTGGTAGTGGCTGCTCTTTTCTCAGCAATCCTGGCAGCCTTGCCTGAAAATTTACGTAGGTAAAATATTCTGGCTCTTCGAACGTGTCCTCTCTTATTGACTTCAATTCTTGAAATTTTAGGACTATGCAATGGGAAAATCCTTTCAACACCAACTCCATGAGAAATTTTTCGAACCGTAAAAGTCTGAGTAGCTCCCTGACCTTTACGTTGTAAAACAACACCTTGAAACTTTTGCTCCCGCTCTTTATTTCCTTCAATAATTTTATAAAAAACCGTAACGGTATCTCCGGCCTTAAAATCTGTCTTTTGATCCTGCTTTACTGAGGCATTTTCAGCTACTTTCATTAAATCAACCTTCATAATAATCTTGAATTAATTCCTGTTTTGACAAAGGACTGCAAGTTTAACGTTTTTTGATCTTCTAGCTATTCAATTAGCTGAAAAAAATTATTAAACCGGTTTAATGTTAAAAACTACATAGTTATTATATGCTGATTATCAGCTACTTAAGTAAATCAGGCCTTCTTAATCGTGTTCTTTCAAGGGCTTGTTCGTGACGCCATTGAGCAATTTTTTCTTCATGACCCGATAAGAGTACCGGAGGAACTGCAAAACCCCTGAAAACAGCCGGACGCGTATAAACAGGAGCTGAAAGCAAATCATCCTGGAAAGAATCGCTCAAAGCTGATGTCTCATCGTTCAATACACCAGGTAATAAGCGGATTACAGCATCGCAGAGAATCACAGCCGCAGGCTCGCCTCCGCTCAGTACATAATTGCCGATAGATATTTCCCTGGTTACATAATGCTGTCTGAATCTTTCATCAACTCCTTTGTAATGACCGCAGATTAACAAGAGATTCTCCTTCAGAGACAGTGAGTTAGCCTCATGCTGGTTGAATAAGGTTCCATCTGGTGTCAGAAAAATTATTTCATCATAGTTTCTATCTTTTTGTAAGTCTTCTAGGCACCTAACCAAAGGCTCAATCATCATTACCATCCCTGCCCCCCCTCCATATTGATAATCATCAACGGAACGATGTTTATCCGTAGCATAATCTCGTAAATTAATAAGCCGTATTTTCACACAATCCGAAGCAATTGCACGTTTGAGAATTGAATGTCCAAACACACCTTGAAATAAGCCGGGATGAATTGTTACAATATCGATAGTAAGCATTCAGCAAAGAAAACTGATTTTGAAAAAGAAAAGGCCGCAATTAACGCAGCCTTATTTAGTTCAGATATATAATACTGAAAACTCCGAGCTTTTATTGAATAAGGATTTTTTCAGTAAATACTCCCGAATCAGTCATAACTTTCAATAAATAAGTTCCACCTGATAACCCGGCTGTATTAATCTTAATCTCAGCATCATTTACTTGTTCAAAATATAAAATACGTTTACCAAGCAGGTCATACCACTCAACCGATTTGATTGCTCCCTTAGACGTACTTATCTGTAAAGTCTGATTCCTTTCAACCGGATTTGGCTTTATTTTTAGTTCGGCTTGCTGGGTATTCAACTCAGTAATTCCTGTGGGTAAATTCAGGCAATAAACAATTCTTGGATTCAAATAGCCCATGATGGTATCAATATAAGCCATGGCTTTTGTTTTGCTCATATCAGGATTTGTAAGAAGGGCATTTGTATAAATCTGAGTGCCTTGAGCTGGAGTCATTTGAAATACATTTACTGCAATAAATACAACTGTCGCAGAATCAAACCATTCCCAGGGACCAGCCTGAACAGGTGGAGAAGTTGCAAACGGATACAAACCTTCTTCTCCGCCATTAAGTGTATTGGCTTGTAGTGTAAAAGGATCGGTAAATCCGGCATTCTTAAAACAATCATTATTACCAAGAGCATTGGCAATCGGAATGAAGGCTCCTGAGCCGCTGACATCAACAACAATTTGAGGTGGGTTCCCAGGAACGTAAACGGTACCATTTCCATAGGGAGCAAACGGATCTCCTAAAACATGCAATGCAACTGTTGGTGCATCGCCTGCTTCAAGCCATGAACTATCGCCTAAAGCGCCACCCAGATTAAAAGCAAATTGCACTTCATTGGAATGTCCTGGCGAATTGTTTGGGTTATTTAACTGAGGCACACCTCCATAACCATCAAAATCCCCTAATAAAGATTGATTTACATAGGGCTGACCCGCAACGAATCCATAGGTGGGTTCAGTTGTGCTGCTTAAAAACTTCGGTAGTGTAATTTCAGATGGTTTATCCAGTGCTATGTAATTAATTGCCACATAGCCACCGGTACCCTGCCCGCCAATAATAAACATGTTGGAATCTAACTTAAATGTATTCGCACCGGCAGCATCAGCCCGGAAATATCGAACACAGGCTTTTGCATCCTGAATGGAACGGTAAACAGCATTTAGTAAAGTGCCTCTGCGAATATCAAGTGTTGAGCCAGTCGGTACCCAGCCCAACCGATAATCCATATTAGCCACAACATATCCACGTTTTGCAAATCGTTTGCATATTTCAACTGTAGAACTGTCATTTCTGCTCCCTGTTGGAGTCTGGTTAAGAACTGCCGGCAAGTAACTTCCGGTATGCATCATAATAATTAATGGTCTATGTGTAACCGGATCAGGGATCCCGGCAGGTTCATAGACATCGCACATCAGGTCAATCATTGCCGGTGTAGGACCGGGAAAAACTGAAACATTTTCACCGTACTTAATGTTTGTTGTAACCTGATAGGAGGGAAAAACTTCTGTGAGATAGCGCTGGGCAATCAGTTCATTGGTGAAGCATATTGCCATCAGAAAGGTTCCGATTGTGAGTAGGTATTTTCTCATAAAGGATTGATTTTAGTTGCTGTAAAGGTACATAAGTCAATTGTATAAAAACAAAGAAGTGTTTTAAATTTATTTGAGACCGGCATACTGGTCAACTAACAGGTTGAGAAAATTTCTTAGCGGTTTTTCAGCCATCATTTTCAACATCGGGTTCAATTCTGCATCAAAGGCAAGCTGTAACCGGCATGAGTTTTCATCTGTTTCTGAAATAAAACAATAAAGGCTAAAATCAAAAGGAGCTTTCCCGTTTTTAATGATGGTTATCTGTTCATAAGGTTTCCGCTCTGTTATTTTCATACCGAGGCTTGCCATTCCCTTAATGTTGAAACTGCATTCATCAGCTGTGGCCTGCCAGTCAGTTACCTGCTCAGGCATAATGTCATTAAAATTCCTGAAATCCGACAGAAATTCAAAGACAGATTCAGCCGGTTTCTTGATTTCTTTTTTTTCACTCTCAATTCGTGTCATTGGGTCTGGATCTTTTAATCGAGAAAATTAATGTTTATTCTACTTGATTCTGAATGAATTTTATATTTTGGATTACATGACTGATTAAAGACTTAAATTAAAACTACTGTTCCTCTGGTTTCAGTTCAATTAATCTGCTTTCGCTTCCCAAGATTCATCACCCATCCGCTTGAGAAACCTGACATGAGATGCAATTGCAGCACTAAGGGTTGGGTATTCATAATAAGGTAATTTATGTTCCTTACACGTTGATTTCACAATCTGACTGATTTTCGGATAATGTACATGCGAAATAAGCGGGAATAAATGATGTTCAATCTGATGGTTTAAGCCACCGGTAAGAAAAGCAATAATCCGGTTATGCGTTGCAAAGTTGGCTGTAGTCTTAACCTGGTGGGCTGCCCAGTCGTTCTCCAGCAGTGAGTTGTGCTCATCTACCATAATAAATTCTGGTCCTTCGACACTGTGTGCCAGCTGAAATACAACACTGATTATTATTCCTGTTGTAAAAGTAAAAACAAGGAAGCCTGTAATAAAGTGACTAATAGGCATCATCATCAGTGGTATTACAATAAAAACAATACAAAAAAACAATTTAGTAGTCCAGAATCCGGTTTGCTGAACTGGGTTCATCCGGAGATTCTTCTTTGCACCTATGCTTCGGGAAAAATATTTCATAAAATCAAGATAAAAGACCCAGGCTAAGTACATAAAGCCATAAATCACAATCCAGTAATAATGCTGGAAACGCTGAAACCATAATCGCCTTTGTGATTTCTGCATCCGGATAAAGGGCTCATTCTCGATATCATCATCATGACCTTCCACATTAGTGAAGGTATGGTGCAACTGATTATGCTTTATGTTCCACATAAAGGAACTTCCTCCCAATAAATTCAGTGTAAGTGCCCCAAAACGGTTTACAGTTTTATTCTTAGAAAAACTCCCGTGACCTCCGTCATGCATGATGTTAAATCCAATTCCGGCAGCACACACGCCAAGTAAGCAACACAACAAAAGACTGAGCCAGGATATTGGTGTATAGAAAACAAGAATTATATACAGCGTGATAAAGGTAACAATAAAGAGGGTTGCTTTAAAATATAAATGGTTGTTGCCTTGTTTACTGATATTTCCTTTCCGGAAATATTCGTTAACCCTCGATTTAAGGTCTGTGTAAAACACAGAATGATTATTTGCGAATTTTAGCATTAATTTATTTTTCAGATCAGGCTAACTTTTATTGACATCGTCCCTGTCTTGCTTACTTCTCCTTTTAGCGTGAATTCTTATCTGCTACCACCTTTTAGACTCTTTTTTTCTGCTTTTCTTTTCCTTATTCCGATCACTTCTGCCAAACTTACCTTTTCCTTCTGATTGAAATTGCTTTACTTTTTGTTTGCTTTTTCGGGAATCTGAATCTGTTCGTCTTCCGCCCTCTTCGATTCTTACATTTCTGCCTTTGTAGGTTTCACCAGTAAACGATTCAACAATGATCGGAAGATACTTGACTGGAACATAAACAAAAGAATAAACTCCTTTTAAAATAATATTCCCGATATTTTTTGCAGGAACAGATGCAGTTTCAGAAATATAATTTCTCAAAGATGATTCTTTAAACCCATCCATTGAACCTAAGTTAATGAATAATCTGATTCCCTCATGGTAATGATCTCCTCTGTCCTTTTCTTCATTATGTGAGTAACCGCTTTTCAATTCAGGTGCATTACGATAATAATCCAGGAACCGGTTAAACTCAAGGCTGATAAAACGTTCGATGAGCTCTTCTCTGGTTAATGATGACAATTCATTAAAGGCAACGGGAAGATACTTGGCAATGCCGGCTGTATCTACCTCAACATCTTTAATTTTCCTGACTAGTTTCAGTAATTGCTGCTCACACACAAGTTCTACATCCGGTATTTTAGAAATCCGAAAGAGTGCATTAACCTTTTTTTCAATTTGCCTGATTTTACCTGTTTCTCTTGAATTAACCAATGCAATAGAAATCCCGGACTTACCCGCACGTGCTGTTCTGCCACTCCGGTGAGCATAATTTTCTGCCTCTTCAGGAAGATGAAAATGAATCACATGGGTTACATCGTCAACATCAATTCCGCGGGCGGCAACATCTGTTGCAACCAATATCTGTAATGAGTGATTCCTATAACGGTTCATCACCTTATCACGTTGTTGCTGACTCAAATCTCCATGCAGTGAATCGGCATTATACCCATCGCGGATCAGGTCTTCTGCAATCTTCTGCACATCCAGCCGCGTCCGGGCAAATACTATAGCAAAAATTTCAGGTTCAGCATCAATAATTCGTTTGAGTGCAGCATACCGGTCCCGTTCCTGAACAACATAATATCGGTGTTCGATATTAGAAGCCGAAACATTCTTTTTTCCGATTACCAGCTCAAACGGATTATGCATATAACTATCTGCAATCTCTCTGACTTCAGCAGGCATGGTTGCCGAAAAAAGCCAGACCCTCTTGCTGGGAGGAGTATGAATAAGAATCGAATCAATATCTTCCTGAAATCCCATGTTCAGCATTTCATCTGCCTCATCCAGAATTACAAACTTTATCGCTTTCAGATTAATAACCTTTCTCCCAATCAGGTCAATTAATCTGCCCGGAGTTGCCACAATCATCTGAGCTCCCCTTTTTATCTGCTGAATCTGACGTTCAATGCTGGCCCCTCCATAAACTGCAGCAATCGTAAAAGGATGGTATTTTGAATAATCTGCAAGATCGTTTGAAATCTGCATACACAATTCCCGCGTTGGTGCTAAAATCAAAGCTTGAGTAACTTTTGATGTAGTCTCTAATAATTCAATCAGCGGTAAACCAAATGCGGCTGTTTTTCCGGTTCCCGTTTGAGCCAGGCCGAGAAAATCCTGTTGGTTTTTCAGTAAAACAGGTATAGCCTGCTGTTGAACAGGAGTTGGTATTTTATAACCCAGTTCTTCAATTGACTTTAATACCTTCTCACCAACTCCCAATTCTGAGAAAGATGACATTGATGTTATTTAGGCGGGCGAAAATAGGCTAAATAGTGATCTGAACGGTTGTAAATTCATTTTTAGCCTTCTTTTTAGTTAACTGGTCATAAACCAAAAATTCACATTACCTTGATTTCAGGCTTTATCTTTGTCAAATGAAATTTTATTTCAAGAGAAGATATCTTATTATCCTTCTGCTGATTTTCCCATTGAGGGCATTTGCTGCCTTTATTCTGATCCCAATGGATGAAACTCAGAGAAATCATCTGAAAGCCTATGGGATTGCTTACTGGATTTTGAAAAATGAGATTACTGTAGAATGGCTGCTCAATTACAAAGACGGTGCTTTTTTGATCATTCAGTCACCTGATATTGAAAAGGAATGTGCAATCCGCGGAGTCAGCTATACAATAATTGCAAACTCCCAGGCAGATGCTATTCGACTTGAAATTTCAAACCCCCAGGTTAATATGGAAGTAATGAAACTTGAGAAAGCTCCCAAAATAGCTGTGTATTCACCTAAAGAGAACCGGCCATGGGATGATGCAGTTACACTGGCGTTAAGCTATGCTGAAATTCCCTATGATGTGATTTACGATGAAGAAATCATTCAGGGAAAGCTTCCGCTCTACGACTGGCTGCATTTACACCATGAAGATTTTACTGGTCAGTATGGCAAATTTTACAGGATGTACCATTCTGCACCCTGGTATCAGGAACAAGTTCGTAACAGTGAAACCATGGCTCACCGATTAGGGTTTGCTAAAGTTTCGCAGCTGAAGCTTGAAGTGGCTAAGAAAATTAAGGAATTTACAGCTGGCGGTGGCTATACTTTTACCATGTGTAGCGGAACGGACTCCTACGACATTGCTCTTGCCGCTGAGGGAATTGATATTTGTGAGCAGATGTATGATGGTGATGGAACAACACCGAACTATAACAACAAACTGGACTTTTCTAAAACCTTTGCATTTGAAAATTTTACTCTGGTAACCGATCCGCTCGAATATGAATTTTCAAATATAGATATTTATCCGCAACAACGTGGTATTAAAAGGGAAGAAGATGTGTTTATGTTATTCGAGTTTTCTGCAAAATGGGATCCAGTTCCAACAATGCTCTGTCAAAGCCATGAACAGATAATTAAAGGATTTATGGGCCAAACCACCGGCTTCGATAAACGGTTTATCAAAAAAGAAGTAGTTATTATGGGTGAAAATAAAACCGGAAACTTTGCAAAATACATTCATGGCGATTATGGAAAGGGAACCTGGACTTTTTACGGAGGTCATGACCCGGAAGATTACCAGCACCTAGTAGGTGACCCGCCAACCGATTTGAATTTGCACCCTAACTCTCCTGGTTACCGGCTTATCCTTAATAATGTTTTATTCCCGGCTGCCCGAAAGATTAAACAAAAGACCTGAACTTGGTTATCTATCCGTTGATATGACTTTACAGGAAACCTGCTCTTCATTCTGATCAATTTTTACCAAGTAGATTCCGGCAGCCAGCCTCTCTGATATAGTCAGTGACTGAATTCCGCTGCTGACGTGAATCGTACGCCCGATAACTGTTTTTCCATTAAGATCAAAAACCCGTAATTGCGCTTTGGAATCATGGGTTGAATTAATATTCAATACAATTCCTGATGCTGATTCCTGCTGATGAACGGTAATCACATTTTTAACTTTACAGTTATTGACACGAATGGTTGAAAGTAATTTTTGCTGCCCGTTAAAATCAGTCTGGCTCAGACGATATACAATAACAGGTTGATTACTAATCAGGTTATCAATAAATGAATAGTACTTTGCTGATGAAGTCGTTCCATTTCCTTTAATATTTGCTATTGAGATCAGATCACCGTTCTCCTCCTGTTTTTCAATTGTAAAGTAATCATTATTTACCTCAGCTGTGGATGACCACTCCAGTTTAACCTTATCATTTATGCAACGTGCATTAAAGGAACTTAGTTCAACCGGCAATGGTGAGGTCGAACTTGATAAAGTCCACCAGGTTCCCAGAGCTGGAAGCCCACTTGCTAAGGTTGATACAGGTGTAGGATTGGTCTGAAAACCCTGAGCCGATTCCCATCCATTGTTGGCCGGCAGCCAGCGCTGGGCCCGCAGATTCAAAATGCTGCCAACTTCTGCCAAGGTAGCGTTGAAAGTAATGTCTGCTACTGGTGAGCCGGTTGTATGGATACTCCAAAACCGATCAACTGTAGATGCACTATTATCCGTTCCGGTCAGTGAATTAACATGAAGCACTCCGGGTGGATAAGTCACGTTATTTGGTAACGTATGATAAGTACCTACACTTAAAGTTCCTGTGATTCCGGAAGTAGGTGCATAAATGAAGGGAATATATTCTGATGAATTATAACCAAAGGGGATTTCATATAAACCACCAGGATTTGAAATAGACCATCTTAATAATCCACTGCCATCTTCTGTTTCACTTCTGATGTAACCCGTGTTACGAATAATGCTTGAATAATCTTCCATTGTGATTGGGCGGCCACCACCATTCGATGGGTTATGATCAGAATCAAGATTCAGCTCACCACGTTCAAGAGATAAAGTTGTACGCACATACACCTCATTAGCTGCTTCAGGGAATACATAATTCACATCCGGGGTACCCTGATGATTAATTTCTAAAATTCCGTATTTATGATCATTGGTTGTTGCTATTCCGTTTGGGATGCCGGTAATAGCCTGATTAACTGTACCGCAATATTCGACCGTACTCAGTGGATCAAGATAATAATCCATTCTGTTTAATCCCGAAATCATGGCATTGATGGTTGAAGGAGCTGACGAACCAGAATATAATCCACCGGTATGAGCGGTCCGGATTCTGGCATCCTCATTGACGCTAACTCCTGAATAATAATTTGCCTGGGATCTTGCTACAATCTGCTGAGTCCCCATATTTAAAACTCCGTTTACCACCAATGTAGTGCGATCCGCTCTTGCAGATGACGCATGAGAGGCTATCTGTAAAGGCTGAATTGATGTATTTACGTTTAACGTAGATTCACCTGAAATAAGTTGCCTTACCTGCCTGATTTCATGTGCTGAAGAAGTTCTGCTATAATTTACAATACCATTTCGGGCAAACAGGATATTCCCAAATTTAATAAAGCTGCTCAGATGATTTGCATGGGTTATTATTCCAGTACCTCCCACTGTATAAGATGTACCATAGAAATTCAGATAATTCTCGGGATTGTCATTACCGGAATATGAATCAAAATTTAGTATACCCCCACTCTGGCTAAAATTTCCAAAAATTGTCAGCATAACTGAATCAGCTGTTACTGAATTGCGTGAATGAAAATTAACGGTTCCTCCGGTTTGAGTATAATTCCCCATTACAATCATATCTGTCTTACCTGTATCCCATTTAAGATCTAAGTTACCGGCACTAACCAAAACATTTCCGGTAACTGAAACCACGGCATTTCCGCCTATTGCTGAAGCAGTGAGATTACCTCCATTGACTATCAAATCACCAAATAAGCTCAACATGGAATTATGTGAATTACCATAACCTAATGTGGTTCCGGTAAAAAATATATCTCCCCCGCTTATTGAAGTCAAACCTGATACACCAAAATATTCATCACCGGATGATGCACTGCTGAGAAAATAACCGTCATTATTTAGTCCACTACTAATAAAATTACCTCCAACGGTAAAGCTTAATCCGGCATTATTCACACCTGCCTGATTGACCAGGACAACCCGGTTTAAATTATTATAGAACTTCATTTTAAAATCTCCCAGGCAGTTAACAATTACTGTTCTGCCATCGGTTACATTATTATCATGAAAATAAAGAAGGCCATTGTCAAAATCCAGAGATCCTATTGTTATGTTGGCAATACCATAATTCCCAACAGCCGGGTTTGTTGTTCCGTAAAACTTGCCGGCAACCATTTTTAGTGTATCTGTTACATTCAAAGTAATATTCCCCAAACCAGCTGTCTGATAATACACTCCATCAGCAAGTGAGAAATTTCTACCCACGAAAACACTGACCGGTACTGTTGAGATGCTGTTAAACTGTCCGTACATGATTGAACTGGTTGAACTTAGATAAATATCCCGGCCGACAGAAGCATTTACAATACCATCTGACTGAGCCAATCGTAAAGAGCCTCTTAATATTTTTAAATCCCGTCCCACGGTTAATTGAAGTGTACCTGTACTCATCTGATTTCTAATAAAATAAAATATTGAATTAGCCCCATTCATATAGAAGTCTCCTGCTATATTTACCACTGCACTTCCGGTTGGATTAGAGCCTCCTATAATTTCATTATGTGCACCTCCGGTAATATTCAAATCAGTTGTTGAAAAAGTAACATTCCCTGCACCAGTCTCATTAAAACGGACAAACCCTGGATCTCCACTTATATTGGTATTCCCTGTAACCGTTACTGTTGCCGGCCCATTCATAACCCTATTCACTCCAAAATTTCCTCCACTGATATTCAGATCACCATTTATCTGAATGTTGGTTGAACCGGTTTCAATACCGGTTGTTCCCAGCTGACCATTAAACTGATGGCTGGTCGACAAATTCCCGTTCACAGTCCAATTAAGAACACCATGTGAGCGGTATAAAATGCTCGTTGCCAGTACATTCGTGCTATTATCAGTAAAGTTTCCGGTTGTTAATGTATAATCACGATTACTTCCGGCCTGGAACTGAATTGCTCCTGTTCCGCTAATTACCACATCATTCAGATTCAACAGTGTTGTCATGCCTTCTCCGCCATCCATAATCAGGGAACCTGCCGAAACCGTTAGTACTCCTTTAATTCGATCAGGAGCAAACATTCCTTTCTGATTCCATTTAACCAATGAACTACTAAAAGTCATATTGCCAAAATCTGAATTTATAGCTATCGCGAAGGGTACATTTTTATTGTACCAATCGTTTACAATAATGGTTGATGCAGGATCAAAATTCTCGGTACCGGCAAAAATGGAATTATTAGCGTTCTGATTGTTATTATGGGTGTACGTAGCCCCTGCATTTAATGTAAATAACCCCGATACGGTTACCGGCTGAGTAGAAACTAAATTTCCACCCATGGTAATTGTAAGATCCTTCGCATTAGCTGCAATATCAGCAGTTACAGTATGAGCAATCACAATAACAGCCGGGCAAACTGGCGGAACTACTCCACCAGACCAGGTTGCAGGTGATGACCATAATCCATCAGCAGCGGTTGTAAAAACTGAAAACCCGGCATCTGAAGTAAGATCTCCATGATTTACACCAGCTCCAGGATTATCACCGGTAATAATTGCGGTACCTCCAGCGGAAGTCCGGAGAATCTGGCCTGCTGCCATCATGGATAAACCCCTGGCTTGTACATTACTAATTGTTAGTTTATCAAGCTTATTTGTACCAGAAACTGAAAATGTAACTGTTATTGTGGTTGATGTTACTGCTATGGAAGCCGAGGTAATATTTCGCCCTGCTTGAAAGCTAACGGTTCCTATTCCCGGATTGAATTGAAAATTAGCAGGAGCAGTAAGAATGAATGTAGCATTGGTTTGTGGAGAAGCAAAATCTGTCATTGCTGCTTCGGAAATAACGATATTGCCAATTTCTGAATAGGGAAGCGGTGTCACAGCCTTGCAAGTTCCTGAAGTAGCCGGACTTACAATTACAGCTGCATTTGTCTGATAAGAGAACAGAAGCTTTATTAACAACCAGACAAAGAAGGTGATTCTTATCCTCCTTTGTAACTGGCTAACCGATTGGCATTGACTTTGAAAAGAATATGTAAATGTTTTCATATCTGCATTTTTCAATATAGAACGCATCCAGTTCATTTCAGATATCCTTCAATTAGCCGATTCTTACAGATGTAAGACTTGATCCTGAAAATAGCTACATTATTTACTTAATAAGAGGAGATTATAGATAAGCATATAATCCAGACCGTTGTATCTACCTGGAAAATGAGGAAGATCTTGTTTTCTTCGTTGCGGATGGTTAATTAACGTTGTAGATGACCACCAGAATCCACCGTTAGCCCGTGTACCAAAATTATAAGGCCCCTCTTTTGGTGCAAGTTTTAATATTTCAAAATAATTCGTGTGGTCCGAGACAGAGTTTGCTGTAGGGTTCAGTGTCGTATAAAGCAAGGGTATAAAAATCCATTCATAGGGGGGAAATGCATAGCTCAGTCTTATGATTCTCTCCAGCCTATTTTTCCTTTTTCCAGTAAGTGATTCAAGCAATAAAGTTTTAAACCCTTCGGAACGGTTAAAAAAGAATATTGGCCGGAAACCACTCCATGATAACTGATAAATCAATTTGGCGGCAAAATAGGAGACTCCCTTTTTACCCTTATAAGCTTCTCCGGTAATTGCCTGCCGGATGTAATTTAACGGAATAGCATAGGTCCAGGCATTATTTCCTGTTTTAACTTTTTTACCGGAAGGAAGCCTGACTCTCCAATTAGAAGGGAAATTTGATTTCGATTCAGTGTGTATCCAGTTAAGGATCCTGTTGGTAATGTTTCTTGCCTCATCGGCAAATCCAGTTTCAGTATCAAAAAAGGGATGATCTGACTTAACTGAATCCGGAATAGAAAATACAACCAGTTTCATAGCCATCAGCAAATGAAAAACCTGATCTTTGCTCATAGCAAAAAGTCGGGTATTCCCTTGGGTATAGTTTAAGAATTCGGAAGTAATATTAGTCACTTCACTTGCCGGTTTGTTTAACTTTTGAATTGCATCCATTCTCTTTTGTGGTTCAGCCACAAATCCAGCTCCGGCATCACTGCGAATAAAAAATCCATTTAATGCCGATGGAGATCCGAAGCACGTATCACCATAATAATCAAGCCGGTTAAAAGCTTCCAGTGCATAATACAACTCATTCAGCGTCTTTCGCTGGTCTTGAGAATTCTTCTCCAGAAGTTTAGACTCGGTGGCTAACACTGCAATGTAATGTGCAAGGTCAATGGTTCCGTCACCCCATTTGATGGTTGTATTGCCTTTGTATTGATGATCATAAGTATTTCGCATCGAAGCCGGCAGTGAGCAGCCAGGACCTTCTCCCTGGCAGATCATAAACTGCTCTGTCAATCTATTACGATAACTCCAGTATTTTTCTGAAAGCTCAGGAAACAAATCATATTGAGCATAAGAAAACAGACTAACCAGCAACAGACAAAAAAGGGGAATGAAACGCATCACTCCCCAAATCAATTGAATGTTTTCAAATTATCAAAGACTAAATTTCTTTTTAACTTCCTTCAGATAATTCAGTTCTTCCCATGGAAACAATTTAACTTTAACCTTCTTCTCATTGTAATTTCCTTTGTTAAAGATCTTAACAATTTCCCTGGGCTTTCTTCCCATATGTCCATAAGAAGCCGTTTCAAAATAGATGGGGGTACGGAGTCTAAACCGCTTTTCAATAAAATAAGGGCGCATATCAAATTCTTTCATTCTTGATATTACCTTGGCAATTTCAGCATCGGTCTTATTAATTTTTGCTGATCCGTATGTATTAATAAAAAGACCCACAGGCCTTGCAATTCCAATTGCATAAGCAACCTGAACCAGTGCTTCTGAACAAACACCGGCTGCAACCAGATGCTTGGCTATATGGCGTGCGGCATAAGCTGCTGAACGGTCAACTTTCGAAGGATCTTTACCTGAAAAGGCTCCGCCTCCATGTGCTCCTTTTCCACCGTAGGTATCAACAATAATTTTTCTGCCTGTTAAACCGGTATCACCGTGTGGACCGCCAATAACAAATTTGCCAGTCGGGTTTATATGATATTTAATATTAGGATTAAAGAGTTTCTGAACCCGCTTAGGTAAATGCCTTTTGACTCTGGGTATCAGAATATGAATCACATCGTCTTTAATCAGTTTTCGCATGGCCATTTCATTGTCAAAATCATCATGCTGAGTTGAAATTACAATGGAATCAATTCTTACCGGCTTTTTATGATCATTGTACTCAATAGTGACCTGTGATTTACTGTCAGGTCTGAGGTATTTCATTACTTTACCTTCTTTGCGTATTTCAGCAAGTTCGCGAAGAAGAATATGAGCCAGCTCAAGTGCTAACGGCATATAATTATCTGTTTCACTGCAGGCATAGCCAAACATCATTCCCTGATCACCAGCTCCCTGATCTTCCGGCCTTTTTCTTTCGACTCCCTGGTTGATGTCTGATGACTGTTCATGAATAGCCGAAAAGACACCACAGGAATCTGCTTCAAACATGTATTCGCTTTTTGTATAGCCTATTTTCCGGATTACCTCACGGGCAATACTCTGAACATCGAGGTACGCTTTTGACTTTACTTCACCAGCTAATACAACCTGTCCGGTTGTTACCAGTGTTTCACAGGCAACTTTACTTTTAGGATCGTAAGCAAGAAAATGATCAATTAATGCATCACTGATCTGATCGGCAACTTTATCAGGATGACCTTCTGAGACAGATTCTGATGTAAATAAATATGGCATAGCTGTAATATTTTTATAAACTGGCCGCAAATGTAAGCAACCGTAACTCAATCATTGGGAAGTCAGTAAATGAAAGATATCTTCAAGCCTGCTTTCTTCCATGGCAAGCGACAGAATGAGTAGGTTTTGCTCATTGGCAAATCGTGCAAGGGCTGGACGGATATCTTCATTACCCTTCGAAGTGATTTTCCACTTATTCTCCCCATTTTGTTCTGCTGATTTAATAAAGTCAAGACTTTTCAACTCATCCGCTTTTAACTGCCTGTCAAACTCAATCAGAAAAACTTTCTCAGGTCGCGACTGCTTTCTCAGAATTTCAACCGGATCATCTGCAACTATATTTCCTTTATTAATAATTATTACCCTGCTACAAAGTGCTTCAACTTCCTGCATGATATGTGTAGAAAGGATTACTGTTTTCTCTTTTCCTGCATTTTTAATCAGTTGTCTGATTTCAATCAGCTGGTTTGGATCCAGTCCTGATGTAGGCTCATCCAGAATTAACACTTTCGGATCATGAATTAATGCCTGGGCAATCCCCACCCGCTGCTTATAGCCTTTACTTAGTTCACCAATCTTTTTCCGTTGTTCAGCACTAAGGCCGGTAAGTTCAATCATCTCTTCAACCCGCTTCTTGATTGACCTTGACGGAAGATGAATCCCTGCCACAAAGCCCAGATATTCTTTTACATACATATCGTAATACAGCGGATTTTGTTCCGGCAGATAGCCCACCTGTCTTCTGACCGCAATTGAATCTTCTCTGATATCCTTTTCATTGACCTTTACTATTCCTGAAGATGCTGGGATGTAGCAACTGATTATTTTCATCAGTGTTGACTTACCTGCTCCATTCGGACCAAGTAATCCCACCACTTCCCCTGAGTTAATTTCAAAACTCACCCGGTCAAGGGCCTTCTGACTTCCATAAAGCTTGGTTACTTCCTGAACAAAAACTGACATAACTTAAAGTGCTCAAAAATAAGCGTTCATCAGGGATGCTATTGTGAATAAAAAAATTTTACCCATATAAGTCCTAATTATCTGATGACTCAACTTTACCGGCTGTGAACCCGGTCCTTATTATTTCTCTGATTATAGGCTATTTTGGCTTGTTGATTTTAGTTTCGGTTGTTACCTCCAAAGGAGCTGATAATAACAGTTTTTTTCTGGCTAACAGAAACTCCCCCTGGTACATCGTGGCTTACGGAATGATTGGAGCTTCACTTTCAGGTGTAACCTTTATATCCGTCCCCGGTTGGGTTGGCAGCAGTCAGTTCAGTTATATGCAAATGGTTCTGGGTTATCTGGTCGGATATTCAGTGATTGCAACGGTTCTTATGCCTTTATATTACAAACTGAACCTGACATCCATTTATACATATCTGAATCAGCGATTCGGGAAATATTCGTATAAAACAGGAGCCGCCTTCTTTTTAATTTCAAGAACATTGGGTTCGGCATTCCGGCTTTATATTGTAGCAATTGTTCTGCAGTTAGCTGTATTCGACCAATTCAATATTCCATTTGAGGCCTCTGTTGTGGTGACCCTTCTGCTAATTCTGTTATATACTTTCAAAGGAGGAATCAAAACCATTATCTGGACTGATACACTGCAAACCACTTTTATGCTGCTGGCAGTTGCCTTAACCATTATTGAGATCGGCAAAGAATTATCACTTGGATTTACCGGTATAATTGACAAGATAGCAGCATCCGCTTATTCAAGAATTTTCTTTTTTGATGACTGGAGTGATAAACGCTATTTCTTCAAGCAATTCTTTGCCGGAGCTTTTATCGCCATTGTAATGACCGGCCTTGACCAGGATATGATGCAGAAGAACCTTTCCTGCCGGAATATACAAGAAGCCAAAAAAAATATGTTTACCTTTAGTTTCATACTCATCTTCGTGAATCTGATGTTTATGGCATTAGGTGCATTGCTCTTTATTTACACAGATGCCTTGCAAATTGCCAGACCTCCAAAAGGTGATGACCTGTATCCCGTGCTGGCATTAAATGGTTATTTAAGTCCTTTTTTAGGTGTCTTGTTTCTAATTGGTCTTATTGCAGCAGCTTACTCAAGTGCAGACTCTGCATTAGCAGCTCTTACAACAAGTTTTTCAATCGACATTCTGAATATTGAACGCTTTTCTGAAAAGAAAAAAATACGATTTCGGAAATTTGTTCATGCCGGAATCACTCTGATTGTGGCCCTGGTTATTATTGTCTTTAAAAAAATAAATAATGACAGTGTGATCAGTTCAGTTTTTACTGTTGCCGGTTATACGTACGGTCCGCTGCTTGGCTTGTATGCCTTTGGCTTATTCACCCGCTGGTCTGTTTACGACAAATGGGTTCCTATTATTTGTATGCTTTCTCCGGTTATTTGCTATTTCCTCAATGCCTATTCTGTTGAATTACTTTTTGGTTATCAATTTGGATTTGAATTATTAATTCTGAACGGAATCCTGACCTTTACCGGATTATTCGTATTTCGCAAACAAGGGGTGTGATTTCAATGTATCGAATAACGCTTCCGGCTTCAAATCTTCTCCTTTAACAGTTAGGTGAGCCTGGCTGTAAAATACCTGGCGTTGCTGTAAATTATCCTTAATAAAACTTCTTAATTCGGTATCCTGCAGATTACTGATCAACGGCCGTTGCAGTTTGTTTTGCCTTAACCTGTGGTAAATACTTTGTGGTTGTAATTTAATATATACAGAAAAACCCGTTGTGTTTATTATCTTCATATTGTCAAAAAAGCAAGGCGTTCCACCTCCGGTGGCAACCACCAGATTCCTTTGTGATTTTGAAACCGAATTGAGCAATGCTGCTTCCTGGTTTCGGAAACAGCTTTCGCCTTCCTGCTTCGTAAAGAGTTCTGAAAGTGTTATCCCAAGTTTATTTTCAATCTCATGATCTGTATCAACAAACTCATAGTTCAGTTTCACTGCCAACTTTTTCCCAAGTCTGGTTTTTCCACACCCCATAAATCCTAAAAGGTAAACTACCATAAACGCCTGTTTTTACTTATTCATTACGATCAAATTATCCTGACTGTAAAAATAAAAAACAGTAAAAGGCATTCCTTTTATAAATTAACAGAAACAAATTTCAAAATTTCAGGTGTTTCCTGATTTCCTGTATTTAAGCATCTTTACCAGCTCAGCAGTTCTCCATACATTTGCCCAATGAAAATCATAGTACCAATGGCCGGAGCCGGAAAACGGATGAGGCCTCATTCGCTCACCATACCGAAGCCACTCATTCCGGTAGCCGGGAAACCAATTGTTCAGCACCTGATGGAAGATATTGTAAAGGTTTGTCCTGAAAAAGTTGATGAGATTGCCTACGTTATTGGAAGATTCGGAAAGGAAGCTGAAGACCAACTTATTGCAATTGCACAATCCCTAGGTGCAAAAGGAACGATTTATTATCAAGATGAACCTTTAGGAACAGCCCATGCTATTCTTTGTGCTGCCTCCGCTCTGAAAGGTCAGGTTATTATTGCATTTGCTGATACGTTGTTCAGAACAGATACAATCATTGATAAGAAAAGTGATGGCACCATCTGGGTACAGCAAATTGAAGATCCGAGGCAGTTCGGTGTAGTCAAGGTTAATGATAAAGGATTAATTACAGACTTTATTGAGAAGCCTCAGCAATTTGTTTCAGATCTTGCAATTATTGGAATATATTATTTCAAAGATGGAGAGAATCTAAAATCCGAGTTACAGTTTCTCATTGATAACAATATCCGGGAGAAGGGAGAATACCAGATAACCAATGCCTTGGAAAACATGAAAAATAAGGGGATGAAACTGGTGCCCGGAAAAGTAGTTGAATGGCTTGATTGTGGAAATAAAAATGCTACAGTTAACACAAATAAAAGGATGCTTGAAATCAAGTATCCAGCCGGCCAGGTGAGTCAATCTGCCAGGATAGAACATTCAGTCATTCTTCACCCTTGCATTATTGAAAAGGATGCCATTATCGAAAATTGTGTTATTGGCCCGTATGTAAGTATCGGAACGGGTACCCAAATTCTTGATTCAGTGATTCGTAATTCCATCATTCTAAACAATTCTCATATTGAATCTTCCGTTATAGACAATTCGATGATTGGAAATTTTGTTTCCTACAAAGGGAAAGCTCATGACCTGAGCATGGGAGATTTTTCAAAAGAGTCATAACAGCAATCTATGAAAAAATTAATTTCATTTTTTTCTGTTCTCCTGAGTATAATTATTCTTAACAGTTGTAAATCGTCAAGTCCGGCAGTTTCCTCAGGTAAAACCAAACCGGTTCCAAAATCAAACAGTAAGGCACTCTCAACTGAAGAACACTTACAGGCTGACTATCTCTTTTTTAATGCAATCAAAGAAAAATCTATCGGCAATCCAGACAAAGCCAAAGAGCTATTCAGCCAGGTAATCCGGATTGATGACTCAAATGATGCAGCTTTTTATGAGCTTGCTCAGCTTTATTATCAGAAAGAGAAGTTTCAAGATGCTTTGTTTTTTGCAAAAACAGCAGCTCAGCTCAAGCCTGCTAACGAATGGTATCAGTTATTACTGGCAGATGTATATATGAATACCGGTAAAGTGAATGAAGCCATTGCGATCCATGGAAAGCTGGCTAAATCCAATCCAAACCAGATTGATTATTATTTCAATTGGGCTAACGCATTGATTTTTGCCGGTAAAATTGAAGAAGCAATCAAGGTATATGATATGGTTGAACAACGGATTGGCATTGAAAAGGATCTGATTGTAAGGAAAGAACGAATGTACCTGAAACTGGGTAAAATTGACAAGGCAGCGTCAGAAATTGAGAAACTCATTAAAGAAAACCCAACCGATCTGGGTGCTTACTCCCTGCTGGTTGAATTGTACCAGGCAAATAACTTATTTGATAATGTATTAGCTACAATTGAGCGAATGAAAAAGATCAATCCGTCAAGTCCGTATATATATCTTTCAATGGCTGAATATTACCGGAGCATTAAAGATAATGGCAACTCTTTCGAACAACTGAAACTGGCATTCCGCAGTCCTGAACTTGATTCTGAAATAAAAATCCGAATTCTTTCCTCCTATTTTCCACTGGTTTCCTTTAAAGAAGAAATGCTGCAACAGGCGCTCGAATTGGCAGACATCCTCACAGTAATGTACCCTTCCGAGGCTATGGCTCATGCCATTCTTGCTGATTTCCTGAATATGGCTGACAAACCCAAAGAAGCCGTTGCCGAATACCGTCTTAGCCTGGATCTGGATAAAGACAACGAACAGATCTGGCAACAGTATCTATTTAAACTTAATGAAACCGGTGACAATCAAAAAATGCTTACAGAATGCGAAGAAGCCCTGAGCCTCTTTCCTAACAATCCGGTATTTTACCTTCTAAACGGAGTGGGTAATTATGATTTGAAAGATTATCCAAAGGCTGTTGAAATACTCTTAAGCGGAAGTAAATTGGTTGTTGACAATGCGAATCTGCTGATTGATTTCTACTCCAGGTTAGGTGATTGTTACCATGAGTTGAAAAATGATGAAGAAAGTGACAATTACTATGAGAAAGCTCTTAAACTCAATCCCAAAAATGCCTATGTTCTGAATAATTACAGCTATTATCTTTCACTCCGGAAGGTTTCACTTGATAAAGCTGAAAGTATGTCAAAGCAATCCATTGAACTCATGCCGGATCAGGCTTCTTTTCTTGACACGTATGCATGGATCCTATACCAGAAGGATAATTACAATGAAGCTAAAATCTGGATTGAAAAAGCCATTCAGCATAACGGAAGCTCCAGCGCTACTATTCTGGAACATTACGGTGATATTCTTTTCAAACTTCAACTGACCAATGAAGCTGTTGAACAATGGAAAAAAGCAAAATCAGCAGGAAGTGACTCAAAGTTACTCGATAAAAAGATTGCTGATCAAAAATTATATGAATAAGATTGGAAGAGTAGAACCGTTATTTCATTGTTTACTTTCTCTCTCCTGCCTGTTCATAATAACATCCTGCAGAACAGCTAAGAAAGCAGAAAAGCCGATTGTGATTCACGAAAATAAGAAGCTGGCAGAGTTATCAGCTGAAGAATTGCTGTTGCTGATTCAGCAGCATAATTTCAATGCGGACTGGCTCAGCGCCAAAGCTGAAGTAGAAAGTACTATTGATGAGAAAAAGAAATCGTTTGACATTACACTCCGGATGCGGAAAGACAGTATTATCTGGATTAGCATCTCTCCATTACTGGGGCTTGAAGCAGCCCGGATCATGATAACCCGTGATTCTGTAAAGTTTCTGAACCGACTCAATAAAGAATACCAGGTTACTAACTATGACTTTTTGAACAATCTGCTGAGGATGAATATTGATTTCGATATCATTCAGGGCATCCTTACCGGTAATATATTTGCTTACAAGAAAAATAAATTCAATAGTGTTTACAATGATGAAGACCGCTATTACATTATCAGTACGTTAAGCCGCCACAAGTTAAAACGATCAATGGAAGAAAAAGACCTTAACAAACCTATTGTTCAGGACATGTGGATCAGCGATGAAAACTACCGGATCATCAAACTTTCAATTGAAGATGATAAAATCAAAAAAGCACTTATCACCCAATATGCTGACTTCAGATCCACTAACACCGGCTTTTTCCCTTATCATTCAAACACGGTCATTTCAGCAGATTCAAAATTGCTTTTTAATATTGTTTATAAACGACTCTTAGTTAATGAGCCCCAGCAGTTTCCTTTCACAATTCCGTCCAGCTATACGAAAATCCGTTAACCTGCTGGTTCTTGTTCTGCTGGTCATCAGTACGGTTAATGCTCAGTCGAAACGTGAATTAGAACAGCGAAAAATCAAACTTCAAAAGGAGATCAATGAAGCCAACAGGCAACTGGCAAAACTGGCTAAAAGCAAAACAGCCACCCTTGCTCAGATTGATGCCTTAAAGAAAAAAATTAAAGCACGGAGTGCATTAATCGCTACGGTTAACAGTGAAATAAACCTGATTGGGCAGGAAATCAATCAAACTGATTTGTCAATCAGTTCGCTTGAAACCGAAATGAAAGAACTCAGACAGGGATATGCAAATATGATTCTCTATGCCCAGAAGAACAACAACCGGTTTAAACGTCTTTATTTCATTTTTGCAGCTGATAATTTTAATCAGGCTTACAAGCGGATTATTTTTCTAAAGCAAATTAACCAGTACCGCAATCAACAAGCTATTCTTATTGATTCAACCCAGGCTGAATTAAGCCGCAAAAAATCTGAACTTGAACTTCAGCGAAATCAAAAAACACTACTGCGTAACAATGAACTGAAAGAACGCCAGCAGCTTGCTTCTGAAAAGAAACAACAGGATCTGCTGATGGCTGGTATGCAGAATCAGGAAAAAAAACTACGCGCCCAGGTTGCTGAAAAACAAAAAGCAA
>JADLBQ010000085.1 GCA_020847635.1 Bacteroidia bacterium
ACTGGGTATTTTTTCGATGGCAGTGTCTTTTGCAGAAGGAGTCTGGATTATTGCAACAAGTTTTGCATTGAATTTGTATTCTCTTATATCAAATAATGAGAATGAGCAGTATAATCTTTCAACATCGCTGTCAGGAATGAGAATCAGCCTGGTTTTGACTGTAATCCCATGCCTGATTCTGATTGTTATTCCTGCTTTTATTTATACTTTCATACTGGGATCTGATTTTAACTCCATTAACAGCGTGTTCCCTTATCTGCTACCGGGGGTCTGGTTATTGACAATTAATATCTCACTTGTTAATTTCTTTACCGGTACCGGTCGTAAATGGGTCTCAACAGTTTGTGCAGCTTTCGGGATGATTAGCCTGTTGGTTACTTCTTATATTCTCATTCCCAAAGCAGGGATGAGAGGAGCGGCTGCTGCAACCTCCATTTCTTATTTTACATCAGTTATCGCAGTTCTGATTTATTTCAACCGTTATTACAAACTCTCTTTGACAGATTTTATTCTTAAGCGAAGCGATCTGAAGCAAACCAGTATTTTGAAATAAAAAAGCCGGAGTCAATCCGGCTCGGTTATTCATTTATTACAAGTACGTTAACCTGCCAGTACCACAATTTTATTTTTTAATACTTCAACAACTCCTCCGGTAACCTCAAATTGCTTTTTTCCTTCTGCGGTTTCAATACTCACAGTTCCTTGCTGCAGGGTTGAAATAATAGCAGCATGGTTATTCAGGATCTGAAAGGTGCCAGAACTTCCGGGTACTGTTACAGAAGTAACTTCTCCGCTAAAAAGCTTTTTCTCCGGTGAAATGATTTCAAGAAACATTGACTCTAATAATTCAGTAATACAGGGAACGGATTAATTCTTTTTTGATTCTTCTAACAGCTTCTTCCCTTTTTCAATGGCATCATCAATGGTGCCAACCAGGTTAAAAGCTGCTTCCGGATATTCATCCACTTCACCATCCATTATCATATTAAAGCCTTTGATGGTTTCTTCAATCGGTACCATTACCCCTTTCAGCCCGGTGAATTGCTCAGCTGTATGGAATGGCTGTGATAAAAATCGCTGAACTCGTCTTGCCCGGTGAACGACTAACTTGTCTTCATCACTTAATTCGTCCATACCCAGAATAGCAATGATATCCTGTAATTCTTTATAACGCTGCAAAATACCTTTAACCCGCTGAGCACAGTTATAATGTTCATCACCCAGAATGGCAGCACTTAAAATCCGGGAAGTTGAATCAAGCGGGTCAACTGACGGATAAATTCCCAGCTCAGCAATCTTACGGCTTAATACGGTAGTTGCATCCAGGTGAGCAAAGGTTGTGGCAGGTGCCGGATCGGTAAGGTCATCAGCAGGTACATATACTGCCTGAACGGAAGTAATGGACCCTCTTTTGGTAGAGGTTATTCGTTCCTGCATAGAGCCCATTTCAGTGGCAAGAGTCGGCTGGTAACCAACAGCAGAAGGCATTCGTCCGAGCAGGGCTGAAACTTCAGAGCCGGCCTGGGTAAAACGGAAGATGTTATCAATAAAGAAGAGAATATCACGACCTCCTGATTGTTCATCACCATCACGGAAGTATTCAGCTACAGTAAGTCCGGAAAGGGCAACTCTGGCACGGGCTCCGGGAGGTTCATTCATTTGTCCGAAAACAAGTGTTGCCTGTGATTGTATAAGTTCGTTTTTGTCAACTTTACTTAAATCCCAGCTTCCAGCTTCCATACTGTGCTTGAATTCCTGACCATAACGGATTACATTTGATTCAATCATTTCACGAAGCAAATCATTGCCTTCACGTGTTCGCTCACCAACTCCGGCAAAGACTGAAAGTCCGGCATATCCCTTTGCAATGTTGTTAATCAGCTCCATGATTAATACTGTCTTACCAACACCGGCTCCGCCAAATAATCCGATTTTACCACCCTTTGAGTAGGGCTCAAGCAAATCAATCACTTTAATACCAGTAAAAAGAACCTGGGTTTCAGTACTCAGGTCTTCAAATTTCGGAGCTTCACGGTGAATCGGATATCCGTTTTCATTAGAAACCGGGCCGATCCCATCAATTGCCTGGCCAATTACGTTGAAAAGACGACCCTTAATCGTATCGCCTTTTGGCATTCTTATGGATGTACCGGTTGCGGTTACTTCTGTATCACGAACTAATCCATCAGTTGAATCCATTGCAATGGTTCGGACAGTATCCTCACCGATGTGCTGCTGACATTCAAGTACTAATTTTGATCCATCAGAACGAGCGATTTCCAACGCATCATAAATATTTGGCAGGCTTGAACCTTCAAGGTCAAATGCCACGTCAACAACAGGTCCGATTACCTGGATTACTCTGCCTTTATTTGCCATAATAAATTGTAAATGAGTGGTTTTTAAATTGAGGGTGCGAATATAGCCAAAGAATAGTTAGAAAAATAATGGATTGTATTTTTATATTTTGCCTTACCAAAGGCTTGGAAATATGACTCCTATGCAGTTGTTTTATTCGTTTGGGAACTGATCCCATCCAGCAGGCTAGTGATAATGTAAAACAGAAATGGCAGACCCTGAATTTTATATCTCACTAATGCACCTGCAACCGGAGTCATCATCCCGATTACTGAGAACAGAATTACAACAAACAGCAGTGAGAACCAGAACCAGTAATTGAAAACATTCGTTCTTTTACTAATAAGCTTGAAAACCAAAATAAGAATAACCAATAGAATAAAGGTGTTTTCAAGTGCAGAAATTAACACCAGTGGCGAATGTGTTTTAATTGGTAGTGGCTGGACAATTGCATTAAAAAGACCAACTGGTATATTAATCAGAAAATTCAGTATAGAACCATCTAATTCAGGAATATGAAAATAGCTTCCCGCTTTTAGTTCTAGGGCAACCCTGATATTTTCATGCTGTTTTTCAGCCATAAAGGTAATCAGGTCAGTTGCTGGTGAAATCAGCCGGAGTATAATTAGGATTGCAAGATAAGCACTTGCCAATGCGGTAAAATAGAAGCCAGCTCTCACAGGATGTTGAATTGAAGGTAGCAAGGCAACCAAGCAGGGAATGAGAACCAGGAAGATGTGCAGCTTGCTGAAAAAGGTAACTCCCATAAAAAGCAGCATACCTAAACCAAACAGAATTCCATGAATCTCATTTCTGAGATGTCTGGTAATGAGGTAAAGTAAGAATCCGGTTCCTATAAAGATAATTCCGTCTTTCATAACTCCACTGCTCCAAAAGGTGAGTGACGGAAAAAGAAAAAGCAGCCATACAAATAGCTTCTTGTGTTTAAGGGAACCCATTAGTGCTTTGCATAAGGCAGTTAGTCCGGTGAATGTTATAAAACAGAAGATAACAGAATGAACGGCATAATATCCACCGGAAATAAAACGGATTGCAGCATTCAGCCGAACCATTGTCCTGGCATCATTATAGAGAGTATATTGATTCCACCAGGTTTGTAACTGATCAGAATAGGTTAGGTAAGCTTCACTGTAATGAGTAGTGCCCAGAAGAAACTGGAAAAACATTTCTTTATTTTTAAAGAACAACTCATAAAGATAGTAGCTGTCATCAAAGTATTTAAAGGTGTCAGCAGTTGAACGGTCTGTGTACCAGTGAGAATAGATCCAAGCTAAAGCAAAACCGGCAGTAATTTTTACCAGGAAAAAACCGGTCATTTGCCAGCCTGGAATTCCGTCAAGCCTGAAAAACCTGAATCTGTTGATCATCCACAGAAACAGTAATATATAAACAACAGTCAGGAAACTTTGCAAGATTGAGGTTTTTTGCAAAGAACAGGATAATCACATTAACTCGAAATTATTGAATAATCGGAATGTTAATCGGCTGCTTCGGCCTATTTTTGCCAAATGAGTAAAACAGAAACTCTTCCTTCCGTTGAAACCGCTGTTGGTCTTGGATTACTTCCTGAAGAATTTGAAAAAATAAAATCCGTTTTGGGGAGATCTCCCAATTTTACCGAACTGAGTTTGTATTCCGTAATGTGGAGTGAACATTGTTCATATAAAAATTCAATCCGTTGGTTAAAAACCCTTCCGAAAGAAGGCCCTCACATGCTGGCAAAGGCAGGTGAAGAAAATGCGGGTTTGGTAGCTATTGATCATGATCTTGCCTGTGCTTTTAAAATAGAGTCACATAACCACCCCTCAGCCATTGAACCGTACCAGGGGGCTGCAACCGGGGTTGGGGGTATTAATCGGGATATCTTCACTATGGGAGCAAGGCCGGTGGCTCAGCTGAATTCATTAAGGTTTGGTAACATGAACTCTGACCGGATGAAATACCTGATCCGGGGAGTTGTAAAAGGAATTGGTGACTATGGAAATGCCTTTGGAGTTCCGACTGTGGGAGGTGAGGTTTTCTTTGATGATTGTTATGACATTAACATATTGGTTAATGCAATGAGTGCAGGTATTGTGAAGAAAGGTAAAACAGTTTCAGCTACAGCTTACGGGGCAGGTAATCCAGTATTTATCGTGGGTAGTGCAACCGGCAAGGACGGGATTCACGGAGCCACATTCGCATCGGGCGAATTACATGAAAACTCTGCCGATGATTTGCCCAGCGTTCAGGTTGGAGATCCGTTTACGGAAAAGCTTTTGCTTGAAGCCACACTGGAACTCATTGAAAGCGGAGTAGTGATCGGAATGCAGGATATGGGCGCTGCTGGAATTATTTGTTCTACATCAGAAATGAGTGCAAAAGGAGAACATGGTATGCATATCTGGCTGGATAAAGTTCCGCTACGTCAAACGCATATGCAACCCTGGGAAATTTGCCTGAGTGAATCCCAGGAGCGGATGCTCGTTGTTGCCAGGAAAGGAATGGAAGATGTTGTTTACCGGATATTTGAAAAATGGGATCTCAATTGTACTCAGATTGGTGAAGTCATTGAAGGCGACCAGTTATATTTTTATTTTGAGGGTGAAGAGGTTGCAAGGGTTCCGGCAGAAAGCCTGGTTTTAGGCGGAGGTGCTCCGGTTTATGAAAGAGAGTTTGCCGAACCGGCTTATTTAAAACTGAATAAGGCATTCGATGCTGCAACTGTCCCGGTCCCTGAAAAACTACTTGCTGTTGCCATTCACCTGGCAAGTCATCCAAACATTGCCAGCAAACGATGGGTTTATAACCAGTATGACTCAATGGTTGGAACAGTAAATCTGAGTACTAATCATCCTTCGGATGCCGCTATTGTTAACCTGAAAGAAAGCCAAAAGGCATTGGCACTGACAGTTGACTGCAACCCCAGGTATGTTTATGGAGATGCTGAAACCGGATGTGCAATTGCTGTAGCTGAAGCTGCACGTAATATCGTTTGTTCAGGTGGAATACCCTCAGCAATTACCAATTGCCTGAACTTCGGGAATCCGTACAACAAAGAAGTTTACTGGCAATTTGTTCATGCCATTAAAGGAATGAGCAAGGCATGTATAAAATTTCAAACTCCGGTTACAGGCGGTAATGTCAGCTTTTATAATCATTCAAAAACAGGTGATAAAGAAACACCGGTTTTTCCCACTCCGACAATCGGAATGCTCGGCATCATAGAAGACAAAATGAAAATCATGACCCTAAATTTTAAGCAAGCCGGAGATTCGATATTCCTCATCGGTAAATCAACGGATGATATAGCCTCATCAGAATACCTTTACTCCTATCACAATATAAAAAATTCACCTGCACCTTATTTTGATCTTGAAGACGAGCATGCAATGCAACAAGTGATAATCAGGCTGGTTGAACAAGGATTGATTTCATCCGCTCATGATGTTAGTGACGGAGGGCTCTTTATAGCTTTGCTTGAATCAGCAATGGCTTCAAATCTTGGGTTTGATATTACCACTGATGAAGAAATCAGAAAAGATGCATTTCTTTTTGGTGAAGGACAGGGACGTGTAATTGTGAGTGTTAACCAGTCAAAGCTTGATTCGTTTGTTGATTTTCTGTATGAATCGGGAATTGATTTTTCAAATTTAGGTGTTGTAACCCATGGTGATTTACTGGTTGATGATGAAAGTTTCAGTAATATTAATTATTTCAGTGAACTGTATGACACGGCAATAGAAAAGGAATTAAACTAAGGATATGCGGATTATTAGCTGGAATGTAAACGGATTGAGAGCAATATGGAAAAAGGGATTCCCTGAATGGTTGGCAAGAGTTAAACCTGATATTCTTTGCCTGCAGGAAATTAAAGCTCAGCAAGATCAACTCACCGATGAAATGATTCATTTCAATAATTACAGAAGTTATTTTTTCTCAGCCGAAAAAAAAGGCTATAGCGGTGTAGCGGTTTATTCTTTGCATAAACCCAAGAGAGCCAAAGCCGGATTGGGATTGCCTGAGTTTGACAGTGAAGGGCGGTTCATTGAACTTGAATTCGACAATTTCATTCTTTTTAATATTTACTTTCCTAACGGGGGACGTGGCCCGGAGAGAGTGAAATATAAGCTTGATTTTTATGCTGAAGTTTTCAAACGTGCCGAAAAACTGAGAAAAAGTCAGCCCAACCTTATTATTTGTGGTGATTATAATACAGCTCATAAGGAAATTGATCTGGCCCGACCCAAAGAAAACTCAAGGGTAACCGGCTTTCTCCCGGAAGAGCGAGCCTGGATTGATCAGATAGTCGAAATGGGCTATGTGGATATTTTCCGGGAGTTTAATCAGGAGCCCGAACAATATACCTACTGGGATCAAATTACTCGTGCGCGTGAACGAAACGTTGGCTGGCGAATTGATTATTTTATGGTTACCAAAGAGATGAAGCATAAAATTGAAGGAGCCTCAATTCAACAGGATGTTATGGGAAGTGATCACTGTCCGGTAGAAATCAGGCTGAAAGCCTGATTTCAGATGATTTTTCTTATTGGATATTCAGCAAACAGAATTTGACTTTAATTGCAGTAAGCCTGAATGGAATTTCTTAATTTTACGCCTCTCATCGAATTTTAACATATTTAAATCATTCAAATGAAAAGACAACTTACAATTGTATGCCTGATTGTTTTAATTTCCTCATTAACTAAGGCTATAGCTCAAGAGCGTCATAATCACAATTTTGAAGAACGGTGTTTGACTCAGTATTACTATGAAGAATCGGTAAAAGAAAACCCACAGATAGCTATTAACCGACATTTACTTGATTATGAAATTCGGCAAGCTCAGGAAAATGGTGGAGTTGCACGACAGACCGGAGTTGTCAAAATCATCCCGGTGGTTGTGCATGTAATTCATGAAGGAGGTCCGGAAAATATCTCCAAAGCACAGATTCAAAGCCAGATTGATGTTTTGAATAATGATTTTAGAAGGTTGAATGCTGATACAACCAATATACCTGCAGTTTGGAAATCAATTGCAGCAGATGTCGAAGTTGAATTCCGTCTGGCAAAACTGGATCCTTCAGGAAATTGTACTGATGGCATTGTACGGGTATTCTCTCATCTGACCAATAATGCCAGAAATAATGTGAAGGCACTTTCATACTGGCCAAGGGATAAGTACCTTAATATTTGGGTGGTAAAAAGCATTGAAAATACAAGCGGAGTTTCCGGGATCATTGTTGGATTTGCTCAGTTCCCCGGAGGTCTGGCAGCCACCGATGGGGTAGAACTCAGACATGATTTCTTCGGTACTATCGGAACAGCTGCCAGTTCCAATTATGGAGCTCGGTCTGCTTGCCATGAAGTTGGCCATTGGCTGGGGTTGCGGCATATCTGGGGAGATTCAAATTGCGGGAATGACTTTATTAGTGATACCCCGCCTGCAGAAGGTGCTCATTATGGCTGTGCAACTCATCCGTATCATGTAAATATGTGTGGTGCAGGTACAAGTCCGAACGGTGAGATGTTTATGAATTATATGGATTATTCGGATGGTATTTGTGAGAATATGTTTACAATGGGGCAAAAGACAGCCATGACAACTACTCTTAATTCTTCAATTAGCGGACGGAATAACCTTTGGACAGCATCGAACCTTGCTGCTACCGG
>JADLBQ010000086.1 GCA_020847635.1 Bacteroidia bacterium
GAACTGGAGTTACCCCCGTCCAGCGGATTATATATTCTGGAAGTACAGACAGGTGAACAGAAGACAATGGTTAAGGTCGTGAAAGAATAACCTTCAGTACACAGCAATAAGCCCATCTGATGCCTGAAGTCAGTGTGGCTTGTTGATTTTAGCCTGAACGTGTAAACTTTAAACGAAAATAGTAATGGATAAGACAAAAAGGAGGAATAGGAAAATTCTTTTGTCTGTTATTTGTATTTAGTACACTATCTTTTTTCCGAAGCCTTACTTTTGAAGACTGATTTTCAACATCTGCAATGTGTGGTATTAATGGCTTTTATAATTTTTCCAGACAACAAATTCACGATCCCAAAAATCTGATTAAAAGGATGAACCATTCTGTTTCCCATAGGGGACCGGATGATTCGGGTGAATGGAGTGATGAACAGGAACAAGTCTTTTTTGGACATCAGCGTCTTAGTATTATTGACCTTTCGCAAACCGGTCACCAGCCCATGATCTCTCAGCAAGGCAATGTAGTTACTTTTAATGGTGAGATTTATAATTACCGTGAGCTAAGAAAGCAAGTAAGTGATTATCAGTTTAAGAGTCAAAGTGATACTGAAGTTCTACTTGCTTTATATGAAAAATCAGGGTATTCGTGTTTGCAGCAATTAGACGGAATGTTTGCTTTTGCACTATGGGATTGTAAAAGGAAGGAATTATTCCTGGCAAGAGACCGGGCTGGAGAGAAGCCGTTATATTATTCAGTTGATAACGGAATTTTTGCCTTCTCATCAGAATTAAAGTCGCTGCTCCAGCTTCCATGGATTAAAGCTGACCTTGATGAAAAGGCATTTTATCATTTTCTGACGTTTAATCAGTTGGCACCTCCTTTTACAATGTTTAAGGGAATCAGTAAAATGCCACCTGCAACCATGATGACTGTTGATGCCAGCGGAATCCGTTTTTTTAAACCCTATTGGGAAGTTGAGTACTTTGATTACAGGCAGGTTTCTAAACAGGAACTGGCAGAAAAAACTTATACTCTACTTAAGCAGTCTGTGCATAGTCAGATGATAAGTGATGTTCCGGTCGGAGCGTTTCTGAGTGGCGGTGTAGATAGCAGTGCGGTTGTTGCATTAATGAGTCAGAAAAGTTCAGGTAATATTAAAACCTATTCAATCGGCTTTGAAAATCAGCCTGATTACGATGAGCTGAAATTTGCAGCTTCAGTCTCGAAACAATTTAATACCGAACATTTTGAAAGAATTGTAACAGCATCTGAGATAACCGAGTTTGTTCCGCGAATGGCTGAGATTTTTGATGAACCCCTGGCTGATTCAACCTGTATTCCAATCTACTTTATTGCTCAAAAGGCAAGAGAGGAAGGTACCATTGTGGTGCTAACCGGTGACGGAAGTGATGAAATTTTTGCCGGTTACAGGAATTACAACCGGTATTTAAAGCACTATCGTCATTATCATAGATACATCCGATTGCCACAGTCTGTTAAAAAACTGATAGCATGTGCTGCCGGATTTCTAAAAGAGACATCACCGGCAACTGAAATGTTTCACAGAGCAGCTTTAAACCAGGAATTTTTCTGGGGAGCGGCACGTAGTTTTAAGGAAAGTCAGAAGAAAAAGTTTCTGAGTGAGAAGTTTCAGAAACGATCAGCCTTATGGTCATCTTATGAGATTATTGAAGGATATAAACAGCAATTTGAAAATCTGCAAAAAGCTGAGAAAGATGACCTGGACTGGATGTGTTATCTGGGTTTTAAAATGAATGATACCAATCGCTATTTGTTCAGAGCTGACCGTTTAGGAATGGCTGCATCGGTTGAGACACGGGCTCCGTTTTTAAATTATAAATTGGTGAATCATGCTTTAAGTATTCCTTCTGATTTGAAGATTCATAATGAAGAACCAAAGTATATTCTGAAGAGATCACTAGAGAAAATACTTTCAACAGGAATCCTTTACCGGAAGAAAATGGGATTTTCAGTTCCACTGCGTGAGTGGGCAGGTGGCTATATGACTGATTATGTTGAAAAACATCTTGCGTCATTTTGTACAAATACGGGTCTGTTTGATCAAACCGGATTAAGGAAGCTAGTGAATACAATAAGGAGCGGAGATAAAAACGTAACCAATGATCTTTTTACTATCTATTTTCTGATGTCCTGGTTTAAGAAATGGATGAATGTCTAAAAACGAGAAAAGGCTGTATTAATACAGCCTTTTCTCGTTTACCTAGTTAGAGAAATTACTTGGCAACTTCAAACTCAACCCTGCGGTTCATTGCTTTATTACCTTTTGCAAATTGCTCAGTCTTTCCACGGGATTCGGTAGTCAGTCGTGAGCCATCAATTCCATAAACCTTAATCAGGTTATCTTTAACAGCATCTGCTCTGCGCTGTCCAAGTTTTTGATTGTAAGATTCACCGGCATCAATGTCAGTATGGCCGATAATATTGAGTTTCAGCTTATCATTTTTCTTGAGCATGCGGGCAACAATAAGAATACGGTCTTGCTGGTTGGATTTGATATTGGATTTATCAGTATCAAAGAAAATTGAAGGAAGCCATCCGCTTGCATAGGAACCGGCACCACCGGCAGAAGCCAGGTTATCACCAATTGCGATTCCCTGAAAGTTGACAAGTGAACCTTTTGGTGTATTGGGTTCAAGATCCCGGCTGTCCGGAACTCCGTCACCATCGGTGTCAATTTCAGCACCAGTTGCATCAACTGTTGCACCTTTTGTGCTGAAAGGATCAGAATCTAAATGATCAGGAATACCGTCACCATCGGTATCTACTGCTGTTCCGTCACCATAAACTTTTACACCTTCGGGAGTAGAATTGTCCTTGTCAAAAATGTCAGAAACTCCATCTTTATCCTTATCGCCTGAAAGCAAATCCATCTTATCCTTTAATTCAGCCATATCGTTGTAAACAATCTCAACAGGATTGACCCATTCCATCTGCTGGTTTTTCTTGCCAAATGTATAGTTAATATTCAGGTTCAACATTGAATAGTTATCACTTTCTGTCGTAGGCTTGTTTATTCCATCAACTTTATCGGTAAAAGTTTTTCTGAAATCATAGGTCAAACCGGCATCAAAACGTTTTCCCAGCCGGTATTTAAAACCTAGCCCGAGCGTCATCATCCCTTCAGTAACATTTCCGGTTTGAACAGCCAGAAAGGGATTGCTTGGTGATGCTCCGATTTTTGGATCAATATTTTTGAGTTCACCATCAAAGTTGAATATTCCGATACCAATGGAACCCAATAAGTGAAACTTTTTGTTTCTTTTTAAATAGCTGATATTTCCGGATGTAAACACAAAGTCAATAAAATACTCTTTTACCGGGCTTTCATAGGTATAAAGGTATTCTTTCATGCCTGAACGAATGGCCTCTTCACTTTCACCAGAAAATTTTCCAAAAGTTGCTCCTGCCCGGATTGCTGAAGTATGCGTAAACTGATAAGCAACATGGGCTCCATACATCAGATCAAATGGAAGCTCTTTTAAACTGTTATTATTTTCTGAGTTCTTTTGAATATCACCCTGAAAATAGTTTGGACCGACATGAACACCAATTGACCATTTGTCAAAATCATTCCGGTTTGGCAAGCCATACCGTGAAGAAGATGATGATGTGCTTTGAGCAATAATTGCTGAACTTGTAATCAGCATTAAAAAAGAAACCAATATAATTTTTAATTTCATCTTAAAATGTTTTAGGTTTATGAATGGGTGCAAGTATAAATAATGTTATCCTATTATGAAAAAAAATTATTGACTTGATACTGAATTATTAACAATATCAACTGAAGCCATGATCTGATTTACAACCTGTGTGAAAGCCAGAATATCATGTTTAAAGTCAAGATGGTTACTCTCAATCGTCAAAGATGGAATACCGCAATGCTGCAGGTCATTTAATAATACTACATATGCAGTATTAAGTTGCTCAAGGTATTCATTACTAATCCGGTTCTCAAAGGAACGGCCTCGCTTTTCAATGTTTTTTTTTAATATAGGAACATCCTTCTTCAGGAAAACAATCAGGTCGGGTTTAGGCAATTGAGCCTCAAGTAATTCATAAAATTCACGAAAAAGGCGGAATTCCTGAGAGGATAAATTTATTTGAGAAAAGAGAAGACACTTCCTGAAATAGTAATCAGATACAATGATTTCCCTTTTATCCTTTTTATTAAAAGTGTGAGAAAGTTGCCTGTAGCGTTCTGCCAGAAATGACATTTCTAAGGGAAAGGCAAACCGGGAAGGATCGTTATAGAATTGAGCCAGAAAAGTGTTCTCAGAAAAGGATTCCAGAATGAGTGAAGTATTAAATTTGAGCGCCAACATTTCTGCCAGAGTTGTTTTCCCAGCTCCAATATTTCCTTCAATAACAATGTAATTTCCTGCTTTCAGACTCATGTTTTCTGCGTGGTAATTAAATTCAATTTTTTCACAGTACACTTGTCCTGGCATTCATTTAAAAGGGTATTAACCGCTTTCTTGAACACCGGATGAATAAAGGAAGGGATTAGTTCATTCAATGGCTCAAGTACAAACCGCCTTTCATGCAAATGAGGATGAGGAATATTAAGGGATGGAGAACTCAAGGTCAGGCTGTTGAAAAAAAGGATATCAATATCCATTTCCCGTTGACCCCATTTTGTGAGGCAGGTTCTGCCTGAATAAATTTCAGCTTTTTTCAAAGCTACTAATAAAGGTTGAGGGTTAAGTCTTGTTTTGGCTAACCAAGCCTGGTTTATGAAATCAGGTTGATTGCTGTTTCCCCAAGGGGAGGTCTGGTAAAAGCCCGATTCCAGGTAGATGGTAAGGTCCATGCGTTCAAGAAATTCCCTGGCTTTTGAGAAGTTTGCCATACAATTACCTTTATTGCAACCTGCAAGCAAAACCACTTCGTTTGTAATAACCGACATTGCACAAAAGTATTGACCTTTTACAATTTCTTATTTTGATAAGTTTGCAGATGAATAGAACAAACAAACCTTTGTTTTTTCTCTTTGATAATCTTTAGTTTTATGAAACAATTCTTCAAATTCTTCTTTGCTTCTGTACTTGGTGTTATTGTTGGAAGCATTCTCTTGTTTTTCCTACTAATTGCTTTTCTGTCTTTTGTTTTCTCATCCTTCAGTTCTGAAAAAAGTGTAACTCTGAAAACTCCACATGTACTTGAGATTAAACTGAATCAGCCGATAAAAGAAAGGTCATCAAAGAATCCATTATCCAACTTTGACTGGCAGACTCTGAAAGCCAACACCCAGCCCGGTCTTTACGAAATTATTAATTGCATTAATAAAGCAGCAACGGATGACAATATCAAGGGTATTTATCTGCATAGCGCAACGGTTTCAGCAGGATTGGCCAGTATTGAAGAAATCAGAAATGCGTTAAAAAGATTTAGGGCTTCCGGAAAATTTGTCTTTAGTTATGCCGATTACTATGACCAAGGTGCATATTACCTGGCTTCGGTTGCAGATTCAATATTTATGAACGACCAGGGAGCAGTTGATTTCAGAGGCTTTTCAATTGAATTAACATTTCTGAGGGGCCTTTTTGATAAACTGGATATTGATCCGCAACTAATCCGGCATGGTAAATACAAAAGTGCAGGAGAAAGTTATACTGAATATAAAATGAGTCCTGAAAACAGGTTGCAATTAGAAACAATGGTAGATGCATTCTGGAAGCACTCAGTAATGGAAATAGCAGCTTCCCGGAAACTTTCGCCTGAAGCTGTTCAGTTAGCTGCTGACAGTGTGGTGGGTATGGATCCCCAAAAGGCATTAGCAAGCAAATTGATTGACCGGTTAACTTATGAAGACCAGGTTATTGCAATTCTTCAGAACCAAACCGGTAAAAAAGCAACTGAAAAGCCCGATTTAATCTCGCTTGCTAAGTACCAACATGTTCCAAAGAAGGATTTGAAGTATCAAAAAGACAGAATCGCCTTTATTTTTGGAACCGGAGCTATTGCATCAGGAGATGGAGATGACGAATCAATTGGTTCAGATAAGATTGCTGATGCAATTCGTGTTGCCCGGAATGACGATAAAATAAAGGCAATTGTGTTTAGAGTGAATTCGCCCGGAGGAAGTGCGCTTGCTTCGGATGTGATCTGGCGGGAAATTAAACTGGCTAAAGCGGAAAAACCTGTTGTTATCAGTATGGGTGATGTAGCTGCTTCCGGTGGATATTATATCAGCTGTGCAGCCGATTCAATCTTTTCAGATCCAAATACAATTACCGGTTCAATTGGTGTTATTGGTTTAATATTTAATATACAAAATTTTTTGAAAAATAAGCTTGGTGTTACAACAGATAGTTATAAAACGGGGGAATTTGCAGATTTGGGACTGATGACACACCCCTTATCTCCGGCTGAGCGGAATAAGATTATGAGTATGATTGAAAGGATTTATGACGAGTTTACCCGTAAAGTAGCTGAAGGAAGAAGGCTGGATCAGGCATTTGTTGACAGTATCGGCCAGGGGAGAGTATGGGCAGGTTCAGATGCACTGGGTATTGGTCTGATTGATCGTATTGGAGGATTTACAGATGCAATTGAATGTGCTGCAAGAATGGCCGAGATCAGTGAATATAAAGTTGTTGAATTGCCCGAGCAGGCAGATCCGGTTAAAGAATTATTGGCTGGTATGACGGCTGAAGCGAAATTATCGTTTTCAGGTTTTGACAAACAGGAGAGACAGTTAATTCAAACTGTCAGAAAGTATTTCGGACAATCTGGAGTTCAAGCCATATTACCATTTGAATATGACTTAAAATAAATAAATTCTGATTTTTGCCTTGGAATCGCTACAAAAAGGAAATGAAAGGTATTTTAACATTTATTCTTGCATGCTTTACACTGGTAGCTCAGGGTCAACGTCCAACGGCAGCTGCTGTTTATTCTCAGATGAAAAAGGCAGAATCCAGGATTGATAGTTTGTCAGAGCTTAATGCCCAACTGACCGACCAGCTTACGAGGGCGCATCAGACTATTAGCCAGCAAACTGCCCGTCTTACTGACCGGGACTCAACTATTGATGCCATGCAATCTGAGAATGATGCACTTAACACCAGGCTTAGTCAGTTTAAGGAACATAATCTGAAACTTGATCAAAGTAACCGTATCCTGATTGTATTTAATTCAATTGTTGGATTTCTCTTGCTGATTACCCTGGTATGGTTTGTCAGAAATCTAGGTAAAAAGAAATCTTCGGTAATGCCCGAAACTAAGAATACTGCTGACAAAGGCAGCAACGCTGTAAACAGTCTTAGAAATATAGAATCCAAGCTAGAGCAACTTGAAAGATTAAACAGGCTTCGGGAAAAAAATATCCTGACTGAAGGCGAATTTGAAAATGAAAAGAGGCAAATTTTAGGATGAATCAAAACGGAAGTGTCGAAGTACATCAGAAGGCAGGAGTTGCGTATATTACTTTTTTTCATCCGCAAAGCAATTCACTGCCCGGAAGCCTGCTTATTGATTTAGCTAAAGAAATTACTGCTTCGGGGAATGATGCCAGTGTTAAAGTAATCGTACTTCAAAGTAAAGGTGAAAAAGTTTTTTGTGCCGGTGCCTCATTTGATGAATTATTGCAAATTGAAAATGAAGAGCAGGGAATGACTTTCTTTTCAGGCTTTGCTAGAGTAATAAATGCTATGCGTAAAGCACCTAAGTTTATTGTTGTTCGTATTCAGGGAAAAGCTGTTGGTGGGGGGGTTGGACTTGCAGCATCAGCCGATTATGCAATTGCACATTCTTCTGCTTTTGTAAAACTGAGCGAACTGGCAGTTGGTATTGGCCCGTTTGTCGTTGGCCCGGCAGTAGAAAGAAAGATGGGTAAATCAGCATTTACTAAATTAACTGTTCATGCTACCCAATGGCAATCGGCTCAGTGGGCAGAGCAGCATGGATTGTTTGCTGAAGTCCATGATACAATTGAGAAGGTGGACCTAGCAGTGAGTAAACTAGTGGAAAATCTGAAATTCAGCAATCCGGAAGCAATGAAAATGCTGAAAAAAATATTTTGGGAAGGTACTGAGAGCTGGGATACCCTATTACCGGAAAGAGCAGGGATGAGTGGTCAGCTTGTATTGTCTGCATTCACCAGAAATGCAATTGAAGCCTTTAAGAAAAAATCTTGAGTCCGTTATCTCTTCAATGAGTTGTAAAGACTCAACAGTTCGCCTTTAAATCGCGGCCATGACAAATCGTTTTTAAGCTTCCTGAAATTCTCTTTCAAGGCAATAGGGTCTTTGGGTGCAAAAAGATTCTCAATTGTTTTAGCAAAACTTGCCGGATTCAGTTCGGAGCAGATCAAGCCGGTCTTATATTGCTCTACCTGCTCGTACAAGCCACCAACACGTGTAACAATGAGCGGCACCTCGTAATACATAGCAATAGCAGCTACTCCGCTCTGGGTAGCCTGCAAATAAGAGAGTGTACACGCATCAGCTGCTGAAAAAAGCAGAGTTGTTTCTTCCATTCCAATGTATCGGTTCAGAAAGATAATGCGATCTGATAAGCCCAGGTGGCTGATCTTTTCTTCAGATGATTTTGAGTCCTCGTACCATTCTCCTGCTATAATCAGCTGGTATGAGTTATCCAGTTTTGAGAATGCTTCAAGCAATAAATCCAGTCCTTTGTATTTTCTGACAAATCCATAATATAGCAAGATCTTTTTATCAGGATCAATGTTGAGTTTCCGACAGGCTTCATCTCGCGAGACCTTACTTCCAAAATGATCATAAAGCGGATGAGGAGAAGATCGGAATTGCGCATCAGACTTTAATTTTCTCAAGTCTTCGGCAACCTGCGAACTCATGACTAAAAATCCGTCATGTCTGTTCAGAAAGTACTTAGTTAATAACAGGTCACCGGCATGCCTTTCATGAGGAATGACATTGTCGAGTATAGCAATCCGGATACATTTCTTTTTTAAAAATGAAGCAACTGTGCCGAAAGCCGGACCGAAGAACGGCATCCATAATCTGGAAATAAACAATTCGGGTTGCCACTTTTGGATGAGTGATGCAGTTCTGTACCAGCTCAATGGATTAACCGCATCCAGCGATCTTTCGGTTACCATACTGCCGGAAGCATCATTCTGCTGAACAAATTGTGTTTTACCCGGAAATAAAAAGGAAGGGTACTGTCTTGAAAAATTAAAAGCTTTTATTTCATGTTCTTTCTCCAGTTCTCTGAATAATCTGCCGCTGAATTGTGCGATTCCTCCGCGGTAGGGATAAAAAACAGAGAGCATTGCAATTTTCATAGGAACAACTCAGCAGATAATAAAGGTATTTTCATGATGGTGGTTCAAGGTACTGTAATCTTCTGGTTTAATGCAGAGATGACATCAGGCTTGAGTTCATGTTTCCCGTCAAAACGAAACGGAATAAAAGGAATTTTATGATGTCGGAGATATTCAAAATCCTTTTCAAATACTTCCTCATCAACAAATTCATCTTGATTGCTGTAAACAAACCATATTCTTGACTTCTTTGCAAATTGTAGAATTATATTTTCATCAATGTCTTTTGGAAATTCACATGAATGAATAATCAGTTCATCTACCCGTTTGTCCGTCAGGAAAGCCCAACGGGCGGCAGCAGCACCTCCTTGTGAGAATCCAAATACAATAATCTTATCGGGGATTCCTTTTAATCGTTTCAGAAGATCATTATAAAGTAAATCAAGGTAGCGGATATTATCAGTAATGTCATCCATACGCTCAACTTTAGTCATCCACGAGGCTCCTACATTTCCGAAATATCCTTTCATATAGAAGCGTGACAAGGCTTCGGGTGCAGCAATGAGGATACCCGGTTTGATAACAGGTTCAAAATTTAGAATAAACGAAGGTGCCAGCTGAGAGTAACCGTGCAAAACAATCCAAAGGTTGCTGACAGGCTGCTTCAGGTCACCTGAAATTGTATAACGGGCTGTTTTTGAAACTTCAATCCGATAGTTGTGATCCGACATGAATCAGATTTCGTCCGATTGGTTGGAAATAATCTGAAACAGAAATTCCCTAGCTCTGAATAATTGTGCTTTTACTGTTCCTAAAGGAAGTTTCATGATTTCAGCAATTTCTTCGTACGAATATTCCTTAAAATAGCGAAGCTCCACTAATTGACGATAGCGGGGTTTAAGTTGCTCAACTACTTCACGCATAATTTTGATTTTCTGTTCACGGATTAATTCTTCTTCAGGTGTCATTCGCTCAGACCTGACCTCGATTATGATTTCTGACCCGTCATTGGTTGTGATTGTACGGTCGTAGGTCATAATCATTTTCTTTTTTTTCCGGATAAAATCTATACAGTTATTGGTTGCAATCTTAAACAGCCATGTACTGAAAGCAAAATCCGGAGTGTACTGTCTTAGTTTCTTAAAAGCTTTCCCGAATGCTTCAATAGTAAGATCATCAGCATCATCGCGGTTGTTAACCATCTTTAACAACATAAAATAAATTGAATCACGATAGCGATCCATCAGTTCTGCATACGCAGACTGGTCAGCATTATTCAATGCCTGCTGAATCAACTGGTAATCATGAGCCGCTTTTTCAGAGAAATTCGGTTTCATTGTCTCAGTAACTGTTTTTTTTGGAGCGGCTTTCTTTTTCACTTCCATTTATATTTTTTATTAATCAGGTTCGACAATGCCAAAATAGGGTAGATTAGTGTAATAAAAGCATCAAAGAATACAGTAAATATCAACAATCCTTTTTCTTTAAGTTTTGCTAATGACAATGCCGTAACAGGCCATTGAACCAGCATCCGTACTGCAAAAACACCGGCTGCTAACCGGTAATCAGCTTTCAGAATCAGCAAAGCAATAAAAGAAGCATAAAATAAAAAGTGTGACAAAAAAAACAAACCTAGCAACCAGCGATGGCTTATTTTGTAATAAGCAGAAGTACTTAAATGCCTGCGCTTTTGAGCCCACCATTGAAAAAAGGATTTTTTGGCTATTGAATAGGTAAACGATTCCGGTTGAAGCTGAATAACAGTATTTGATTTTGTTGCAGTAAGGTTTACAAATAGGTCATCATCTCCTGAAAGAATGTGCTGATGCCTGGCAAAACCTTTGTTTTTAAAAAACAAGGATTTTGTATAAGCCAGATTTCTGCCTGTGCCCATGTAGGGCATGCCTGCCAGTGCAAAGGAGAGATATTGCATTGCATTAAATGCCGTATCATAACGGATCCAGTAGTTCAGGAAATTGGATTCCCTGCGGTACGCACCGTATCCAAGAACAATCTGCGTTGTATCGCCTAACGGTGAGGCCATAAGTGAAGCCCATTTTGAAGATGCCGGATAGCAGTCAGCATCGGTAAAAACCAGCTTTTCGTTTTCTGCACCTTTAATTCCGATGGCTATGGCAAATTTTTTCCCATGCCTGTATTTTTCCTGCTCAATCAGGGTTATGACTTTTAACTGGCTGTAGGCATCAGCATATTCTTCCAGTGCTTTTTCTGATCCATCCCATGAACAATCATTTACAACTACAACCTGAAAGGTTTCGTGTTCCTGTTCAAGTACCTGGCTAAGAAAATTACGAAGATTGTTCAACTCATTTTTAGCAGCAATGATGATTGAAAATGGTTCCGGATTCACTGTTTTCTGTTTTGGCCTGTAAAAGGCAAGTTTGCTGAAAACAGTCAGGTAGTAAACAAGCTGAATTAAGGCAGCACTGCATGCCACTAGGAAAATAATGCGGATAACCGTATCTTCAGGAAGAAACATCATTGATGGACAAAGCTACTGGTGCATCACTGACAGATGCTTCATACATTTGGCAAAATATCAACAAGCTGTTTTTAGTTGAAAACGAATTTCTCAATAGAAGCTACTGATTCAGAAAGCTGGGCCCGTGCTGCTGTCTTTACTACTGCTCATGGCAGAATTCAGACTCCCATATTCATGCCTGTCGGGACAGCAGGTACGGTAAAAAGCATTGATCAGCATGATCTGATTGAAGATGTTAAAGCTCAGATTATTCTTGGAAATACCTATCACCTGATGCTGCGTCCGGGCACTGAAGTTCTTGCTAAAGCAGGAGGCCTGCACCGCTTTATGAACTGGAATCAACCGTTGCTGACAGATAGTGGTGGATACCAGGTATTTTCACTTAGTCAAACGAGAAAGATTACCGAAGTTGGTGTAAAGTTCAATTCTCACATTGACGGGTCCAAACAGTTTCTCTCGCCCGAAACATCAATTGATATTCAACGAATCATAGGTGCGGATATAATTATGGCTTTTGATGAATGTACAGCCTATCCTGCCTCGCATCTTCAAGTCCGGAAATCCATGCAGTTGACACATCGCTGGCTGTCGCGTTGCTGCGTTCATTTTGATGCACAACAACCATTGTATGGCTTTCATCAGATGCTGTTTCCAATTGTGCAGGGAGGTGTTTATAGTGATCTGAGAAGGGAATCAACAAAAGTAATTTCAGATTTTGACCGAGAGGGAAATGCAATTGGCGGGCTGTCGGTGGGTGAACCTGCTCAGTTAATGTATGAAATAACCGAATTAGTCTGCCATGAACTGCCCAAGGGAAAGCCCCGGTACCTGATGGGAGTTGGAACACCGGCAAATATTCTGGAATGTATTGCCCTGGGTGTAGATATGTTTGATTGTGTGATGCCAACCCGTAATGCGCGAAATGGAATGCTTTTTACACGAAATGGGATTATGAATATGAGGAATAAAAAATGGAAAGATGATTTTTCAGCTATCGAGGAGGGGGGAGCATCTGTTGTAGATGAATCCTATTCAAAAGCATACCTCCGGCATTTGTTCGTTAGTCATGAACTGCTAGCAGCCAGAATAGCTACACTTCATAATCTTGCTTTTTACAGGTGGCTGGTTACAGAATCACGGCAACGCATTATCAATGGAACTTTTTCCAGCTGGAAAAATGAAATGGTAAATCGGGTTGGTCAGCGCCTCTGATTACTTTTTTCAGGTTCTTTCTCAATAATCAGAAAGATATCCTCATTCTCTTTTTTCATCAAGTATTTTTCACGGGCAAACTTTTCCAGTTTCTTTTTGTCACCCATCAGCGCATCCAGATCTTGTTTGTTCTTTTCTATTTCGGTCAGATAATAGGCTTTCTTTTCTTCCAGTTCGTTAAGTTGTTTCCGGTATCGGTATTGAGTAATCAGGCTGTTTTGATCAAAAAATGAAATCCAGACTAAAAACAGGATAAGGGTAATAACGTATTTGTTTTTTAGGTATGGAAGTGCTTGTTTTAACCTGTCCTGAATTCTCATAAGTCAAAATTAAACGCAGCCTGCATAAAAGTATTGGCCGGATGAATTAGAAATTAACAAAAGCAATGTTGGTAAAGCGACTTGTATAGCAAGTGCTTTTAAGAGGCAACCTGGCAGTCCAAACAGAATCTCATTGTATTCAAACCATCGGCATAGTCTTCTAATCCGGGTTGCTGAGTCTTACCAAAAGGAATATCACCGGGCTGTTGTGAAACAATGCATTGGATCAGTTCAGAATGATCAGATAGCCATTGTCGGAGTGCTTTCTCATTCTCATAATAACTGAAGTGCAGTACTGAAACAGGGGATGCAATGCTCACATCTTCTTTGAGAATTACAAAGTTGTTAGTCAAAAAGCTAATTTTATTGAGCAGGAATACAGCTCTGTAGTAATCGTAGTTATTCATGTAGCGGTTATGCTGCATTAAACCACCCCACGACTGCAACACTTCAAAGAGGTTATTAAAGGAATAACCTGGCGGAACGTATAGCTTTGAAACATTCCGGCAACCCAGTCCGAAATAATCCAGAATGTCATGTCCCAGAGCAATCAGCTCTTCTTTGCTTTCCTTTCCGGTTAGTATGGCAACTCCGTTTCTGTTTTTTCGGATAATATGAGGAATGGACGAGAAGTAATACTGAAAATACCTGGCAGTGTTATTGCTTCCGGTTACAATAACTGCATCGGGTTTATGAATTTTCTCAACCCACCATAAGGAGTCTTTCCAGTTTTTATAATGTGAGACCAGCAACTCACCCAACCATTTAACAAGGATAGAATCATCTGAAGAAAGTTTGACACTTGCCTGGTTACCCGAACTCAGAACACATAATAAATCGTGAAACCCAACAGCAGGAATATTACCTGCCATGATAATTCCAATATTTTTTTTCTGTGATGAGAATGGACGTTCAGCATACTGAGCCAGCCAGTTCTTTAATTTATTTTCTTCGAGCATGGCAGTAATTGACTCCAGCATCCGTAACTGATTCTCTGGAGTAAACCAGCTGTTTTTTGAATAGGCACGGCCGATGACTTCAGCTAGGGCACAATCAACCTGGCTGCGATAATTCTGAACTCCGAGCATCAGTGAATCTCTGAACTCAGACAATACAGGCAGGAGTGATGTCATTATTTTTCAAAAGTAGAAAAGATCAGCCTGTCAGCAGAAACAATAAAATTTATTTTCCGATACAAAAGTGGCTAAAGATATGATCCAGCAGGTTTTCTGTGGTAATGGTACCTGCAATCAGACCAAGCTGATTCAGGGCATGCCGCAGATCTGCTGCAATCAAATCGTGTGAACGGTGGTCTTTTAATCCCTGCAGAGCAGCTTCAAGTGAAGCTTTTGTCTGAATTAATGCTTCGTAGTGTCGTGAATTGGTAATAACAAGCGGCCCGGCTTCCTTTATTCCAAGCAGAAAGGGTTCTGACAATTTTCTTTTTAATTCTTCAATTCCTTTTTCATATTTGGCTGAAATGAAAAGACCGTTCAACGATTGGAATTTCTTTTTTATATCCTCTGAAACGAGATCTGATTTATTGGCACAAGTGATAAATTCAGTATGAGCAGATGCCGATGATTTCAAACTCTGAATTTCATGTTCAACCTCATCAACTGTCATTTCATTCATATCAAAGAGATAAATAACAATACGGGCTTGTTTTATTTTCTCAAGAGTTCGTTCAACTCCGATTTTTTCGATTTCATCTTTTGCATGACGGATTCCGGCAGTATCAATAAATCTGACCCGGATTCCATCAAAAATCATTTCTTCTTCAATGGTATCGCGGGTAGTACCGGCTATGGGAGAGACAATGGCTCTTTCATCCTGAAGCAGGTTGTTTAGCAGAGTTGACTTCCCTGAATTGGGTCTTCCGGCAATTACAACCGGGATTCCGTTACGGATTGCATTTCCGGTTTCAAATGAGTGGATCAACATCTGAATCCGGTTAAGTGTTCTTTCGATGGTAAGCTCAAGCTGTTTACGGTCAGCAAATTCAATATCTTCTTCGCTAAAATCTAATTCAAGTTCAATGAGCGAGGCAAAACCAATCAGTTCATCACGAAGCAGGCCAATGGCTTTTGAGACCCCCCCTTTCATCTGATTCAGAGCCAGCTGATGAGCAGCTTCGGAAGATGAAGCAATCAGATCTGCCACAGCTTCTGCCTGCGAGAGATCCATTTTCCCGTTTAGAAATGCTCTTAATGTAAATTCACCCGGATTGGCTGTACGGATTCCGTTGTTTAACAGCAGTTTTATTATTTTCTGAATAATAAAGGGAGATCCATGACATGAAATCTCTATGATATCTTCACCGGTAAAAGAGTTTGGAGATTTAAAAGCAGTAATTAATACCTCGTCAATAATGGTATCAGCATCAACCAATGTACCTAGGTGAACGGTATGCGAGTCAATCTGAGTGAAGCATACAGGTTTATTTTTTTTTCTGAAAATCTTTTCAATTACAGGAAATGCTTCTTTTCCTGAAATACGAATTACAGCAATAGCTGCTTTGCCTGGTGCAGTTGCAAGAGCGGTAATGGTATCGTAGTTCGGAAGCATATCAGCAGACAAAGGTATCTATCTGCTGTTGGAAAATTTATCAGAATGGACTACTTAATGCCGGATTATTCAGAAAAACAGTATCTGTCATTGTGTTCAGAAACTGAACCAGGCAATACTTGTCATAAGCCGTTAAACCCAGTCCGTTTTCTTTTCCCGGTTTTGTCATAATCGGATCCAGTGATGGAGAATGCTTAACCCCGCTGTTGTAAAATTCAACAACTTCTTCAAGTGTTGAAAACCGGTTATCGTGCATAAATGCTGACTGTAAAGCAACATTCTTAAGGGATGGAGTTCTGAATTTTCCGAGATCAGCCGGGTTACCGGAGTTTGCATAATGACCCACATTCACTCCGTTAAAAACAGAATCTAAACCGATATTATGTAACTGGTAGTCAGAAGTAAGAGGAATTGAATGACAATGAAAGCAGTCAGCTTTTTCGGTAAAAAACATATTGAATCCAATGGCTTCTTCCATTGTTAAAACAGTCTGATGCCGCAGGAATTTGTCAAATTTTGAATCACTGGAAATCATCGTTCTAAAAAACTGAGCCAGTGCTTTGGCTGCATTTTCAGCGGTAGGGGTTGAACTCCCGAATGCTTCAAAAAATAACCGGGGATAATCCGGATGATTCTGGAATTTGCTCATGTCAGCCTGAAAGAAGTCATTAACTTCAAATCGCATGGCATCTTCCAGTGTTCCGCTAATCATTCCATTCCATAGAAAATTATTACTATAAATCAGGTTCACATGTGGCATCACTTCATTTGTTGGAGTACAAAATCCGAATTCCTGAAAATGGCAACTTGAACAGGACATTGAGTTAGTCGGGTGAAGCAGCGGATCATAATAGAGCATTCTGCCAAGTTTTACCCCTTCAACAGTAGTGGCATTTGAAGCAGGAATTATCGGTTGAGGAAAATGGGCAGGAATAGTAATTGAATAGGGGGTAGGGTTATATGGAGCCCCGTTAAAATTAGTATCATCCTTTTCTTTTTTACAAGAAGTAACAATTAGCAAACTGACAGCTGCTGTGAGAAATATAATTTTTTTTACCATAGTGTAAATACATCTGTACCGTTTTCAGCAATTTTAGCCATCAATGTATCATTGGCCATTGTGTAATTCCCGTCCACATCCAGATTATACAGATGAGGATTACGGAACCACTCATTAATATTCATTTTCATATTCAGTTTTTGATTTGATGTACTGAATGAGAAATGTTGCAGTATCTTGATCCTGACCAGAAAAGCATTCTTGCCAAGATGGACTGCATAGCCATAGGTTGATGAAGGGGTGTTGAAATTTCCTTCCATTTTCATAAAATGGTAGCCTCCGCCCATCATTACCGGCCAGGCCATATTGACATTATCAAGTGTATTGGGCAAAGCATCCGTAACATTCAATGATGGAGGTAATCCAATGCAAAAGCGGATTTCATCATATTCGCCAAATGGAATTTTTCCCAATGTGAAATTCATTCCTTTATTTTCAAAATAATCAACATAAATCGCTGACTCATCAGTAACCTCTGTTCCGTTTGATTGCTTAAATACAAATTCCGAGAGATAGAACTGCAATCTGTTGACAGAATAGTTATTCCCGGCATCGTTGGTATAATCAAAAACATCCTTAGTAATTGCTTTACCATCACATTCAAATGAGAGGCTAACCATTACATTGTTGTTTTTAGGCTGGGGGTCATCCTCTACTTTAGTATCTCTTTTACAGGAAGTCAATAGTACTACACCGGCAAGAAGAGATAAATAAAAACTAAGTTTTGTTGTGTTCATGCGCATTCATATTGTGCTGTAAAGAAAACGAAAAGGAAGTGATTTGGTTACCGATATGAATCACATTAAAGTGTGAGCAAAGTCAGTTCTCATTTTTCAATTGTTAGGTAGTTGCAGTACCTGGCTAAAATTACTTTTATCAGGCGGTTTTCACCATTGGCCAGGCAACGCTTATCTTTACCCGGTGTTTCGGCTGATATACAAATTTTTTTTCCGGTTAGCTGGTTGGAAAATAAGCGGATCCATTCCGGACGACCTGAAAAAATATGTTATGATTGTTGCTCCCCATACCAGCAACTGGGATTTTATGGTGGGACTTGCTGCGCGAAGTATTTTAAAAATTGATACTAAATATCTGGGCAAAAAGGAATTGTTCAGATTCCCGTTTGGCGGGTTATTCCGTTATCTGGGAGGTTACCCCGTTGACCGTGCCAGGAGTACTAATATGGTTGATGAGGTGGTGAAAATTTATGATTCACATAACCGGTTTTCGATTTGTATAGCTCCGGAGGGAACCCGGGAAAAAACAGAAAAGTTCAAAACCGGATTCTATTATATTGCTGCTAAACTGAATATTCCGGTAGTCATGGTCGGCTTTGATTATGCTGATAAAGAAGTAAGAATCAGGGAACCATTCGATGTGAGTGGAGAAATTGAAAAGGATATGCTTCACATTCTGGAGTTCTTCAGTACCGTCAAGGGAAAATATCCTGAAAAGGGTATTCATCCCGGGTATTTAGAAAATATTAGTTTTACACACTCTTTAAAACTATAATACCTATATGAAAATAGCTCAAATAGTACTTTCAGTAGTTAGCATCGTTCTGGCTGTTTTGATTTATAAAAGTATTAAGGACCCCATTGACTGGCAGAAGGAAAAGAAAGCACATAATGCAAAAGTGATTGATCGTTTGAAAGACATTCGTACACTACAGTTGGCTTTTAAGGTTGAAAAGGGTTATTATGCTGACAACTTTGATTCACTGATTGCTTTTGCAAAAACAGGCAACTTTACATTAGTGAAGTTAATTGGCGATCCTGAAGATAGTACCGTAGTTGCAATCCGGGATACGAGTTATGTTCCAGTACGTGATTCTCTATTTAAAGGCAGGGAATCCTCAATTGATTCGTTACCGGTAATCCCCATGAGTGACGGAGCACGATTTAAACTCTCTGCCGGAAAAATTGAAAAAGGGAATGTAATGGTTGCTGTTTTTGAGGTAATTGATACTAAACCCTTCGACCCCAACCAGGTACTCAAGGTCGGCTCAATGACTGAACCAACCAATGCAGGAAATTGGGAATAAACTTCTAGTGCAATCCTTCTATAGTGATGGTTTTGAACATGCTGTTCATTCACTGAGGGGGATAGAAATTTCTGATTCCCGTTTTTCAATTGTTCAGCTTGCAGCCGGTGAGCCAGTGGCTTACGAAATATGGGAATTGCATCCGGGTTTTAACCATGAAGAGTTAGTTACTCAAAGTAAATTATTATCACTTGTTCTCGAGCAATCATCGGTTGTACTGAGTGGATATAAGAATGCGTTGCTAATGCCGCCTGCTTTTTCTGAAAAGGAAGAACTTGTCAGAGCAGGATTAGTGCAGGCCGAACCGGGGTTTGAATGGATGACAAGTAGAATTCGGGACTTCCCAGTTTCTGTACTTTTCCCATTCCCGGTCCAAAGTCATGCGTTGGTTAGGAAATATTTTCCAGGGGCATTTATTACGCACCGTTGTATGGCTGTTCTTAAGTGGATGATGAATCATGATAAGTTAAAGGAGGAGAGCATCTACTTTATTCTTGATAACAGTCAATTGGAAATTTTTATCATTAAAAATGCGATACCTTTCATGTATAATGTATTTCCTGCAGAGTCTACGGTTGATACGGCTTACTATATCCTGGCAGCTTTGGAGCAGGCTGAAATTAATCTACTTAAGAGAACGGTTTATTTCTCAGCTCACCCTGAAGATACATCTATTCTTAGAACGCTGCGGTCTTATATCCCCGCAATGGTTGCAATTGATTTATTGAATCAATCCAGAAATAAGGGATCCGCTTATCTGTTTCCAGCCCTGGTAAATGCCGGATTATGCGAATAATTAGCGGAATGTACCGGGGCAGGGGGCTTCCCTCAGGATATTTGAAAGATACCCGCCCAACAACCGATTTTGCTAGGTCAGGATTGTTTAATATGCTGCGAAGCCGGATTCAGATCAATGGCATTTCAGCTCTGGATTTATTTGCCGGAACCGGTAGTGTTGGATTTGAATTGGTTTCAGCTGGTGCTGCTCATGTTGTTTTTGTAGATGAAAGCAAAGAATGCATCAAGTTTATGAAAAAGGCAGCTATTCTTTTTCCCCAGGCAGACATTGAAATTATCCATTCAGAGGTCTTCCGGGTTCTCAAGAACAGGCAATCTCAGTTTGATATTGTCTTTGCTGATCCGCCTTTTGAATTAAAACGTGAAAAATATAAGTTATTAATCAGTCTGGTATTAAAAACCTGCTTGAAGCCTGGCGGGCTGTTGATTCTTGAGCATTTTTATAAAGAAAAATTTGACAGTTCACCTGATTTTACTGAATCCAGGAGTTTTGGAAATTCAACCTTCAGTTTCTTTGCACAACCAAAAAGTAAAAATGAAAACAGCACTCTTCCCGGGTTCTTTCGATCCGATTCATAATGGGCATGTTGATATTGTCATTCGTGCCACATCACTGTTTGACCGTATTATTATCGGAATTGGTAATAACTCATCAAAGCAGTATTTATTTCCGATTGATAAACGAAAAAGATGGATTGAGAATATTTTTAAAAGTTTTCCATCAGTTTCAGTTCAGGAATACCAAGGCCTTACGGTTGATTTCTGTCGCAAAGTACAGGCATCTTTTATCGTCCGCGGACTAAGAAATGGAACCGATTTTCAGTTTGAAAGGTCCATTGCCCAAATGAACCAGTCCATGGATTCCGCAATTGAAACTTTGTTTCTTCCATGCAAACCTGAACTTTCGGCTATAAGCTCAACCATAATCAGGGATATTATCCGGCATGGCGGAAGTATATCCCTATTTGTTCCGGATGGGATCGGCTAATTAAATAAGGAGTAATTAATAATCAGCTATGAAAAAATGCCAGCGATTGTGAGAGTTTTTCTTTCAGTTGCCTGCGGTCAACAATGAAATCGAGGAAACCTTTTTCAAGTATAAACTCGGCAGTCTGAAATCCTTTAGGCAGATCTTTACCAATTGTTTCTTTTACAACCCGGGGCCCGGCAAAACCGATAAGTGCACCCGGTTCAGAAATATTCAGGTCGCCAAGCATGGCAAACGATGCTGTAACTCCTCCGGTAGTCGGGTCAGTCATCAGCGATATATAGGGAATTTTCTTTTCAGCAAGCAAAGCCAGCATTGCTGAGGTTTTAGCCATTTGCATCAGCGACAGCGCTGACTCCATCATACGTGCTCCTCCGGATTTTGAAATGATAACCAGTGGAATATTTTTTGCCAGACAGTACTGAATAGCCCGTGAAATCTTCTCGCCCATAACAGAACCCATTGAACCACCGATAAATTTGAAGTCCATTGCTGCAATCATCAGTTTTTGGTCATTCAGTTTGCCATGAGCAGTCCTGATAGAATCTTTTAATCCGGTCTTTTCCTGTGTGTCTTTCAGCCGAACACTGTATTTTTTTGTATCAACAAAATTTAAAGGATCTCCGGATGTCATACCGGCATTAATTTCTGTGTACTTACCATTGTCAAAGAGAAAAGAAAAATATTCTTCTGAACCAATTCTTTCATGATAATTGCATCCAGGGCAAACCCAGTACTGTTCGGCATGCTCCTGAGTTGATATGATCTTTTTGCAACCCGGACATTTATACCACAATCCTTCAGGGGTATCCTTCTTCTCTTTTGTAGAAGTCGTAATTCCTTCTTTAATGCGTTTAAACCATGACATGGTTTCTGTTTTTGATTAAGCTATTGTAATCTTCTTTTCAAGATAAACATCCTGAATGGTATTGAGCAACTCAATACCTTCCTTCATTGGTTTCTGAAAAGCTTTTCGACCCGAAATCAGTCCCTGGCCTCCAGCACGCTTATTAATAACTGCTGTGGCTGTAGCATCTGCCAGGTCACTTGCACCTTTTGACTCGCCACCAGAGTTAATCAGCCCAACACGACCATTATAACAATTTAAAACCTGGTAACGGCACAAGTCTATCGGATGGTCACTTGAGAGTTGTTCATAAACCTTTTTATGAGTCTTGCCAAAATTTAATGCAGTAAACCCACCGTTGTTGGTTGGGAGTTTTTGCTTAATAATATCAGCCTGAATAGTTACTCCGATATGATTGGCTTGTCCTGTCAGATCTGCAGCGTTATGATAATCAACCCCATCTTTTTTAAATGCCGGGTTTCTGAGATAACACCATAAGATGGTTGCCATCCCTAATTCATGTGCCAGTTCAAAAGCATTGGCAATTTCAACAATTTGCCGTGAGGATTCATCAGAACCAAAATAGATGGTAGCCCCGACTGCTGTAGCACCCATATTATAAGCATCACGAACGGTTCCAAATAGAATCTGATCAAATTTATTGGGATATGTCAGCAGTTCATTATGATTGATCTTTACAATAAATGGAATCCGGTGGGCATACTTTCGGGCAACCATGGCTAACACTCCATAAGTAGATGCTACTGCATTACAGCCACCTTCCATTGCAAGGGTTACAATATTCTCCGGATCAAAGAATATCGGGTTAGGTGCAAATGAGGCTCCCCCACTATGTTCAATCCCCTGGTCAACCGGTAAAATCGAGAGGTAACCTGTCCTGGCCAGTCTCCCATGACTGTACAATCGATTCAGGTTGATTAATACATTGTTGTTTCTGTTTGAATGTGCATAAACCCGCTCAATGAAATCAGGACCTGGTTGATGCAGTTCCTTTTTGTTGATGGTTTTACACTCATGCTCTAGCAGGCTTGAAGCCCTGTTTCCAAGAAGCGTCTCAATCTTTTTTAACGACATAAAAATACTTAATTAAGGCAGGCAAATCTAATTGTTTTCACCTTATCTGTGCAGAACTTTAATTTGCAGCATGAAAGATGCAGGAATTGTTTTCAGCTATTTCCCCACCTTAACTGTTTTGCAGAAGCAACAGCTTGAGCAATTGGGAAGGGTATTCCCTGAAATCAATAAAAGAGTAAATCTGATTTCTAGAAATGATATTGAAAATCTTTATGAGCACCATGTGCTTCATTCACTGGCAATTGCCAGAAAACTTTGTTTTAGGGATGGCTCACAGGTGGTTGATATCGGAACCGGAGGTGGATTTCCGGGTATTCCGCTGGCTGTCCTTTTCCCTCAGGTAAACTTTTACCTGATTGACTCAGTTGCAAAGAAAATCAGAGCCGTTGATAAAATTGCAACTGAGTTACATCTGAAGAATGTCATTACCTTAAATAACAGAATTGAATTAACGACTGAAAGATTTGATATTGCTGTAAGCCGAGCGGTTGCGTCACTTAAAGATCTGAAAAATTGGATGAAAGGGAAATTTAAGAATGAGCGACAGGCTGCCATTGTTTGCCTGAAAGGCGGAGATCTGAGTCGTGAAATGAAAGAGGTTGGAGGCAGAATTGAAGTTACTCCGATTTCTGAGTTTTTTAAAGAAGAGTTTTTCTCAGAAAAATATATTGTGATTTGGCGTTATTAAGTAAAACTTGCTGAGGCTAATGAACGGATTGAACGGTTAATAACCGGTGAGTTTTCTTTGTCATTCCGAACTTCTTTATTCTTGCAGTTGTGAGACTGTTAACTTCATTTCCGAAAAGGAAAATCAAAATTGTTCTGGCAGAAAACATTCATCCGGCAGCAGCCGGGCTTTTCAATGCAGAAGGCTATACTTTAGTTGAAACTGTAAAAGAAGCACTTGATGAGAAATGGCTCATTAAAAATGCCAATGCAATTCACATACTGGGTATCCGGTCTAAAACTCTCCTTAAACAAAACTTTTTTTTACAGGCTTCTCGACTGCTGGCAACCGGCTGCTTTTGCATTGGAACCAACCAAGTTGACGCAGATGCAGCTCTTACAAACGGAACAGCTGTATTTAATTCACCCTTTTCAAACACCCGTTCAGTAGCTGAATTGGTGATTGCTCATTGTATTCACTTGCTCAGACGAATTCCTGAGAAGAATAAGCAGATGCATGCGGGCCAGTGGGACAAAGCAAGCAAAGGCTGCCATGAGCTAAGAGGTAAAACACTCGGAATCATCGGCTATGGTCACATTGGATCACAAGTGAGTATCCTGGCCGAAAATATGGGTATGAATGTGATCTTTTATGATATTGTACCTAAACTTATTCTTGGTAATGCCCGGCAGGTGAAATCATTAGAGGATCTGCTGCGAAAATCTGATATCATTACACTTCATATTCCGGGTAGTTCAGGTAATAAAAACCTGATTAACAGACAACGGATTAAGAATATGAAACCAAATGCACTGCTGATCAATTTGAGCAGGGGTGATGTTGTTGATCAACTGGCGCTTAAGGAAGCACTGATGAACAAACATCTGAATGGTGCTGCAATGGATGTTTTCCCGTCTGAACCCCAGTCTAACAATGAAGTTTTTATTAACCCTTTGCAAGGAATGGATAATGTTATTCTGACTCCGCATATCGGAGGATCAACCGAAGAAGCACAGGAACAGATTGCCGTTGATGTTGCTACTAAGCTGATCCTGTATATTGAAACCGGTAATTCAACCGGATCATTGACTATTCCTGAAATTTCACTTCCTGTTTTACACCATGCTCACCGGCTACTCCATATTCATCAGAATATACCTGGCGTTTTAGGTGAAATTAACAGTCGGCTTTCAGCAGCTGAAATCAATATTCTGGGTCAGTATCTGAAAACCAATGATCGCATTGGATATGTTGTTTTAGATATGGACAGAAAATTCAGTGGTAAGGCATTAAATGAATTGAAAAAAGTTAAAGGCACGATTCGTGTCAGACCACTCTATTGAATTACTTTTGAAAGCATGAAAAGCTATGTGATCCGTAATGCAGCAATTGTTAACGAAGGAAAGATTGATTACGGAGATTTATTGATTAAAGGCGGCAGAATTGAAAAAACAGGAAAGCAATTGGAGATTCCTGAACAGGTCGAAGAAATTAATGCCGAAGGATTGTATCTTATGCCCGGTGTCATTGATGATCAAGTACATTTTCGTGAACCCGGGCTGACTCACAAAGCTGAAATCTATTCCGAATCCAGAGCTGCTGTGGCAGGAGGTATTACCTCATATATGGAAATGCCCAATACTTTACCCAATACATTAACTCAACAGCTGCTTGAAGAAAAATACCAGTTGGCTTCAAAAAAATCATTAGCTAACTACTCTTTTTATATGGGTGTGTCAAATGACAATCTGAATGAAGTCTTGAAAACAGATTCGACCCATGTTTGTGGAATAAAAATATTTATGGGTTCCTCAACCGGTAATATGCTGGTTGATAAAGCTGAAACGCTTGAGGCTGTCTTTTCCAACTCGCCTATGCTGATTGCCACGCATTGTGAAGATGAAGCAACTATCAGGCATAACTTAGAAAGATTCAAAATGGAATACGGAGAAGATATCCCAATGTGGTGTCATCCGTTAATCAGAAATGAGGAGGCATGTTATTTATCATCCTCTTTTGCTCTCTCATTGGCTAAGAAGCATGGTTCACGGCTCCATGTCCTACATGTTTCAACAGCTAAAGAAACCGGATTGTTTGACAACATGCATCCCCTGAAGATGAAGAAAATTACATCTGAAGCCTGCATTCATCACCTTTGGTTTAGTGATGAAGATTACCAGCAACTTGGTAAACTTATAAAGTGGAATCCGGCAATAAAAACAAAAGCAGACCGTGACGGGCTTTTAAAAGGATTGCTCGATAACAGGATTGATGTTATTGCAACGGATCATGCTCCGCATACATGGAAAGAGAAAAACCAACCCTATAGTAAAGCTCCTTCCGGGGGCCCGTTGGTGCAGCATGCCTTACAGGTAATGCTGGAATTGTATAAGCAGGGAAAAATTCCAATTGATCGGGTAGTAGAAAAAATGAGTCATGCCGTTGCGGACTGTTTCAGCATTAATGAGCGGGGTTACATTCGTGAAGGCTATTATGCCGATCTTGTTCTTGTAGATCTGAATAAAAGACAAAGAGTAACTAAAGAGAATCTGCTGTACAAGTGCAGGTGGTCGCCTTTTGAAGGAACTGAATTTTCTTCAACAGTAACTCATACATTTGTGAATGGCCATTTGGCATTTAATAAGGGTAGCTTTGACGAAGCACAGTTAGGAATGAGAATGACTTTTAGCCCCCACCACTCATGAGAGGATTGATCTTTATTCTTTTGCTTGCTGTTCAGGCCAGCTGTAGCCACACAGAAGAACGGGTACCTGATGATATCATTTCACCTGACAGCATGGTTATGATTCTGGCAGATTTCCATATTGCTGAAGCCATTGCAGGTGATGCTTCATTGTTTCAGCAAAAACCTGATATGAAAAAATCATTTTACAAGTATATTCTAACGCATCATCAAATTAATTACCAGAAACTCAAATTGAGTTTGGATTATTATTCAGCCAGACCTAAACAGTTTTCTGCAATTTATGAGCAAGTGCTGAATGAGCTTAGTAAGCGGCAGGCTGAACAAAAATTTATCTCATCCTGATTCGCCAGCCGGACGGGTAATGATTGTTATAACGTGTTTGAGATTTTCGGGTAAAACCAAGTGGCAGGCCTTCAGTAAGCATCAGGCAGAATCCATCGGGATATTGAATCTGGAAATTGAAATGGGTTTCACCTCTCAGGTATTTTAATGCATCGGAGTGGCCAAGTTCAATCTGAGGAAATGCATCCTTTTTGAGGAACTGACTTTGGCTTACAGGATGTGCCGGAATGATTAACCCTGACTTGATTTCAGCAACTTCAACACCTGCAGTAACTGAATGAAGACTGTCATTAACCTGGTTCAGGACATTCACCAACTGGTCATTCATTGCATAGATCTTAAAGTCACTCTGAAAAAGATTGTATCCGTCAGGAAGTTCTACCCAGGAAAGCTGTTTTGTTTCTGTTTCAGAAAGCTTTTTTAATGACTTATTAATCTTTTTTTTAATAGCAGATTTTGAAGGTTCGGTTTGATTACCTCCTTTGTATAAGGCCGAAATTGTGAAACCCTCGCCTCGAATTAAATGAGGCATTAAGCGATAGATCGGAGTACCATTTATATAAATCACTTTAATTCCGTTGGTTGACTCCGGATTTAATCCGGCACTTCCGGCTATTTCAAAATTATCATGAAGGTGTTGAATCACACCCTCATTCTCTATAGTGTTGAAAGTACAGGTTGAATAAATGAACAAGCCTCCGGGTTTTAATGCTTTCCATGAATCGCTGATAATCCGCTTCTGCCTGGCAGCACACATCTCAACACTCCTGGTTTTCCAGTTCATTGCTGATCTTGGATCCTTCCGGTACAATCCTTCGCCCGAACAGGGAGCATCACAGAGAATGATGTCAAACCACTCATGGCAGCAATTGAAATCAGCAGGATCATTATTGGTTATGATATAGTTGGGGAAGCCCCATTTTACAAGATTTTCCACCAATGCCGGAACCCTGGAACGAATGGCTTCATTTGAAATAAGAATGCTGTTGGGATGAAGCAGTGAGAGCAAGTGGGTCGACTTGCCGCCCGGTGAAGCACATAAATCAAGAACAGTTAACGGCTTATTAGCTAGGTTAAGCTGCAGTATAAACTGCTCCAGAATCATTGAAGACGCTTCCTGGACCAGATAAGCTCCACTGTGAAATGCTGGATCAAGAGTAAATACAGGCCGGTCTTTTAAATAATATCCGTATCGGCACCAAGGGACAGGATCCGTGTATTGGCACTCAGTTTGTTTTTCCGGATTTAACCGGATGCTGGTTACCGGCTTGGCCTGAAGGGAACTGAAAAAAAGTTCTGATTCATTACCTAATAGTGTGCGTATCCGTGCCGAAAAATCAGAAGTGAAATTTTCTGTTACCATTTTCCGCCAGCTCCTCCGCCACCAAAAGAACCACCTCCGAAACCACCAAAGCCTCCTGAACTTCCTGAATTAAAGCCGCCATACCGCTTAAAGGAACCACTGCCTGAGTTAAAAGTATTCCACTTATTACTTTGTATTCTGCGAGCATTGTTTATCAACTGCCATGCAGTCAGAAGGTCAATTCCATTGGTCTTAGCATATGTTTTTGCCTTTCTATAAGAAGAAATGAAACTAACCAGGAAGATCAGAATAATAATTATCACGATAATTAGAATGGAACTTGGAAAAGGTTCTTTAAGGTTATCAGCTTTAAATTCACCGGAGGCCAGTTTCATGATTGTGGTTGTTGCCTCATCAAGTCCACCATAAAAATTATTCGCCCGGAAGGCAGGAATGATTTGTTTCTCAATAATACGTTTAGCAAGCGCATCCGGAACCGGTCCTTCCAGCCCACGGCCAGTTGCAATAAATACTTCCCGGTCGTCTTTTGCAACCAGAATCACAGCTCCGTTGTCTTTTTGCTTTCTGCCGACTCCCCATTTATCACCAAGTTCAAATGCAAACTGACTGATGGGATAGCCGTCTAGTGTCGAAATAATTACAACTGTAATCTGGGTGGATGTGGTGTCATTATAAGCTACCAACTTTGCTTCAAGTGCAGTTATCTCAGAAGCACTTAACGTATTGGTAAAATCATTTACCAGTTGAGGAGGATCAGGGCGGGGAGGTATTTGCTGAGAATAACCACTCTGAAACAGGAAAGTCAGAACGATAAACAGAAAGAATTTTCTCAGCATAATCAACTTTATTTATTTCAGGCCTAAAAGAATGCTATCCGGGAGTTCATTTTTATCATCCGGTCCAATCGGGAAATGAATAATCAGCTGTTCGACTGCACGGTTAACAGCATGAATAATTCCTTCCTTTAACTGTCCTGCTGAAAAGAAAACTACCATTTCATTCTTTACCGTATTCCAGAACGCATCCTTTACAACCTGATGAATTCCCGAATCTCCGATAATAGCACACTGATGATCATCAATGCTTACATAAATCAGTACGCCATTGCGGTTTATTGTTTTGTGCATATTCAATTTCTCAAATGCAAAGGCTGCCCGGTCAAGTACGTTGCCTTTACATCTGGATTCAAGCAGTACCCTGATTTCTGCAGATGTCTTCCTCTCAGCTATTTTGACAGATTCTTTTATCTCATTTAAAACAGAATCGGGAACTGAATGCCAGCGCATACCAGAAATTCTCACTTCAGAACTGAACCTTAGGAGCAGTTGCTGCAGCATCATCCGCTTTAAAATAACTCTTTGATTGGAAGCCAAAAACTGAAGCCAGCAGATTTACCGGGAAATGCCGAATGTTAGTATTGTAGTTTTGTGATGCCGTATTAAAATCAGTCCGTGCCTTGGCAATTCTGTTTTCAGTACCTTCCAGTTGAGCCTGAAGTTCAAGAAAATTCTGATTTGCTTTTAAATCCGGATAGTTTTCTGCTACAGCCAATAACCTGCCTAATGCAGAGCTCATCTGAGATTGAGCAGCCTGAAATTCTTGTAGCTTTTCAGGTGTCAGGTTTGTTGGGTCAACTGTTACCTGGGTTGCTTTGGCTCGTGCTTCAACCACATTGGTTAGTGTTGTTTGTTCAAAGTTGGCATAACCTTTAACAGTGTTTACGAGGTTGTCAATCAGATCAAGCCTCCGTTGATATTGAGTCTCAACATCTGACCAGGCCTTTTTAACGCCCTCATCCAGAGTGACAATCTTATTGTATGCATTTTTTATGAACAAGTAAAGTGAGAAGGCAAGTAGGACCAGAATGCCAACGGTAATCCATTTTTTCATTGTAGTTGATTTTACAGATGCAAAAATATTTAAATGAGAGAATTAAGAAAATTCTGTTGCACCTTTATTATTCTTCATGTAAACTACTGCGGTATCGTGTTTGCAGAAGAAAACACAATGGAATTAAGTCTGAGTTTTTAACAACTCTTTCTCAACTGGTTACCTCAGAAATATGCATTTAATTTTCTGTGCAGTTTAACTAAACGGATTGCCCAGCCTCACTATTACAGAGGGGAAAGAAGTTTTGATTTAAAAATAACCCTTTGTTACAGATAGAAAATGATATATAAATCAGTTCTAAGTATTTGGCTTGCAATTATTTAGGAGTACAATACAAGTTGCCTTGATTCGTGGCTGCACTCTGGTAATAATCAGTTACCTGAAGTTCCATCAGTAAAATGAGTTTGATCGTTAGAGATATTTTCAGAGCAGGAACAACGTTACTGACTGTCGTTTCCGGGAGTGAAAGAGCTGTTAACAACTTGTATGAGGATTGGTGTAAAACCTGATTACAACACTATTTACTTTGACAACACAATCTAAAAAACAAAAAAACGTCATGGCAAAAAAACCAGCAAAAAAAGCAGCTAAAAAAACAGTAAAGAAAGCAGCTAAAAAAACAGCAAAGCCAAAAGCAAAACGTAAACCGAATGCAGCCTTTATGAAGCCGCTGACAATCGGTGAAGCACTTCATCCAATAGTGGGAAGTAAACCAATACCTCGTACCGAAGTGGTAAAAAAACTTTGGGAGTACATTCGCAAAAACAAACTGCAGGATTCAAAAGAAAAGCGTAATATTAATGCTGATTCCAACCTGCAAAAAGTTTTTGGTGGCAAGAAAACAGTTAGCATGTTTGAAATGACCAAGCATGTGAGCAAACACTTATCGTAATTATTAATAGATAGTAAGTATTAAAACGGAAGCTTCGGCTTCCGTTTTTTTTTCCTCCGTTATGAATACTTTATTGGTGGGTGATGAGTTTTTGTAAAATGCATTTTAATAAGGCCGAAGCGATATGGAAGCCCATTCAACTGGGTAAGTAAGGGGCATCTGTCAGTAGGGTAAAAATATTTTTAACAGAAACTATGCAAACCAGAATAGTTTCCATAGTTTTGCACCCCCATGAAAAACAACACCGCGTCAGAAGATCTGAAATCCAGAATTCAACAGACTGCTGAACTGCTTTTTTTTAGGCATGGTATTAAATCCGTAACGATGGATGATATTGCCGCCCATCTTGGTATTTCAAAGAAGACATTATACAGGGAATTTAGAAATAAAGATAAGTTAGTTACAACACTGCTGGAAGTTAAATTAAAAGACGAAGTATGTAATTCAGAGAAGATTCTTCAAGTTGCTGCCAACTCGATTGAATGGTTCATGCTATTAATGCAGCAAACTGAAAACCTGATTAATGCAATTAATCCTGTCTTGTTCTATGAACTCAGGAAATATCATTTCCAAGCATGGAAAACTTATCTTGATTTCAGAGAACGAGTCATTCGGCAGTCTGTAGTTGAAATGATTAAACGGGGAAAATCAGAAGGATTGGTTCGTCCTGATGTTGACGCAGAAATAATGGGCCAGTATCGGGTAGTGCAGGTTGATATGCTCTTTGACAATCATTCCTTTCCGTCCGATAAATTCAAAATAGCAAGAGTTCAGTTAGTCCTGCTTGAACATTTCCTTTACGGCATTTGTACCTTGAAAGGATACAAACTCATCAATAAGTACAAACAAATTATTGAAGCAGAATAACTTTATGTTATCAAAACGATTAATATTTAGCATAGCTGTTATACTTAGCAAGCAGCTGCTGCACGCCCAGTCATTCACTGTTCAACAGGCTGTTGAATTTGCAATTCAGCATGACGTTACAACACAAAATGCAGCAATTGACCGCGAAATAGCTAATAAAAAAGTGAATGAATTGATTGGAATCGGGCTACCCCAGATTAACATAGAAGCCGACCTCCAGAAATTTCTAAAAATTCCGACTACGTTTGTTCCGGTCGAATTTTTCGGAGGTCCACCGGGTACCTATATGCCGATTCAGTTTGGACAGAATTATGCTGCAAATGCCGGAGTCTCTGTCAGTCAGCTTTTATTTGACGGTTCTTATCTGGTCGGGGTTCAGGCATCTCGGATTTATGCCGATTTGGCCAGAAAAGGCTATGAGCAAACAAAAATTGAGACTGCCCAGAAAGTGATTAAAGCGTATTATTCAGCTCTGGTCAATGAAGAACACTATGAACTGTTAAAGGCAAATACAGAAAGGCTAAAAAAACTAAAAGAGGATACGAAAGCACTTTATGTAAATGGCTTTGTGGAAAAAATGGATATGGACAGGGTTGAGGTTGCTTATAACAATGTGCTTACAAGCCGTGATCGGACACAACGGCTGATCCTTCTTTCAAAGGCCTTATTGAAATTTCAGATGGGGATGGAGCCTTCCGCAGAGATCTTGCTTGCAGATAGCCTTCAGTCGGCCAGGCTGGATGAGCAACTGATTGACGAATCGGCCATCCCTTTAAAAACGAGGATTGAATACTCCATCCTCGAAACAACACTGAAGCTGCATCAACTGGAACTGAAAAAGAACAGGTTTGAATACCTGCCTTCACTGGCAGCTTATGGAACTTTCAGGTATGATGCTTCCAGAAATGACTTTACAATCTTTGATAACTCCTACCGTTGGTTCCCAACTTCCCTTATTGGCCTTAAGCTTACCCTGCCAGTTTTTGACGGATTGCAGAAACGATCCAGGATCCAGCAATCAAAACTGAATATTAATAAAATCGAAAACAGTTTTGCTGAATTATCCAGGGGTATTGAACTGGAAAATATGAAAGCCCAGACGGAACTGCTTAACAGTCTTTCAGCTCTACAGGTTCAAAAGGAGAACCGGAGCCTGGCAGCCGGAGTTGCCCGTGCAGCCAGAATCAAATACGAGCAAGGCGTTGGATCAAATCTGGAAGTAATCTCAGCTGAGACTGACTTGCGTGAAGCCGAAACCAACTATTTCGCAGCCCTTTATCAGGCACTCATTGCTCAGACAGATTATAAAAAGGCCAAAGGGACTTTACTTAACAATTATTAGCAGAATCTACAATTTATGAGAAAACACATATTAATTATAGCTACCCTAATATCTATAATGCAGGCAGCCTGTAATTCCGGCAATCCTGAAAAACGACAGCAAAAACTTAAAGAACTAAAGGCGAAAGAAGCAGATATTAAACAACAGATTGAAGCGCTTGAGCATGAATTAGGTAGTTCTGACTCTGCAAGTGCTGTCAGAGGGAAGATGGTAGTAGTTACTGAAATGAAAGAGCAGCCGTTTATCCATTATGTAGAAGTTCAGGGAGCTGTGTCAGGAGATCAAGATGTTATTGTTAGTGCTCAGGCAATGGGATCGGTTACTTCAGTATTGGTAAAAACCGGTGATAAAATAATCCGCGGCCAGCTAATGGCTACTATTGATGACCGAATTATCCGGCAAAGTATGGAGTCAGTTCAGGTTCAGTATAACCTGGCAAAAACAATTTATGACCGACAGAAGAACCTCTGGGATCAGCAAATTGGAAGTGAAATTCAGTTTTTGAATGCTAAAACACAAAAAGAATCATTAGAGAAGCAGTTGGCTGCATTGCAGGATCAACTGGATTTGACAAGAATCAAATCACCAATTGACGGAACAGTTGATCAGGTTAATGTTAAAGCAGGACAAACCGTTTCTCCGGGAATACCGGTTTTCCGAGTGGTAAATCTGGAAGAGTTAAAAGTGAAAGCTGAGGTTGCAGAGTCGCATATTAATACAGTAAAACAAGGAAACCAGGTAACATTAATCTTTCCTGACATGAACAAAGAGATTCAAACCCGGCTGGATTATTCCGGAAAGGCTATTAACACACTTAACCGGAGTTTCAATGTGGAAGTTCACTTAAAGAAATCAGATGGTGTTTTTTATCCAAATCAGGTTGTTGTTGTCAAAATCGCAGACTACCATAATAACAGTGCTTTTGTCATCCCGGTTTCTGCTGTTCAGAAGACCGGTGATGGTGAATTTGTTTTCATTTCAGAACCAGCCGGAAATAAAACTTACACAGCCAGGCATAAGAAAATCATAACCGGGAGATCCTATAATGGTAAAGTTGAAGTCCTGTCGGGAATAACTAACGGAGATCTTATCATTACATTCGGAAATCAGAATCTTGTTGAAGGTGATTTAATTAATTTCTGAATTGTATCTAAATTTCTTTTATGCAAGACACTACTAAAGAATTCAGACCCAGTTCCTGGGCTATTGATAACCGGGTTGCTATTTTTGTTTTTACGATTATTCTGCTGGTTGCAGGTATTATTTCATACAATAAGATTCCTAAAGAAAGTTTCCCTGATATTTCTCTTCCGAATATCTATGTAAGTGTAATTTATGCAGGAACTTCTCCAACTGATATGGAGAATCTGATTGTAAGGCCGATTGAGAAGGAATGTAAAAGTATTGCAGGAGTTAAGAAAATTAAGAGTAACTCAATGCAGGATTATGCAAATGTGATCGTAGAATTTAATTCGGAAGAAAACATTACTGAAGCTAAACGAAAAGTTAAAGATGCGGTAGATCGTGCCAGGAAAGATCTCCCAGCAGATCTCTCGGAGGATCCGGTCATTGAAGAAATCAATTTTGCAGACTTACCAATTATGTATGTCAACATAAGCGGTCCGTATGAGCTGGCCAGGCTGAAAAAATTTGCAGATGAGGCAAAGGATAAAATAGAAAGCTTGCCGGAAGTCAAGAAGGTTGATGTCATTGGAGAACTTGTGCGTCAGATTCAGATTAATGTTGACATGTTCAAAATGCAGGCTTCCGGTGTGACAATGGGAGATATTGAACAGGCGGTTAAATATGAAAACCTGACGGTTCCCGGGGGGAGTATTGCAATGGATGGAGTCCGTAGAACCATGAGCGTAAGTGGTGATTTTAAAAATGTTGATGAAATCCGGAATCTGGTAATTAAATCAATGGAAGGTAAAACAGTTTATCTGAAAGAGATTGCAGATGTAGAAGACAGTTTTAAAGAACAGGAAAGTTATTCGAGGCTGGATCATAACAATGTAATCACCCTGGCGGTGGTAAAACGACTGGGTGCCAACCTGATTGAAGCCTCAGATCATATTGTAGAACTGATGGATAAGCTGCAACAGGAGAATTTTCCAGATGATCTGAAAGTTGTTTTAACCAATGATCAGAGTGAACAAACCCGTACTACCCTTCATGACCTGATTAATACCATTGTTATTGGCTTCCTTCTGGTGGTTATCCTGCTGATGTTTTTCATGGGTCCTGTAAATGCCTTTTTTGTAGCACTGTCAGTTCCCTTGAGTATGTGTGTGGCATTTATCATAATGCCGACCATTGGCTTTACCATGAATTTCATTGTGTTGTACTCCTTTTTATTAGCTCTTGGAATTGTTGTAGATGATGCTATTGTTGTGATTGAAAATACACACCGGATTTTTGCAAATGGGCGTTTACCTGTTACCATTGCTGCTAAACGGGCAGCAGGTGAAGTATTTATGCCGGTTTTTTCAGGAACACTTACTACGCTGGCACCCTTTATTCCATTGGCATTCTGGACAGGTATTATCGGAAAGTTTATGTTCTTCCTTCCGATTACTTTAATTATAACATTAATGGCTTCATTGTTTGTTGCATACATTATAAATCCTGCTTTTGCGGTTCAGTTTATGAAACCACACAAGCTGGAGTATAACCCGAAAAAAGGATTAAAAATCATGTTAATTATTTTCGGTGGGGTCATTGCCATAAGTTATGCAACGGGGTTAACGGGGTTGGCAAATTTTGCTGTACTGATCATGCTGCTAAACCTGCTTCATCGTTTTTGGCTTTACAAAATCATTAATAGATTCCGTGAAAAAATCTGGCCATCCTTTCAAAACTTTTATGCCCGGATATTGAAGTCGGCCCTTAGCCGGCCTTACACAATGCTGATTGCAACGGTATGCTTGTTTTTTCTTTCAATTGGTATGTTGATCGTCAGAAATGGCGGAGTCCGGTTCTTCCCGGAGGCTGATCCGAATTTTATTTTTGTCTATACTTCACTTCCTGTTGGAACGGATCAGGCCTACACTGACAGCATTACCCAGATTGTTGAGAAAAGAGTATATAATGTAATTGGCGAGCATAACCCGTTAGTAAAATCCGTAATTTCAAATGTGGGTGTGGCTGTAACGGATCCTGTTGATGAAGACCAGGGCTATTATGCCAATAAAAGTAAGGTGACGGTTGCATTTGTAAAGTTCAGCGAGAGAAAGGGTCAGTCAACCAGAGTTTACCTTGATAGAATCAGGCAGGAGATTAAGGGTATCCCAGGAGCTGAGATTACTGTGGCTCAGGAACAAAGCGGGCCACCGGTGGGGAAACCGATCAGCATCGAAATTACGGGTGATGACTTTGACTTGCTCAATACCTACAGCAGTTCACTTAAACGGTATCTTGATTCACTTCAGATTCCGGGAGTGGAAGAACTTAAATCAGATTTACAGGCGAATAAACCGCAAATTACTTTTAAGATTGACCGTGAGCGAGTTAACCGGGAAAGTATTTTTACTGGTCAGATTGGAAATGAAATTAACCTGGCAGTTCTCGGACGTGATATCTCTAAATACAGAGAGGATAATGATGAATATGACATTGTTCTGAAGTTTAAGGATGAACAACGGAATAATATTGATCTGGTTACCAATCTAAAAATTATGTACCGGGATATGGCAGCCGGTGGAATGGTCAGAAATGTACCCTTATCAACCTTTGCTGATATTCAATACACAGACACCTACGCAACTATTAAAAGAAAAAACCAGAAACGGATTGTTACAATTGCCTCTAATGTTCTTTCCGGATACAATGAACAGGGTGTTGTGGCGTCTGTTGTATCGGCAGTAAAAAGTTTTCCTGTTGCACCCGGTGTTGAAGTAAAAATGGGAGGAGCCCAGCAGGAACAAGCTGAAACAATGGCATTTCTGTTCACCGCTCTGCTGGTTTCTTTTCTGTTGATTATTATTATTCTGGTCGTTCAGTTTAATTCGGTTGGCAAACCACTGATTATAATGGTTGAGATTATGTTCAGTATCATTGGAAGTTTTCTCGGATTCTCAATTTTTAAAATGGAATTCAGTACGGTAATGTCGGGTATTGGTATTATTGCTCTAGCCGGAATAGTTGTCCGTAATGGTATTCTCATTGTAGAATTTACAGATCTGCTTCGCCAGCAAGGAGTCCCATTAATGGATGCAATTGTAGAAGCAGGCCGGATTCGTATGACACCTGTTGTTCTGACTGCAGCTGCAACTATGTTGGGGCTTGTTCCGCTGGCCATTGGGTTTAATATTGATTTTGTAACACTCTTTACTGAGTTGAAACCCGATATTTATTTCGGAGGTGATAGTACTGCTTTTTGGGGGCCCCTCTCATGGACCATGATCTTCGGACTTGGGTTTGCAACCTTTCTCACGTTAATTTTGGTTCCGGTAATGTACTTGCTTGGATACAGGGTTGTAAACAAAACTCGTCAATGGACTGCCCGTTTAGCAACAGATTAAGTTTAACTATTTTGAAATTATTCTTTTTTAGAATCTTATAAAATGGAAATTGGCTTAGTTTTATCCGGAGGAGGAGCACGGGGTTTTGCACATGCTGGTGTAATAAAAGCATTACAAGAATTTGGGATAACAATCAACGAAATTTCAGGTGTCAGTGCAGGTTCGGTTATCGGAGCCTATTATGCGGCTGGCTTCAGTATTGATGAAATTATTTCTGTTACAAAAAGATTGGAGTTATTCCGTGTGATTGACGTCAGACTGCTACGGCCCGGATTGTTCAGACTGAATTCTATTCGCAAAGGACTTAATACACATTTGAAGGGAATTTCCTTTGATCAATTAAATATCCCGCTTACAGTTACAGCCACCGATTTTGAGAACGGACTCTCGTGTTTTATTAATTCAGGAAATGTTGTTGAAGCAATTCTGGCTTCGTCAGCAATCCCTGCATTGTTTGATCCGGTAGCATATGAAGGCCGGAAACTGGTTGACGGAGGATTACTTAATAATTTCCCGGTCGAGCCGCTTCAAAATAAAAAAATAAAGATAATTGGTGTTCATGTAAACCCGGTTGGTAAAGTTGATGTTTCCCGGCTCAAGATTCCTTCTGTAATCGAACGAAGCCTTAACCTGGCAATTTCAAATGAAGTAAAAGCAAGAAAAAACGAATGTAATGTTTTTATTGAACCTCCCGAATTGTCTGATTTCGGAGTATTTGATTTTGATGATGCCGATCAGATTGTTTCGATTGGTTATCAGCATACGATGAAAATGAAAAATGAGATTGAACACAAAATTCTGGAAGGTTAAGCAGAAATTTCAAAAGGTTTATTAATTAACAATACCTTTATACCCGACCAGCTAACCATTAAAAAGCCCCTCTTTTACATTAATCCGGTGTGTCAGATGAACAGATTTTTAGTAGGCAGGCTTGGTTCCACCTAGTTTCCTGCTTCTTATTATTTAAGCCTTGTTCTAAAAGTTAGAGTTCACAGCTGGTTGAACAACTCAAACAGTTTATCCGGGTTCACGACAAGAGGTAATTACAGAAAAGTTTTCAAATCAAAGGTGCTAAGCTTTTGTATTTCATTTTGTTCTTTTTGCATAAGGGGGGGTGGTAATAAATATAAGCAATCAGATTTTAGCACCAGCTATGGATCTACTTGTTTTATCATTTAAATGGTACTTCTTGTTTACCTGACAAGAAGAAGATGTGCTGAAAATTTCATAACTTCAGAAAAGAATAGTCAGAGCAGGATTTACTTTTTTTCCTTAGCTTTTTAAAAGGCTGGTTCATCATCTCCCATTTCGTCCATTCTTGATTTACGGGTAATGCGATCAGAGATATCAGGCCTGAAATCAGGGAATGCTTCTTCAAAATTATAATTATCAAGATCGGTGAAACGGGTAAGATGATTGATAAACCTTAAATTGATTTCTCCTATTGAGCCATTACGGTTTTTTGCCAGGATGATATTGGCAATTCCCGTTGTGGGATTCCCGTCTGCATCTTCGGTCATACCATAATACTCGGGCCGGTGAATAAATAAGACCATGTCAGCATCCTGTTCAATAGCTCCTGAATCACGAAGGTCTGAGAGCATAGGTTTCTTACTGCCTTCTCTTCTGGCTTCAACCGCCCGGCTTAATTGAGATAAAGCGATGATGGGCAGGTCAAGCTCTTTAGCAATATTCTTCAGTGACCTGGAGATATAACTGATTTCCTGCTCACGGGTGCCTGAACGTGATTCATTTCCTGAAACCATCAGCTGAAGATAATCAATAACAACCAGTTCAATGCGGTGTTCGGCTTTCATTCTTCTGCATTTTGCCCTGAATTCAAAGACCGATAATGCCGGTGTGTCATCAATATAAATAGGAGCCTGGGAAAGTGCATTAATCTTAGAATTGAGTTGTTCCCATTCGTGACCTGCCAGCTGACCTTTTCGAAGTTTATCGCTTGAGATTTCAGATTCGGAGGAGATCAGACGGGTAATCAATTGCTTAGATGTCATTTCAAGTGAAAAGAAAGCAACCGGTTTGTTGAACCGGACTGCTGCATTTCGGGCAAGCGACAGAACCAGCGAGGTTTTGCCCATGGCAGGTCTTGCTGCCAGGATAATCAGGTCTGACTTTTGCCATCCTAAGGTATAGCGGTCAAGATCTGTAAATCCACTGGGTACTCCCAACACATCGCTTTTCAGGTTACCGGCTGTCTCATATTCTTTCAATGCTTCCATAACTAAAGCCGGCATTTCATTGTATTTCCGTCTTACATTCATTTCACTGATCGCAAACAAATTTTGTTCGGCTCTGTCAAGAAGATCCAGTACATCAGTCGTATCTTCATAAGCCAGTTGGATAGTTTCGCTTGAAATACGAATGAGTTCACGCTGAATAAATTTTTGAAGAATAATTCGGGCATGATATTCAATGTTTGCTGAAGATGCAACCCGCATCGTAAGCTGAGTAACATAATGTGGTCCTCCAATGATTTCGAGAGTTCCCTGATGCTTCAGCATTTCAATGACAGTCAGCATATCAATGGGTTTGGAGATAGCGGCTAAAGCCAGAATAGCTTCAAAAATCTTTTTGTTGGCATCCGAATAAAAACACTCTGCTCTGAGTATTTCAATCACATGATTCAGTGCATCTTTTTCAAGAAGTAATGCTCCGAGTACAACTTCCTCAAGATCCAATGCCTGGGGTGGTAACTTACCGGTTCCTGCTAATACTTGTTGCTGTAAAATATTACTGCGGGTTGCACTCCGCTTCTTGCTTACTTCTGTCGTTGTTGATTTGAGTGCCATTCTTTACTTCAAAGATAAAAAGGGCTTCAAAGTTAATTCAAGCAGATTCTGCTCATGACAGTTTTTACTGGAATAGTTATCAACATGAGCTTTATTCATTTCATTGGTTATCTTCTCAACTCTTTTTAAGGATAAAATTCAATTTAAATTTATATTGAGATTCAGGCCATTATTGAGAAAAATAATCAAGTGAGTTAAAACCCATATTCCACTGAATCTATTTTGTAGAGCCTGTAATTTTAAATTTGAATTATGATTTTGTTTTTAATCCCCAAAACTGATCTGTTTAGCTCAGATTAGTCCAATCTTTGCTGCTATTTCAGCACTACACAACAGGTAGTTGTAATAATCACTCTTTTGAACTTTTTCGGTTTGCCGGATGGATCCTCTTTCATCAATGTTGAAGTAAAGATAACCGGCATCTTTCACAAATTCATTTACCTGCTCAGCAATTTTTGTTTCCAGGATTTCAATTATCAGAGTCGGTTTAAATTTCAGAAAATACTCTTTAAACCCTGCCAGTACTTTTGGTTCGTGTCTTTCAACATCAATTTTGATCAGGCCCATCCTGGTTATACCTTCCTGTCGGATAAATGAGTCGAGTGTTATGGATTCACTTCTTACTTCTATCGCCTGGCCGGAATAATCAGAAATGACTGTAAATCCATCTACATCTGACACAGCTTTGTTAATTGGTTTTATATTGAAATGATTCAACTGAATATTCATACAAAGCTTGGGGTAGAACATTGATAGTGGCTCAAATGCATAGACCTTTGACCTGGGATTTACCGTTTGAGCTACCAATGAATACACACCGGTGTTTGCTCCAACATCAAAGATGATGTCAAACAGTGTACAAAGTTTAATCCAAAGCTTTAAAGATTCTTTTTCCCAACAGTTTTCAATACCATTCCAGAAAATCTCATTCTCAATTTTATATCCAAAATGATTGATCTTAAATTTCTTTTCTGCATTAATTTTTACTGTGAATACTCCTTGAAAGTGGAGATGTTTGAACACAGGTTCGCTCGGTTTCCATAGTATTTTTAGCAGGGAGTAAATTTCCTTTTTAAATGGAATATTGGTATAAATTGCCTTTAAAACTGCTTTCATAAATCTGCTCAAAAGTAAGGATTGAAAGCCACTGAAACAGAAAATGCTCATACTGAGTTTAAACAGAAGTCAGTTTAGCATTCTGACTTTATGTTTGTGTAATCATCAGAAGCAGGTAACAGTATCTGATTACAAAAGTTAAAAATCCGCAATGAGCAGTATGCTTTTCGGAGGAATCGTTAACTAACTTATATAACAATTAGCCGGAATGCCGGTTAGTAAAAGTGTTTTAAACGCTTTTAGATTTATATGTGCTTCTGGGGTTGTTAATGTTGTGTTTAAGAGAGTACATTTTATGAATAGCTAAAATCTGACTAGAAATCTTTTTTTATAGAGAAGTAAAAGGTGTGTTAACTCCTTATGATTCCATATTTGATAATGTTTACATTTGCAGGGCTGGATGAAATCAAAACTAATTCTGGATAAAGAGCAATTTGACTTGACGGTTTCAAGGCTTTGCTACCAGCTAATTGAAAATCATGATGGTTTTGACAGCACAGTTCTGATAGGTCTTCAGCCAAGAGGGATTTTTCTGGCAAACCGGATCAACGTCACCCTAAATAAATTAACCGGCAACAAGGATCTGAAAACCGGTTCGCTTGATATCACTTTTTTCAGAGATGATTTTCGAAGTAGAGAGAATATGCCGGTTGCTTCAGAAACAAGAATTGACTTTGAGCTGGAGAACCGTAAAGTAGTTCTGATTGATGATGTTTTGTTCACCGGCCGAACAATACGTGCAGGACTCGATGCGATGCTTTCGTTTGGAAGACCCCGGAAAGTTGAGCTACTGGTATTAATTGACCGCAGATTTGCCCGCCAACTGCCCATTGAACCGGATTATTCTGGTAGAAAGATTGATACACGGGCTTCTGACCGAGTCGTTGTTAAGTGGCAACAAACAGACGGGCAGGACGGTGTCTGGCTGATAACCGGTTCTGGTGATACTGAAAAAAACAATGAGTAATATGTTTAAAGCACATCATCTGCTTGGAATCAAAGACCTCGATACGGAAGACATTGAACATATTTTCAAGACAGCTGATAACTTTAAAGAAGTCATTAATAGACCTATAAAGAAGGTGCCTTCACTTCGTGATGTCACCATTGTTAATCTTTTCTTCGAGAACTCAACCCGAACCCGTATCTCATTTGAGCTTGCTGAAAAAAGATTATCTGCAGATGTCCTTAATTTCTCAGCCTCCTCTTCTTCGGTCAGTAAGGGTGAAACACTGATCGATACCGTAAGAAACATTCTTGCTATGAAAGTAGATATGGTTGTCTTGCGGCATCCCATGGCAGGTGCAGGAGTGTTCCTTTCACGTCATATCAGTGCACGCATTATCAATGCTGGTGACGGGACCCATGAACATCCAACTCAGGCACTGCTGGATGCCTTTTCTATTCGTGAAAAACTGGGAACGCTGAAAAAAGTTAAAGTTGCAATTGTTGGTGATATTCTGCATTCACGGGTTGCTTTGTCTAATATCTTACTGCTGCAAAAAATGGGAGCTGAAGTGATGGTCTGTGGTCCGTCAACACTGATTCCTAAGTTTATCAATAAGCTGGGAGTAAAAGTAGAACAGAACCTGAAAAAGGCACTGCAATGGTGTGATGCTGCTAACATGTTACGCATTCAGCTCGAGCGCCAGGATATCAGGTACTTTCCTTCATTGCGCGAATATTCAATGCAGTATGGACTTAACAGAGAAATTATGAATTCAGTGAATAAGGAGATACTGATTATGCATCCTGGACCAATTAACAGAGGAGTGGAAATAACCAGTGATGTGGCCGACAGCCCTCATTCCATCATTCTGGACCAGGTTGAAAACGGTGTTGCAATCAGGATGGCCGTGCTTTACTTGCTGGCAGGTAAAAAAGCAACATCCTGATGTTGAAATTTAATTTTAATTAGCTTTGTAATGCGTGTGATTGTACTATTTTTGATTCAGTTATAAAAAGCAGACCAGAATCTATTTACCATGAGATACTCTCTTGACAAAAACGAAAAGTATGCAGTTTTTAAATTGCACGAACAAAAGCTCAACACACTAATCTCAGCAGAACTTAAATCTGAAATGTTGATTATAAACAGTCAGGGATTTAATAACATCATTCTTGACTTGACTGATACATTATACTGTGATTCTTCAGGCTTGAGTGCAATTCTTGTTGGCAACCGGGTTTGTCGCAATGCCAGCGGTCAGTTTATCATAACTGGTTTGTCTGAGAATGTCAGAAAACTAATAACCATTTCACAGCTTGATACGGTTCTGAGTATTAGTGATTCAATTGATGATGCTGTAGTTGTTATAAACCAATAATATCAGTTAATAATGAAAAAAATACTTACATTTCTATTGATTTCAATCTTAACGATACCGGCTGTATTCTCTCAATGTACACCCGATCCGAATATCACTCAGCCGGGTATTTATCCTGATAGCGCAACCGGACTGGCTCCGGCTATTGTCGGACAGCCTTATAATCAGGTCATGCAGTTTAAAATCCCGGCTGATACTGCAATTGTCTATAACGGGATTCCATTTGTTGCTACAATCCTTTATTTTAAGTTACTAAATTTTACTGGACTGCCGGCTGGAATCACCTACAGTTGTAATCCGGCTTCCTGCATTTTCCCAGGTGACTCTAATGGCTGTGTTTTATTGTCAGGGACTCCAACAACTCCTGGTATTTATCTATTAAATGCTGAGATTGAAGCTGCTGGTCAGGTGACATTTGCCGGCCAGCCAATTACTATTACACAGACTGAAAATATTGATTATTATTATATTGTAGTTGGCATTAGCGGGATTGCAGAAATCAATCCTGCTGTGGTTAATCTGGGCCAGAATTATCCCAATCCTGTTACTCAGGGGTTAACGGATATTGATTTTTATACACCCCGTTTAGGTGAATTCAGCTTTAAGCTGATTAATTTGCTTGGTAAGGAAGTTATCTCAAGAAAGGTGACTGCTCAGAAGGGAATGAATACAATAAAACTTAATGTGAGCAGTATCCCGCCAGGAGTTTATATGTATTCCCTTACCGGGAAAAGTTCTACACTTACTAAACGGATGATTATCCGCAAATTGTGAAATTAGTTTGGAGCTGACTATACTTGGCAGTAATTCAGCCGTACCGATATTTGACCGCCATCCATCAGCTCAGGTTCTGGCTGTAGGCAACCATCTTTTTCTGATTGATTGTGGTGAAGGTACTCAGATGCAGATGATGTACCACAAAGTACGTTATCACCGGATTACCCATGTTTTTATTTCACACCTGCATGGAGATCATTACTTTGGTCTCATTGGTCTTTTGTTTACCATGCACTTGCAGGGAAGAACCCAGGAAATTCACCTCTTCGGCCAGCAGGAACTGATGGATACCATTGAATTGCAGTTCAGACTTTCGGCTACAGAACTACGTTATAATTTAATCTTTCACCCCATTCGTCACTTTAACTCACAAATCATTTTTGAGGATGAGCAGGTAAAAGTAAAAACAGTTATTCTCAATCACAGAATACCTTGTACCGGATTCGTTTTTATAGAAAAGCCCGAATCAGGCAAATTGGTTATTGAGAAACTCAAAGCATATAATGTCCCGGTTGAGCTTTATCACCGGATTAAGGAAGGTGAGTCTTACATTACAGAAACAGGAGAAGAAATTCCATCCTCAGTATTTTGTTTACCACCACCGGATGCACGCCAATACGCTTATTGTTCGGATACGCTGTATTCAGAAAGTATCATTCCCGAAATTCAAAATGTTGATCTGCTCTATCATGAGGCAACTTTTATGGATGACATGGCTCACCGGGCAGAAACCACCTTTCATTCAACAACCCGGCAGGCTGCTGCAATAGCTGCCAAAGCAGGCGTTAAGAAGCTGATCATCGGACATTTCTCATCCCGGTATCGTAATCTGGAACCGCTGCTGGCTGAAGCCCAGGAAATTTTCTTGAATACTGATTTAGCTATTGAAGGCCGGAAATGGAAAGTTTAATTCCTTATATAGTTCAGCAATTTTACCCAGCTTTGAAATAATACCGGCAGAATTCATACTGATTTTCTTCTTTTGCTAAAACAATCAGGTTATGATTAGAATTGCTATTAATGGTTTTGGCCGGATCGGTAGAAATGTTATTAAAATCTTATCAGAAAAAGAGGGCATTGAGGTGATTGCAATCAATGATCTTACAGATCCCGGAACTCTGGCACATCTGCTCAAATATGATTCGGTACATGGCAGATTCAACGCTAGGATCGCTGCTTCATCAAATGCTATTATTATAAATGGTAAATCAATTCCGGTTTTTACAGAAAAGGATCCTTCCCAATTGCCCTGGAGAGAGCAAAAAGTAGATGTTGTAATTGAATCAACCGGAAAGTTTACTGATCCCCTGAAAGCACGTGCTCATATTGAAGCCGGTGCAACGAGAGTCATCATTTCTGCACCTGCCAGGGGAGAAGTCAAAACCATTGTCCCGGGGCTGAATGATGAACTGCTTGACGGAACTGAGGAGATAGTTTCCTGTGCGTCTTGTACCACGAATAATGCAGCTCCGATGATTCAGTTACTGGACGAGAACTGGGGGATAGAATCAGCTCATATAACAACTGTGCATGCTTACACCGGTGACCAGAACCTGCAAGATGCACCTCACCGCGATTTGCGAAGGGCACGGGCTGCAGCTCATTCCATTATTCCGACTTCAACAGGGGCAGCCAAAGCGTTGACTATGGTATTCCCGCATCTGGCCGGTAAGTTAGGAGGTGCCGGTATCAGGGTTCCGGTTATCAACGGCTCCATTACCGATATTACCTGTATCGTAAAGAAAGAAACGGATATTAAGTCTGTCAATCAGGTGTTCAGGGAAGCAGCTGCCGGTAAGTTTAAAAATATTCTTGAATTTACCGATGAACCAATCGTTTCAGTTGACATCATTGGGAATCCCTATTCCTGTATTTTTGATTCAAAGCTTACCAGTGTTCTGGGACGAATGGTGAAGGTTGTTGGTTGGTATGATAATGAGATGGGTTATTCTCACCGGTTAACTGAACTGGCTCTTAAGGTGTGGAAAGGTGTGTTGATGCAGTAAACTGGCAGAGCAGGAGATATCCGTAAAGGCATACTAGGGATTAAGAATCGTGATCCATACCAAAAGCTGGTGCTAGCAGTTATAAATCTTTTAGGATTGCTTAATATTAGATACCAGATCAGCGTATCAATGAAACTTCTGAGTTTACAGAATGTTTTTTAACCTGCAACTGAAATGTTATTTGAGATTATCGTTGCAATTTATGTTTCTTAAATCGGTAAGCAAAAAGGGGCGTTACAATAGAGGTATTGTTCGGGATGTGGTTATCAATTCTTCTTGAATTCTTAATGCAGATGAAAGAGTTGCAGGAATTCAAAAAATAACGGGTTGGTACCGGTTACTTCTGTTGATTATGGTTTAGCCTTCCGGTTTACATGAACAATTGACTATTCACAAATGCATCAGGCCTGGGTGTATTGAGCAGCGTTAAAAATCAAATCAAGAATACTAAGGTTAGGTTTAAATGCAAACCGGTCTGAATAGACTTGTGCATAAGAGATATCACGGGATAAATGCAGAAAATGAGAGCTGTGCTTCAAACTGGCATGCCTTTGGTCATTTTCATAGTTGTCAGTATATTTCTTAGTGAAGGTAATCAATGGATCCTGCTTAAGGCATTTAAAAATCCATTTTAAGAGCAAATCATTGAATACGGTTAGCCTTTCTGGTGATGAGCAAAATATATTTTCGAGTTCTTCAAAGTAGAACTGAAAGAAAGCAGCACGGCCATAGGCCGAACGGATTGCATTCAGGTGTTGTCGTTGCCAGGGTTGATCATAGCAGATTCTTACCTGATGTACCGGTATTTTAATTTTACTGTGTTTTACCGGAATGGAAAGCTGCAAGATTCCGTTAGCTGATAAAACAGAATAATGATTGCGGATTGTTTGTTTAACGAAATGTTCATGAATATCAATGACAGCACCTCCCGACTCAAGAATCAGCTTAATGTAACCAATTGGAGGAAGACAGGAAGTTGTCAGAACAGGGAACCTTCCCATTCAGCACACAAGGTTAATGGTGAATAATATTAAATAGCCGCTTCCATCTTATTTTGTTGAAGAAGTTTCCGTTCTTATCCCAAGACATCCAGATAAAAACAGCTTTACCAACAATATGATCTTCAGGAACGAAACCCCAGAATCGGGAATCGGCTGAGTTATGCCGGTTATCACCCATCATCCAGTAATAATTCTGTTTAAAGGTATATTCATTCGTTTCTTTTCCGTTAATAATGAATTTGCCATTTTCTTCTTTAAGGTCATTACCTTCGTATTTCATAATCAGCCTTCTGTAAATCGAGATGTTCAGTGAATCAAGTTTTACAGTAACACCTTTTTTGGGAATATAAATCGGTCCGTAGTTGTCCACATTCCACGGAAACCGGGGATCATGAGGGAAAATAAAATCCTCATATATACCTGCAGGCTGGATCATTCGTTCTACACTTTTGACATTGGCAAACCCTTTCAGTTTATCAGCATTCTGCTGAGTCAGAAAATAACGGTAAAGGCCGGGAGCATATCCGGGGCCGCCATCAGTAATTCCCATCTTTTGAAGCGTCATTGAATTGAGTGGAGAACCATCGGTATTGACTTCATAAACGAACATACTGTTCTCAGGTGATTTTTCTGGTTTGCCATTAACCCATACCAGCTGATTTTTTATCTGAATGGTATCACCTGCAATACCGATGCAGCGCTTAATATAATGGGTCTGCTTATCAATGGGCCTATCATCTTCCATTGGATAATTAAAAACCACAATATCGTCATTCTTGATTTTTGAAAAACCCGGCAACCGATAATAGGGAAGTTTGATTGCCTCTGAATAGGCTTTCCCACCAATTAACGGCATCTCCTGATGTGCAAAAGGAAAAGCAAGAGGAGTTATGGGGGTACGCGCTCCATAACTAACCTTACTTACGAATAAAAAGTCTCCAACCAGCAATGATTTTTCCATTGATGGTGTTGGTATGGTAAATGCTTCAATCAGAAAAGTTCGGATTAAGGTTGCGGCAATTACTGCAAACACAATAGCATCAATCCATTCACGGGTTTTGCTTTTTCTTTTGCTGCTTCGCCAGAATTTCCAGTTCATTTTTTTAGCTTAGGGGGCGAAGGTAAGTTTTAATCATTGGCTTCAAAATAGAATCTTTCTAACTCTGCTATAAAGTTTTGTTAAAGATAATGTTAATAGAAGCACTGTTGAATAAAGGCACTTGGAGCTTAAATAGCTGAATTTGACATTATTCTGAAATCCTAAAACAGTGTTAAAAGTTGTTTGTAATCCGTACACATTCACGGGCAGTTCATAGTTTCAGAATTTATTTTTGCCTGTCAAGTATTTTCGTTTATGAGAACAAAACTGTTTATTCTGATTGTTTCTTTTGTGATTCTGGCTCCGTTTGCTTCGTTGGCTCAGAAGGGATTCAATATAAAAGTGACTGTTAAGGGAGTAGCCAAAGACTCAATTTGTTATCTGGCTAATTATTATGGTGATAAACAGTATCTACTGGACTCTGCTAAAGTAGGTGCTGACGGTTCTGTGACGTTTAAAGCTGATACATTATTACCTGGAGGACTTTATCTTTTTGTACTACCAGGCAGAAATTATTTTGAAATGGTGGTTGACAAAGAGCAGCGCTTTATAATGGAAACGGATACGGCTGATCTGGTTGCAAATATGAAAGTGCAAGGTTCAAAAGATAATCAGGTATTCTATGACTACCTCCGGTTTATTGGCTCAATTTCAAAAAGGGCAGAGGCCTATCGGGCTGAATATGATAAGGCAAAGGAAGGTTCTGCCGAAAGGGAAGCCGCAGAGCAGAAACTCCGGAACCTGAATACAGAAGTTGTTGAAAACAAAACCGAATTTCTGAAAAACAATCCGGATGCTTTTATGTCAAAGGTATTCCTGGTAACTAAAGAAATTGAAATCCCCGAGGCTCCCAAGAACCCAGACGGAAGCACAGATTCCACATTTGCCTACCGGTATTACAAAGAGCATTTCTTTGATAATATTGATATGAAGGATGAACGGCTGATTCGCACACCTGTATTTCATCAGAAAATTGAGCAGTATATCAATAAACTCACTCCCCAAACTCCTGATTCAATCATTGTATCTGCTGACAGGCTTGTAAGTCTTACACGGCCGAATAAGGAAATGTTCAAATATATTGTTTGGTGGATTACCAATCATTATGAAACTTCTAACATAATGGGTTTTGATGCGGTTTTTGTTCACATGGCCGAAAAGTATTATACCAAAGATCAGGCTTATTGGGTTGATTCAACTACCTTGTATAAAATCCAGGAACGGGTTAAAATTCTGAAACCAATACTCATCGGAAAGAAGCTTAGAAACTTGGTTTTAAAAGATACTGCAGGTGTTTACCGCTCAATGTACGATATTAAAAAGCCGTATACACTGATCTATATATGGGATCCTGATTGTGGTCATTGTAAAAAAGCAACACCCCGGCTCAAAGTACTTTATGATCATGCTAAGAAATATGGGTTTGAAATTTATGCTATTGATAATGAAGCAGAACATGAAAAGTGGCTCCAGTTTATCCGTGAACATAATTTGAACTGGATTAATGTTGCTGATATGGATTTCAGAGATAATTTCAGGTATGAATTTGATATTCACTCAACACCTCAGATGTTTTTATTGGATGCAGAAAAGAAAATCATAGCTAAAAAAATTGATGTCGAAACACTCAGTAATATTCTGGCGGATAAATTCAATAATCCTGAATTAAAATTAGAACCTGAAAAAAAGGATGGTGCAGAACAGCACTGAAAAAAAAGAGCCCCGCTTGGAGCGAGGCTGCATAAACGAAAAGACTAACCCTATGAAACCATGTATTTTAAATACGAATACGCTGCTTTAAATTGTGTGTGACAAAAGTATCCGTAGCTGGAGTGTTTAAACATTCAGATGACTAAGGTTATCAACAGGTTAAAGTTAATTGCAGGATGCTATTTTAGGTAATAAAAACTCTTGTTTTTAAATAAAATGCACAACAGCAACTGAGTAGGTAAGAACAAGGTTATGATTCAGGCAGGAACTTGTAGTTTTCAAAATGCAATTCAGCAAATACAATAACACGAAAGAGTAGCACTGTTTTGATCAACATACTTAGTTGAAACAGCCTGTAAAGCATGTCATTAAACTCACAATCTATTCGATTGGCTGAGTAATAAAAGCATATTCAATTAGTGCTACCATCCAGGTGATTAAAACAGATCTGGAATGTTTTGCTTTCATATCAGTTATTTGTTTTAAAAGTAAGTGACTGTATCAAGCTAAAGTTGAAAAATAATTTTAAACAGAAAGAAGAATTATGAACAACTCTGAATATTCCATTTCCTGGAATACTCCTTAAAATTTTCTGTTATCCAATCAAACTTAGAGGTTATGCGGAAGATTAAACCTAAACGAACGGATGTGTATTCAAAGTGATGATTTATTCAGGATAATAAAAGAACAAAAGCTTAATTGAAACAGTAACAATTACATTGAAGATGTTTAGTACTGCTCCTTTTCATTCGGGAAATTCTGTGATTTTACATCTTGAATGTATTTATCAATGGCTTTGCTGATGTCATCGTAAAGATTCAGGTATCTTCGTAAAAAGCGGGGAGAGAATTCTTTATTAATTCCAAGCATGTCATGAAGAACCAGTACCTGGCCGTCAGTATGTTTTCCTGCACCGATTCCGATTGTTGGAATCTTTAGTTTACCTGAGACTTTCTTAGCCAGCACAGCCGGAATTTTTTCCAGAACAATTGAAAAGCAGCCTGATTGTTCAAGAATCAGTGCATCTTCAATCAATCTGTCAGCCTCTTCTTTTTCCTTTGCCCTTACAACATAAGTTCCGAATTTGTAAATACTTTGCGGAGTTAGCCCAAGGTGACCCATTACGGGTACCCCAGCAGTCAGTATTCGCTCAATACTGTCTTTAACTTCGCGTCCTCCTTCCAGTTTAACAGCATGAGCTCCAGATTCTTTCATAATCCGGATAGCAGAATTCAGCGCTTCTTTAGAATTTCCCTGATAAGAACCAAAAGGAAGATCCACAACAACCAGTGCCCTTTTAACTGCCCTTACTACTGAGGCTGCATGATAAATCATCTGTTCAAGGGTAATAGGGAGGGTGGTCTCATGGCCTGCCATTACATTAGATGCTGAATCACCAACCAGAATTACATCAATACCTGAATCATCCAGGATTCGGGCTAAACTGAAATCATATCCGGTTAGCATGGCTATCTTCGTGCCAGCCCGTTTCATTTCCTGGAGTGTATGGGTTGTTATTTTTTTAACCTCTTTGTGTGTTGACATCCGGTATATTTTGCTGTAAATTTAAATGAATAATTAATAATTAATAATTAATAATTAAGAATGGGAATCAGAGAAGCCGTTCATAGATACAACTTTTTTTAAAAATGAGTTGCCAGTTTGAAACTTGAAATATGGTTGAATAATAAGGTTAGGAAAATTTACCTGCTTCCGGTAAATTCCTGCCATGACTTTTTAAGGTAGATATTCTCACCATAATAAGAAAGTACCATTTTCAGAAATACCGGAGGTGTAAAATTGGTAATCAGATCAATTCGTTTCAGCTGATTGTCAAAGATCACCATGGTTGGTAGCTGAAATCCTCCTCCGGTTAGTACATTGATTACACTGTGAAAAGGATTTCCGTTTTCACCAGGCAGGTATTTTGAATGATTCCACTCAACAGGATGCTTTGATTCAATATCAAAATAAACCAGATAGAAATTATCATTGATTAAACGACTAACTGCCGTATCATTGAAAACAGTTTGTTTCATCACTTTGCATCCAATGCACCAATTCGTAAACAAAAAGACAATTGTCTTTCTGGACGTGTCTTTTTTTAATGAAGCATATTCATCCAATGAGAAATGCATAGGATCAGGATTATGGGTCTGTTCATAAAAGGTGTTTTGAAAAGCTGTCCGGAAATCATCATAACCAACAGATCTGAAAATATTTTCGACAACGTAAACAACCAATGGTTCCATATTTTTTACTTCCATATATCCCGGTGCATTTATTTGCCGGTAGTCTGGGGTAATAAATACAGTAGTAGGGTAGGATAATTGTTGTCCCAGCATGCGAAGTGCAAAGTCGTGAACCGGCCTGGCACCCAACGACCTGTTGACAAACATGGTATCCCTGTAAAATACAGTGTCTTTTGTTTCAGCATTAAACTTTACCGGATAAAACCACTGGTTGATATAGCTTGCAAAGTCGGGGCTGGAGTAGGTCGTCATCATCATTCTTTTACACCATCCGCACCAATCTGTATAGAAATCTATCAGCAAAGGTTTAGGGGTTTCTCTGACTGCTTTTTCAGCTTCTTCAAGGCTCATCCATTTAACTAAACTTTGCGGCTCTCCCTGAATCTGAACCTGCTGGGCAAATAGGCTTACTGGTATCAGTAATGCGAAAAGGATAACTTTAGGTTTCATTTGAAAAGAGGTGCTAAGATAATTTCTCTTTTTACGCCAATTTTCGATAAATAGATGCTGTATTACCTATTCTTTCAACACCCGGAAGCATAAATTGACTTAACCAGCTGAATAATTGCCTGATTAGCAAAGAAAAGACTATGGTGCCTTAATCATTTATTCTATTTTCGCACGCTGACTTCTAAGCTCAAAGATGAATTCATTTAAAAAAATCAATGACCTTGCAGGATGGGTCATATTTGCCATTGCTGCTTTTGTTTTTCTAAAAACAATTGAGCCAACAGGCAGTTTTTGGGATTGCGGTGAGTTTATTGCTGCTGCCTACAAGTTGCAGGTTGGTCATCCACCGGGTGCTTCACTGTTTTTGATGATGGCACGCATTGCAACCTTGTTTGCTTTTGGAAATACCGAACTGGTTCCGGTAACCGTTAATGCCATGTCAGCACTGGCCAGTGCCTTTGCAGTATTATTTCTGTTTTGGTCGGTTTCACTTTTAATGCGGAAATTTATAAAAGCTGAAGCTGATAACAAATATTCTGTTTCGCAACTAATTGTTATCCTCGGAAGCAGTGCTGTAGCCGCATTGGCATACACGTTTTCAGACTCATTCTGGTTTTCAGCTGTTGAAGGAGAAGTTTATGCAACCTCTCAGTTTTTTACTGCTATTGTTTTCTGGGCCATGCTGAAATGGGATAATGTAGCCGATGAGCAACATGCCGACCGCTGGATTATCCTCATTGCTTATTTGATGGGTTTGAGTATTGGAGTTCACTTGCTCAACCTGTTATGCATCCCTGCACTGGCTCTCATTTATTATTACCGGAAATATACGCCTTCCCGTATCGGGGTATTTACCGCACTGGCAGTTGGTACAATGATTCTGGCTGTTGTTCAGTATGGAATCATTGCCGGGTTTATAAAAATCGGAGCAAAGTTCGACCTGCTGTTTGTCAATTCATTTGGTATGCCGTTATGGACCGGGTTTTTGTTCTTTATCCTGCTCCTGGTTTCCGGAATTATATACGGTTTGCATTATTCCAGGAAAAGGAATAAGCCGGTTCTCAATACAGCTATTCTTTGTTTTGCATTTATCCTGATCGGATATTCATCATATACTATGACAGTTGTACGAAGTATGGCTAACCCTCCAATGGACGAAAATGATCCTGAACATGCTTTCAACCTGTTGGGTTACATAAATCGTGAACAATATGGTGACAGGCCCCTCGCTTATGGTCAGTATTACAATGCACGGGTCATTGAACAAGAAAAGGGAGCAATGAGTTATACTGTTGCTGACAGTAAATATGTTCCGACTGGTAATAAAATAATTCCTGTTTATGAACCTGATAAATGCACTGTATTTCCCCGTATGTACAGCAATCAGCCCAATCATATAAGTGCATATAAAGAATGGGCAGGTATTCAGGGTGATGCAACCCCAATCATGAGTCAGAATATGAAATTCTTTTTCAGTTATCAGATTGGTTATATGTTCTGGCGTTATTTTATGTGGAACTTTGCCGGCCGCCAGAATGATCAGCAGGGGCATGGCGGCATTCTAAAGGGAAATTGGCTGAGCGGAGTAAAGGCTATTGATGCTATGCGGCTTGGACCTCAGGATAAACTTCCGGAAAGTATGAAATGGAATAAAGGCTACAATCGTTTTTATTTTTTACCACTGATTTTGGGCCTGGTTGGAATGTTTTTTCATTTTAAGCAAGACAAACACGATGCCTCTATCGTGATGCTGCTGTTTATAATGACTGGACTTGCCATTGTTATTTATCTGAATCAGACTCCGTATCAGCCCCGTGAACGTGATTATGCGTATGCAGGTGCTACATATGCATTTGCTATGTGGATAGGTATGTCAGTTGCTGCAGTTGCTCAATGGTTACTTAAGAAAACGAAGGCTAAAGCAGCTGCAGCAGTTTCACTGGCTGTCTGTTTACTTGCCGGACCTCTACTTATGGCCAGGGAAGGCTGGGATGACCATGACCGCTCTCACCGTTATACACCCAGGGACTTTGCAAGTAACTACCTCAATTCAGTTGCACCGATGGGTACTATTTTTACTAACGGAGATAATGATACCTTCCCGTTATGGTATGCCCAGGATGTGGAAGGTATCAGAACCGATGTCCGGATTATCAACCTGAGTTTGCTGAATACTGACTGGTATATTGACCAGATGAAACGAAAAGCGTATGACTCTCCTCCGGTACCATTTACCTGGAAGCATGAGCAGTATGTTCAGGGAACCCGGGACTATATCCCCTTTGCTGATCGCAGAATTGAAGGGTTTACAGATTTAAGGGAAGTAATGAAGTTTATTCTCACCGATAATCCTGCTGCTAAAGTAACCTTAGGAGGTGAACAGATGAATTACTTCCCTACAAAGAAATTTTATCTTCCTGTTGATAAGGAAGCTGTAATTAAAAACAAAGTGGTTCAGCCGGAAAATTATCCGAACATTGTTGATACAATCTTTTTTGAGATCAGCAAAAACTATCTGATGAAGTCAGAATTAATGATTCTTGACCTGATCGCTCATAATGACTGGACCAGGCCCATTTATTTTGCTGTAACGGTTGGTAATGACAGTTACCTCAACCTGGAAGAATATTTTGCACTGGAAGGACTGGCTTATCGGTTTGTACCGGTTAAGTCTGATAAGGGAAGAAGTGGCCAGGATGGTAAGGTGAACTCTACGGTGATGTACGACAACATGATGAATAAATTCAAATGGGGGAATATGGCTGATGAAAGAGTTTATCTGGATCAGAATAATCTGAACATGACAATGAATTTCAGAAATAACTTTTCAAGGCTTGCTGATGCACTCCTGGAGGAAGGTAAGAAAGATTCAGCGTTTAAAGTTCTTGAAAGGTGTCTTGAAGTAATGCCTGATAAGACAGTTCCATTCAATGTATTTATGCTGCGTATAACGGATGGATTCTATACGATTGCCGGAGCTGATGAATTTTTGGTTTCTGAGAGTAACCTGCCAGAAAGAAATACAAACAGGAAAAAAGCACTGGAATATGCAAATGTAATTGTAAAACGTCTGAGCGACATCCAGGAAGATGATATTGAGTATTACCTTTCATTAAAGGGAACCCCGTTTTTCAAGCAGGTTGATCGCGACCTTAATCAGGCAATGGCCATTCTGAATGAACTTGCAAGACAGGCAAGAGCCAATGGTCAAACTGCATTGGCAGACTCGGTTTCTGCACGTTTTAAAGCACTCGAATCAAGACTGTAACTAACAGGAATAGCATTCCTGAATTATTTATATTAGCATGAATGGATGGCTTAATAAGCGGTTTTTCCCATGCCTGTATCCTTCGTTAACATGGAGTATTCCTACATCTGTAAATGAAGTATTTCTCACCTTTGATGATGGTCCCGTTCCTGAAGCGACACCTTTTGTTCTGGATGAACTGGCAAAATTTCAGGCAAAAGCAACCTTTTTTTGTATTGGCAAAAACATTGATAGTTACCCTGATATTTTTGAGCGAATCAAGGCAGAAGGCCATCGGATCGGTAACCATACCTATCATCATCTGAATGGCTGGCATACTGATAATAAGTCGTATTTTGAAAATGTTAAACAAGCTCAGGCGCTGATTGGACAGACAGACTTATTCCGGCCACCGTATGGAAAAATCAAACGCTCTCAAATTAACTTCCTGAAACAGCAATTCAGAATTATAATGTGGGATATACTGAGTTATGATTTTGATAAAACGATGAGGCCCGGTGAATGCCTTCATAAGGTAGTTGATCATTCTTCCCCCGGAAGTATAATTGTCTTTCATGACAGTGCCAAAGCTTTTCCTAACTTGAAAGTGATCTTACCGGAAGTTCTTTATCAATTGAGCAAAAGGCAATTCTCCCTTAATGTTATTCCTTAACGGATTTGATCAAGCCGTTTTTCAATTTGTTTAACTTTATCCTGCTGTTTACGGATATCATCACTTTTACGATCCTGATCTTTTAGATTCTGGTTAATATTCCGTTTCTGGTTTTCGATGTCTGAGGCCAGTTTGTCATTTTTTTTACTTAGTGAATTTTGTTCTTTTTCGAGTTTTCGCTTTTCCTTTTCCAGTTTTTTAAGATTGCTTTTTGCTAGTTGTTCTTCTTCACCTCCGGTGTTGGTAAGCCTGCTGACTACTTCCCGCTGCTGCAGCAACTCTTCTTCTTTTGAAGTCAGTAGTTTAATGGTAGTCTCAAGTGATCGCTTATTATTTTCAATGGTTCGTTCTGCCTGTTTGATTGCTCTTTCCGAACGCTGTTTATCACTCTCCTGGCCTTTGAGCTCATCTTCCATCCGTTTCAGGATTTGTTTTTGGCTGTTTAATTCTTCTTTCACTGCTTGCCGGTGTTTTTCAATTCCAAAATCACGTAAGTATTTCCGGATAGCTGCTGCTTCCGGAGGATTAGCAGCTGAAGAGAAAAAAATCTGATCATCGGTTGTAAACCAGCCGGTCAGAATGACTCCATCAGTCACTTCACGTGGCTTTATATAAATATTCAGAGGATCGGCAGTTATGTTTTTTACAACTGCACCTTTTATATAAAGCTCGCCATTGGCTTCTTCAACTCTTGATTTACTGCCTTTTCTGAGGTATTTGGAAAGATCATTTTTTAGAGACTTGTAAGTCTGTTCAGGTATCATCAGTTCATAGCCTGTTACTGTTCCTTTGCTCATTTCTGAGATAATTTCATTAACAACCACCTGGGGGTCATTTTGTGCCTGAGAACCGGTAAAAAGGATAGTAAGAATAAATGGAAGAAAAAGATATTTTTTCATAAGATGCTTTAATTTGGCTGCCTAATAAACAGTTGAAATAAATTCAAGCAGGCAAAGGTAATAGCAAACTTTTTTATATGCCAGCTTGTTTGACTTGTTTGAAGAGAAGGTACATTTATGGACAGTTATAAGCCAGGTTATTACAATATTGGAATTGCAGAAATTAGGCTTAGGCAGCGACTACTGAAGATAAGTAGTACAATTTCAGTCATAATTGCCTTCTTTTTTATTTTGAATTGCGAATCCTTATTAATGCAGATTTTTCTTTTTTTAACACTTTTTATTTCTGTATTGATTTACCTGCAGATCCGATGTCATTTTTGCATTATGTTTGGAATCTTTGGGTTTCAGAATTTTGGCAGGCTGGGTGAACTCCAGGAAATTCACTGTCATACATCCCATCACAAGGATCTCATTAAATCTTTGAATCTTATCATTCAATCGTTTCTAATTGCTGCAATTTCAAGCGGGCTGGTTTATTTGACTCTACATTATTTAGCTCAATACTACCGCTAACTTCAAAAAGTTAATTTTGTGCCCCATGCATCATGAGGCAATCCTGATTATTGATTTTGGTTCTCAGTACACTCAGCTAATCGCACGAAGATTAAGAGAATTGAATGTTTACTGTGAAATCCATCCGTTTAATCATCTTCCTGATACCTGTTCGGGATTTAAAGGAGTCATTCTTTCTGGTGGTCCGGCATCGGTGCGTGATAAGAATTCACCCCGGATCAATCTGAACTGCATATTGAATAAGGTGCCGGTTTTAGGTATTTGTTACGGTGCTCAATTATTGGCTCAGGAGTTGGGCGGGGAAGTAAAATCCTCGCAGAAACGTGAATATGGAAGAGCCGTATTGAATATTGTAAACAGCAATGGATTACTTTTTAAGAAAATAAGAAATCACTCACAAATCTGGATGTCGCACAGCGATTCAATTTCAAGATTACCCAAACAATTTGAAACAATTGCTGCAACTGAAGCCATTCCATGTGCAGCTTATCAGGCAGCAGAATTGAAAGTTTTCGGACTTCAGTTTCACCCTGAAGTGGTTCATACAGATGAAGGAAAAGAAATCCTGAAGAATTTTGCTTTTGATGTTTGTCAGTGTACAGGGGATTGGACCCCTGCATCCTTTGTGGCAGAAACAATTCAATCACTGAAGATGTCGTTGCATAACGATAAAGTGATTCTTGGTTTATCAGGAGGAGTAGATTCAGGAGTTGCAGCATTGTTGCTACATAAAGCAATCGGTGAAAATCTCTATTGTATTTTTGTTGATACCGGTTTACTTCGCAAGGATGAAGCAGCACAGGTTATTCAGACTTATGGGAGCATGGGATTACAGATTATTCAGGTAGATGCTTCCTGGCAATTCTATGGAGCATTAAAAGGGAAGACTGATCCTGAAGAGAAGAGAAAAATTATTGGAAGATTATTTATTGAAGTATTTGAAAGGAAGGCAAGAGAAATTGAGAACGTAAAATGGCTTGCCCAGGGAACAATCTACCCTGATGTAATTGAATCGGTATCTGTAAACGGTCCATCTGCAACAATTAAATCTCATCACAATGTTGGAGGGTTACCTGAAAAAATGAACTTGAAAATAACTGAACCTTTGCGTTTGCTTTTTAAGGATGAAGTCAGGAAAGTCGGAAACGAGTTAAATATGAAACCGGAAATTCTAAACCGTCACCCATTTCCCGGTCCAGGTCTTGGAATCAGAATACTGGGAGAAGTTAATGCAGATAAAGTCAGAATGCTGCAGGAGGCTGATCAGGTGTTTATTGAGAACCTCCGGCAAGCTGGTTTATATAATAACGTGTGGCAAGCTGCTGCAATCTTATTACCGGTTAAAAGTGTCGGTGTAATGGGCGATGAGCGAACCTATGAAAATGTAGTCGTCCTCCGCGCAGTTTCTTCTGTTGACGGAATGACAGCTGACTGGGTTCATCTGCCTTATGATTTTTTAGCTAAGACTTCAAATGACATTATCAATAAGGTAAACGGAATTAACCGTGTGGTTTACGATATATCTTCTAAACCACCTGCTACAATCGAATGGGAATGATTAAAAGCTGGTGTGAAATAAAAAGAATTGTTGAGCTGATTGTTGTGCTGACAGCTGTTTTAACAGCATGCAGGCCGGCCAGACCTGCAGTTGTTTTTACTCCTGTAAGTCATCAGCATGTTGAAGTAGCTCAGACTCCGGATACAATTTTTGATAAACCAGAACCGGTTATTGAGCGATTTAGAGATTCAGTCACCCTGGGACTGGTAATGCCTTTTTATTTTGAAGAAAATTTCCCTGAGTCAGTGATTGGGGATTCTGTAGAGATTGATCCACGCTCAAAAGCGGCACTTCAGTTTTATGAAGGAGCATTGATTGCTGCTGATTCGTTAAGGGCTGCAGGAGTTCACTTCTCAATTCATGTAAGCGACAATGGAAATGATTCTTTAGCTTATCATTGGATGCTGATGAATTATTCCTGGCTAAAAAAGAATGACTTTAATTTTATTCAATACCCCTCAAACCAATGTGATGCAGTGGCTCAAACCGCAGGTCATTTTCATATTCCACTGATCATTGCCCAGTGCAGTCCATTGTCGGACAGCCTCAACTCATTTACTGCCGTAGCAGCACCCTCAACAATAACTCAATGCAGGCAAGCCGTAAAGTTACTGGCAAAGAAATTCCCCATGCAGAAGTTTATTGTAATGGCCAGGTCAACTGGTATTGAAGACGTGCTGGCAGGCTATTTTACAGATGCATTAAATGAGTTTGCACCGGAAAGATTCTCCAGAATTTCGCCATCGGATACTGCTTCATGGGTTAAAAAAGTTAAGACTTCAACTGATGAAATCGTTTACATTCTTGCCTCCAGCGATGAATATTTTGTAACTGCAAATCTTAATTCAATTGATCGAATAGGAAGAAACTTGACTGTTATTGGTTTGCCAACCTGGGATAATTTTGAAACTGTTTTCCTGGGTGGATTTAAAAACCTGGATGTAATCTGTTTTAATTCGATGTGGTTGGATTTTAATGATGCTGAAGTTCTTGCTTTCAGAAATAAGTATGTTCAGAGTTATTTTAACGATATTACATGGAATGCCTGGAATGGCTATTGTATGGTGATAAAACTTGCCAGGTCTGTTTATTATAAGACCTCCCTGGATGCACTAAAAGCATTGTTTCCTTCACTTCCGAATGGAGGATATGAAAATAATGACATCAGCCTGATCAGGTATTCCGGATTTGATACAATTACCCTGGATTTATCTGAATAGAATTTTTTCTTAACTTTACTTTCGAGTTTTAATTCAATGTTATTATGGCAAAGAAACTCTTTGTTTCAAATAAGGATGAAACGGTTAGAATGTTTAGGAATGACTTTCTTGAGAAATTGAGCCATGTGCATTACACAGTCCCGCTTTACATTTTTTTACCGGTTATCCTCTATTTCTTGTACAAGAGTATTTTTGTGCTTCAGTTGTCATTCTTCGCTGTTATAGGGAATTTTCTTTTGGGAATTGTGGTATGGACATTTACGGAATATATGCTTCATCGTTTTGTTTTTCATCTGGAACTTCCCGGCCGGATCGGCAAGAGAATTCATTTTATTTTTCATGGTGTTCATCATGACTATCCATCTGACAGCAAAAGACTGGTCATGGTTCCATCGGTCAGTATCCCGTTAGCTGCTTTATTTTATTTTTTATTCCGATGGATTATTGGTGCTAATGCAGTAGCTCCGTTTTTCTGTGGCTTTCTTGCCGGATATTTATTCTATGACATGTTGCATTATGCAGTTCATCATTTTAATTTGAAAAGTAAGTTCTGGTTGGAATTGAAGCACCACCATATGCTTCATCATTATAGCGACAGTAAGAAGGGATTTGGCGTCAGTACGACATTCTGGGATCTTGTTTTCCGGACTATGTTTACCAGCAGAAAAGACAGAAACCAAACCGATGCAACAGCATCCTGAGTCAGCCTGGGTTAGTTCAGATTTTCAAGGGGTGTTGATTCGACCAGGTTTTCCTGCTTAACGACTGTTTTTGAATTTCTTCCTATAATAAAATTAATTCCGACCCGGATGTCAGCATTACGCGAATTTTGTGGGGAAAGAGCTCCATAAATATTATCACTGATTGCAAAAAACTGATAATCTGCCAGACTTATACAGATTCCTAGTCCCGGGTTTACCAGATTCTTATTGATAATTGAAAATCCCGAAACAATATTAAGCCATTTCAATGGTTTCCATTCATGCTGGACTGATGTCATCAACTGAAGCTGGTCCTTATATTGAATGAAATGGAGCAGCAGTGAAGCAGCATGCTTATCATTAATTTGATAATTTATGGATGTGAAGTTCTGAAATGGTATTTTTAATTTATATGACTTATGAGTATGTTCAATGTTTAATCCGTCTGATAGAGAATCAAGCATGGTTTGGAAAGTAGAACCGGCCTCACCGGTGTTATCCAGAAACTGGTTCAAATCAATTCCTGAATAGGTGAATTCACTGGCACTTTGATCTGATTGGTAATTATCAGTTAGTGAATTCCAGGTGATACTCCCAAAATCATTGAATGAAACTGAAACAGTCCACTTATCATTAATTTTTGAAACAATACCAATGTCCATTGCCCAACCAGTATTGTTTCTGCCAAACAGATATTGTTTCATAACAAAGTCGTTAAAGGTGTTACTTTCAATCCCCGATGTATTGATCATGATTTCAGGGGTAGAAGTAATTTCAAGTGTTTGCGGATGCGTATAAATGGAAGCTCTTGCCTTTTCAACTGTGATATTTTCCATACCATATAACCGTTTTAACCGGACACCTGCAGTTAGCTTACGGCTTAACTCCATTGCATAGGTCAGTGCATAATCCCTACGATGTTCCATTAACAACTCAAGTGCCAGATCAGCTTTTTGCCCAATGTATGCACCGTTTCCCCGAATCAGAAATTCAAGAAACTCTTTAGGATATGCCAAATGAATATTTAGTTTTTCCGTTATTGAAAACCCTATGTATCCCTTTTTGAATTTAAAACCGGCATGCATTAAATCAGTTTCGGCTGTAAGATCAAGGTTGTTGCTATTACTGAGTTTACTGAGCATATTTTCAGAATCAATATACAGCGAGTCATCAGATGATCTCCGTACTAAATCGGAATATCGAAATGCACTGTTGCTGACCGATAAGCCGGTGTTGGAAATTAGCGGAAGACCAACGGAAACAGAGCCGTTAAAAAACAATGCAGGATTGGTCATGTTTCTCTGGGGTATATCACTGAGGCGATGGAGCATCAGGTTCGATTGTGCTTCAACAGTATGAATAAAAACAGACAGAGTGAGGAATATGGAAATGGTGTATTTAATCATGCTTTCTGAATTAGAGGTTAACAATGGCAATAACTCCCAGCTGAACTGTAAATGAGTAATCTGAATAGATTTTTACATTAACATTTCCGTTTTGGTAGGTAGATGCTTTTGCTTTGATCAAAAGATATTTGGCATGCATAATTCGGCTTATCCTGGCATCATCAAGTGAATTATCAGAAACCTGAGAAGAAGGTGCAATAACTTTACCGGTTAACTGATTTACGGTTGCCGAAGGCATAAATAAACTTCCGGTTGTTACAAGTGAGTCAAGCGGGAGGTAGTTCTGATCAGCAAAATAGACTTGCCAGTCGGCTTCAAAAGGGAACCCATTCGTGATGAATGAGCGGATGGTCATTTGCCGGATATTTTTAAGTTGCTGATTATTAAAGTCAACAGTATCCCTGAGTATAAACCCTGAAGCCGTGCCATATAACGGAAGCTTAACCTCAACATCAATGCTTACAAGAGACGAATCAGTCATAAAATTTAGGCCTGTTCTTCCGTCCGGATTAATCAGACTTTGAATCTGGGTAAGCAGATATTTTGGTTTTGCAGCAATTAAGGGTCTTACATTGCTGTTCAAAGAATTCATAGAGAATGTTCCGGTAAGGGTCTGCCCGAACTGACTGAATAAAGGTGAAAGAACAGGAAGAGGGTTCGGGAATCCGTGAGCAGCAATCAGGTTTGAGAAATTTCCGTTAGCCCCTTGCATATTTGCAACATGGGCACGGATTGGAACACCAATTGAATTGTTAATACTGATTAAAATTTCGGGGCTGGCAATATCGAAGTTGCTGAATGCATCCAGATTGTTAAACAGTGAGATATTGATTGTATCGTAATCGCTCATAAAAGATTGCTGTCCAAAATAGCCGTAGATACTATTAAAGTTAAACCCGTTGATATTACAATTCAGATTCAGTTTGTGATTTGCAGTAACATTTGTTCCTGTATGGGTTATTTCGAGATCGTACTTAACCCGGATGCGGTTTTTAGAGGTCCCGTTATCGGAGAGATCAAGCCGGTAATTTTCAAGATTGACTGCCAGATTCTGAGTGACAGGCAGACTGCCGGTATAGTTAAAAACCAACTGGCTGGAATACGGAACTTCATTAAGTGTAGCTGAAGGGATGGTGATAGTTAATTTTACAGAAGCAGGAATTCGCATATTCAGATTTAACCACATCTGCCCGTTTTTAAATGTCATTGAATCCAGTTCAATTTGATTTGGAAAATTGAGATCCTCCGTCTTTTCAAAAGAAACAGCCAGATGTCCCTGGGTGTTAATTAGATCAGCCATGGCCGGAGTTAGCTGTATTTGTGAATTAAAGGATTGAACAGGCAGGTCTATCAATGTGTTGGAAGAAACTTCCATTGCTCTGCCTGAGTAGATCAGTGTGCAAAATGAGTTAGAATCTATTAGAAGATTTCCGCTGTCACTTTCGGATTTCATCAGGTTTTCGATCGAAAGTGTTGAGTGAGCCAGTGGAATGGCTAACTGAGGTGTTATTCCTCCGTTTTTGATTTTATCAAATTCAAAGTTATCCTTCAGGCAGGAAGTGACTCCGGACGATAAAAGGGTAACTATCAGAAATCTGCTTGAAAGGATTTTCCATGCTGAAGTTTTTGTTAAGCTGAACCATAAATCTCCGGTAATCTGTCGGATTCGGATAATAAAATTCTGAATCATGCCAGCGTGTACGAACCCTGGCAATAATCTTTTCAGTTTACCTTCGGTTTACAAGGGAATTTGTAAGAAATTATGAAAGTTGTAATGTTTATGATCAGAATATTGCAGGTAACTTAAGATAGCTTACCTGAAATCAAAGAAATAAACTCTGATCGGGTACTTTCATTTTCGAACTGACCGGTAAAAGCAGATGTTGTTGTGATGGAATGCTGCTTCTGAATTCCTCTCATTTGCATGCACAAATGGTGAGCCTCAATTACCACCATGACACCGTGTGGATTTAGGGATTCCTGGATGCAATCCCGAATCTGATTTGTCAGTCGTTCCTGAACCTGCAGCCGCCTGGCAAATGCATCAACCACCCTGGGGATTTTGCTTAACCCGACAATATACTTGTCTGGAATATAGGCAACGTGGGCTTTACCAAAAAAAGGCAGCATGTGATGCTCGCAGAGTGAATACAGTTCAATGTCTTTGACAATCACCATGTGGCGATAATCTTCTCTGAATTTTGCACTATTAATAATGGCAACAGGATCCATTTCATAACCATGAGTAAGAAACTGAATGGATTTTGCGACTCGTTCGGGCGTTCGTAACAGGCCTTCTCTTTTGGGGTTTTCACCAATCTGGACTAAAATATCATAATACTTTTTAGAAAGTATTTCGGTTCGGGCAGCATCTAGGTGGTCAAAACCCGGATAGTTTTCAGTTTCATGTTTAGCAAGTGTTTCTTTCTGGTGATTGTTATCCATACCCTGATTTAATTTCCAAAATATTCAACAGCATTATTTTCAGTTTCTTCAATTCTAATCCGGTGAAGCTGAACTCCGATTTTCTGAAATTCAGGTTCTAATTCCTTCCAAATGGCAATTGTCAGATTCTCAGTTGTGGTTATTTTCCCTTTCATGAAGTCAACATCCAGATTCAGGTTGCTGTGATCTACTTTATCAATAATTTTTCTCTTTATAATTTCACTCATGATCCGGTAATCAACCACAAAGCCGGTCTCCTGATCCGGGTTATTCTTCACTGTCACATACAGTTCATAATTATGCCCATGCCAGTTTGGATTTGAACACTGACCAAAGATATTTAGATTTTGCTCGTCATTCCAGTCTGGCCTGAATAGCCGGTGAGCCGCACAAAAACGCTCTCTTCTTGTTATATGTACCATAAATCATTTGTCATGCAAAAATAGTAATAACATACAGAGTGCCTGAATGTTTATCAGATGAACAGTAACCTTAGCCAATTGCAATTGTTCTAAATTTGCAAAACAGAAAGTTTATTATGTCAATTACAAAAGAACAGATTATAGATGCATTGAGTCATGTTGAGGATCCTGATTTTAAGAAGGATCTTGTTGCATTAAATATGGTAAAGGATGTAGAGGTGAATGGAAATAAAATCAGCTTTACTGTCGTTTTAACAACTCCTGCATGCCCGCTAAAGGAAAAGATTCAGAATGATTGTGAACAAGCAATCCGGGATTATGTCAGTAAGGATGCAGTAATAAAAATTAATATGACGGCACAAGTTACAGGCCGCCCGGCTGATAAATCTTCAATGTTGCCGGGGATAAAAAATATAATTGCAGTAGCATCGGGTAAGGGAGGTGTTGGTAAATCAACTGTTGCCAGCAACCTGGCAGTTGCCCTGGCCAGTACCGGTGCAAAAGTAGGCCTTGCCGATGCCGATATTTTTGGGCCTTCACAAACATTGATGTTCGGGGTGGTAAAAGAAAGATTATTTGCTGAAGAGAGAAATGGCAAGACGTACATGATTCCGCTTGAAAAGTTCGGGGTTAAACTGGTTTCTATCGGATTTTTGGTTGAAAAGACCCAGGCAATTGTCTGGCGGGGTCCTATGGCTTCAAAAGCACTGACTCAACTGCTCTGCGATACATTATGGGGAGAGGTTGATTATTTATTGGTAGATCTGCCACCCGGAACCTCGGATATACATCTGACCCTGGCTTCCTCTTTTCCGGTAAACGGAGCAGTTGTTGTAACAACTCCTCAGGAAGTTGCAATGGCTGATGCCCGAAAAGGAATTGATATGTTTCGCAAACAGGGAATCACCATTCCAGTGCTTGGCTTGATAGAGAATATGGCTTACTTTACTCCTGCAGAATTGCCGGAAAACAAATATTATATTTTCGGAAAGGGAGGAGGTGTTAAACTGGCTGCAGAAATGAATGTCCCATTACTGGGTTCAGTTCCTTTGATCCAATCTGTCTGTGAAGCAGGTGATAATGGAATTCCTGTAGCTTATGATCCGGATATTGTTGAAGGAAAAATATTCAGAGAAATTGCCTATGCAATGGCTCAGCAACTGGCAATCAGCAATGCAAAAATTGAAGATGAAAAATTAGCTCATGCAAACAAATAACCATGCGTTACTCGAATCGAGAGTTGAAGCAGCACTTGAGGAAATCAGGCCGTATCTGCATGAAGATGAGGGTGATGTTAAATTGCTTGGAATTACCGATGACATGATTGTCAGGCTGCGTCTGCTGGGTGCCTGCAGTTCATGTAATATGAGTATGATGACCATGAAAGCTGGAATTGAACAGGCAATCCTCCGGGCAGTTCCCGAAATCAAGGGAGTTGCTGCAGAAGCCGATTAATAATACGATGATAATCCGTATCGTGAAGCTTCCGGTGCAGCCTGAAAAGGTTAAAGAGTTTCTTAGTCATTTTGAACAAGCCAAAGAAAAAATCAGAAGTTTTGATGGTTGTCTCCACTTGCAATTATTGAATGACCTGAATCCGCCTTTTGAGTTTTTTACGCTTAGCCACTGGAAGAGTGAAGAACATTTAAAAAATTATCAGCAATCCGAACTATTCAAAGAAACGTGGGCCAGAGTGAAGCCGTTGTTTAACGGCAAGCCTGAGGCCTGGAGTACTTCAAAACTAATAACCATTTAGTTAGGAGTTAAACCAGGATTGGAAGGCTGATTCTGTTCAACTGATTCAATAGCCTGGCGGTTTTTCTTTTTATATTCTCTGTGAGGTGTATGAGGATGCCAGCCGAAAGTCAGCAGCAGGAATGCAAAGCCAACCATGTATGCAATGATAATATGCCATCCGCTTTTTACCCAGTTTACAACCGACTTGGCATTTGGGAAAATTCCGGAAACAGCAACACCGGCTGATGAACCAAACCAGATCATACTTCCCCCGAAACCCACTGCATAGGCTAATACACCCCAGTCATACCCGCCCTGATCAAGAGCTAATTTTGTAAGTGGAATATTATCAAAGACGGAGGATATAAATCCAAGGGAAAGACTCGAATGCCAGGAAGCATCAGGCAAGTCTCCAACAGGCATGAGCGATGCACACAATACGAGTGAAAGCAGAAAGATACTGCCAGAAACAGCATGAGGCAGATCACTCCAGTTTGTTTTCCGGATCAATGTACCAATCAAAATGGCTGCCCACACTCCCAGTGCCGGAAAATCAAATAGTACGTTGGTCAGGATAGTCAGACCCAGAATTAATGCTACAATCATTATCCTGCCCCAGTCAATCGGTTTTAAATTTGCACTTTCAGCAAGTACCAGTGGCTGTAATTTTTGCTGTTGAATGGCTGCTATGCCACTGAAGACCAAGAATGCACCAAACGAACCGGCATAGGCATGTAAAACATCAACCGGACTAACTCCGTCAATCCACATCATGGTTGTTGTGGTATCACCAACTACACTTCCGGCACCCCCGGCATTAGAGGCAGCAACAATTGCTGCAAGAAAACCAACATGTACTTTACCTTTATAAATAACATTGGCGATAGAAGCCCCGATCATAGCAGCTGCTATATTGTCCAGAAAGGATGAAAGAACAAGTACAATAAGCAAAAGCAGCCATCCACCACGCCAGTTCAGTGGTAATATTTCAGGTAAATGAACCGGTACGTAAGATTCTTCAAAATGACGGGCCAAAACAGCAAAACCTGTTAATAATCCAAACAGGTTAACAATGATATGCCATTCGCCTTCATGCTCAGAGTCTCCGATTATATGGTTAACAATTGAAAAATCAGTAAAAATAAATTTATACAGGAGCAGGGCGACCAGACCCGTTAGTGCAACTTTCATCGTGTGATGATGGAAAAGAGCAACACCAATCAGAGTCAAACCAAACAAGATAAACTCAATTGCAATTCCATAAAACTGGATTTCATTTGCTGAATTCAGCAACAACATCAATAACTGCATTTCTTAATTATTTGCTGGCTAAAATAGTCTTTATCCCTTTTGGTGAAAGAGGATGTATTATTCTCTGAAAATATTTTTTTATATACTGGCAAGCGAGGTTATTCAATGAAATAATACTTTTGCGCGCTTTAGAAATGATTTATTATGAGAATTACGAACAGGACATTTACAATGATAAAGCCTGATGCGGTTGCTGAGGGGCATACCGGAGCTATTCTGGATAAAATTATCAAATCCGGATTCCGGGTCATTGCCATGAAATACACCAGACTGACACCTGAAGCTGCCGGAAGTTTTTATGCAGTTCATAAGGAAAGGTCTTTCTATTCAAGCCTTGTAAAATATATGTCATCCGGAACTATAGTGGCTGCTATTCTTGAAAGGGAAAATGCAGTTCAGGATTTCCGGAAATTAATCGGAGCAACCGATCCGGCTAAAGCTGAAGAAGGTACAATCAGAAAACTATATGCACGGTCAATTGAATCCAATGCTGTTCATGGCTCTGATAGTGATGAAAACGCAGCAATTGAAGGAGCTTTCTTTTTCTCGGCTCTTGAGATGTTCTGAATTACTTCACCAGGGTAATCATCATCTCTGTTCTTCGGTTTTTAGCCCGTCCTAGTTCAGTATTATTTGAAGCAACCGGCTTGTCCTCACCATAACCTTTACTGGTCAATCGTGAGGATTCAATACCTTCTTTGATCAGGTAATTATAAACTGAGGCAGCCCTTTTTTCAGAAAGCAGGAGATTACTCTTAGACTCGCCTGTGTTATCCGTATGCCCGCTTATTTCAATTGAAATATTCTTGTTCTTCTTTAAAAAGGCAACCGCCTTATTCAGTTCAGCAAAAGATTCATCTTTGAGATCGTACTTCCCTGTTTCATAGAATACATTTTTGAGAATAATTTTCTCACCGGCTTTAATGGCACTTAGTTCAACTTGCAATGAGTATGAGTTGGCCGATGTGTCTTTACACGAAAAAAAATCGGAATAAAACAGGTAACCTTCTTTAGAAACATTGAGTGCATATTCATATCCTGTCGGAAGGCAAACTAAGAAAGAACCATCTGTTTTATCACTGATAGAGGCTGTTGCTACTTTTGCTGAATTAAGATCAATCACTTCAAAAGAAGCTTCGAGCGGTGAACCCGTCTGCTTATCTCGTACATTACCTTTTACATAACTAACAGGGGTTGGCTGTACTTCTTTATAAAGGTCGAAGTACCAGATATCGAGTTTCCCGAATCCATCACGGAAACGGTCAGTTGCAAAATAGGCTGATTTCCCGGATGCTGTTACAAATAAACTGCTCTCATCATGTACTGTATTTATCGGATAGCCCAGGTTAAATGGCTTACTCCATTCTCCTGTTTCAAGTAACCTCGAAACATAAATATCTGTACCTCCCATTCCGGGATGACCATCCGAGGCAAAGTAGAGTGTTCGGTTATCAGGATGAATGAATGGCGACATTTCATTTCCGCTTGTATTGATAACATCGCCCAGGTTAACCGGTGTCTGAAACCGGCCGTTTTCATCAACTGTGGTTTTCCAGATATCCTGCTTCCCTTTACCGCCTGGCCGGCTGCTGACAAAGTAGATGGTTTTACCATCTGAGGTAATGGTAGGCTGTGAATCCCACTGGTCTGAATTTACTTTTGAGCCGAGGTTGACAGGGTTGGTCCACTGATTGCCATTTCTTTTTGCATAATATAAATCACAACCCCTGAATCCGTCTTTATTGCAGGCAGTGAAAAATAAATGTCGTCCGTCTGGTGAAAGGCAATGTGCGCCTTCATTTCCAATGGTGTTAATTGGTGACCCCAGGTTTCTGGCTTCATGCCAGTTGCCATCAGGATCTTTTGTTGTAAGGTAAAAATCCTCATTGTAAGTTTTACGTTCACCAGGCGAAGACATCAGTCGTCTGCGGGTATAAACTATAGTTTGTTCATCAGCTGTTAAAACCGGAAGGTATTCATCATCACTGGAATTAATTGCTTTACCCGGGTTTATCGGGTTAAACGGAACTGGATGCTTTACAGCGTAAGCTGCAAACTTACTTTGAGCCAGCAGTTTTTCTGCACGTTCACGCATCTCAAGGGTTCGTGATTTATAGGTTAGAAAAATTTCAAGGTGGCTAACTGCCGAATCAAATTCTGATAATTGAATTTCAGCTTGAGCAAGGTTAAAAAAATTCTGTGGAAAGAAATCAGGGTCTGATAATACAGCTTTCCGATAATACGTAACAGCTTTTTGAAAGTCGTTCAGGTCGGTTGTAACATCTCCCATTAACATAGCTGCTTCAAGGAATTCAGGGTCTTCTTTTAACGCGGCTTCCAGTTCATCTCTCGCATTTAACAACTGTTTGGCATCATACATTCTTGAAGCTTTCAGGAAGTGAGTAACAGCTTTTTTGTTTTTTGTATGAAACTCGTAAGCTTTTTGCGCATCAGCAGTCAGGCTGGTGAATATCAGTATAAGAACTAAGGGAAGGAAAATACCTTGGAAAAGAATCCTGTACTTCATGGCAACAAATTAAAAACAAACCAGTGAGCTGGCAATGAATCCTCAGGGAATGTTCATCACTTTATGCGTCTGAAGCGAAATCCTCCATTGGGGATGGGATTTGATATATTCAACAATCAGCGGATTCATCTTGTTGAAAACGCTGAATTCAGGTTGAAGAAATTTTCTGCATTCCGGATTAGCAGATTCAGCATTTTTCTCAGCCCATTCAAAGTCAGAATTATTGTGAATAATGCATTTTAATTCATTGGCCTGCAGGAGTGATTCTTTTACCGGAAACTTAAATTTCTTTGGTGAGACACAAATCCAGTCAAAATAGCCGGTAATCGGAAAAGCACCGGAAGTTTCAAGTGCAAGTTCAAACCCAGTGTTCTTTAGTTCGGTAGTGAGAAAACGGAGGTTGTACATGCAGGGTTCGCCACCGGTAATCACCGCAAACCGGGATGGGTAGGTTAATGCTTCCGTAACAATGGATTCAATTTTTAATTCAGGATAAGCTGTGGCATCCCATGAATTTTTAACGTCACACCAGGAGCATCCAACAGTACACCCGGCTAGTCTTATAAAAACTGCAGCTCTGCCGGTATGGAAGCCCTCGCCCTGCAGGGTATAGAACATTTCCATTATTGGCACAGATGATGACATAGTGATGTTACTAGCCGATTCGTTCTCTAATCTGATAGGAGTTTCTCTCTGGTGAACTGGCTGCAATCAGCTCACCCAGAAAACCAGCAATGAATAATAAACTGCCAATAATCATGCAGGTAAGCAATAGGTAGAATGAAGGTCGGTCGGTGAGAAGCCGGGCAGGAATGTTATTGTAAACCGAATAAAGTTTAGCAACTCCAAGGTAAGCAGCTCCCAGAAACCCAAGGATAAACATGATCGTGCCAAGAGAACCAAACAGGTGCATTGGTTTTTTCCCAAATCGGGTAACAAAAGTGATGGTCAGAAGATCCAGAAACCCGTGAATGAAGCGGCTCATTCCGAATTTAGACTTACCGTATTTACGGGCATGATGCTCAACCACTTTTTCACCGATTTTATTAAATCCGGCCCAGTTTGCAATTACCGGAATGTAGCGATGCATTTCACCATAAATCTGAATGCTTTTTACTACTTCAACACGATACGCTTTAAGGCCACAGTTAAAGTCATGTAGGTTTTTAATTCCTGAAACACACCGGGTTACTCCATTGAAAAACCGGCTTGGAAGAGTCTTACTGATTGGATCGTACCGCTTTTTTTTCCAACCTGAAACCAGGTCAAATTTTGCTTCCGTAATCATCTTATACAAAGCGGGGATTTCATCCGGACTGTCCTGCATATCAGCATCCATTGTAATAACAACCTGACCTCGGGCAGCAATAAAACCCTCATTCAAAGCAGCTGACTTACCATAGTTTCTTCTGAATCGAATGGCCCTGAACCTTTGATTTTTTTCAATTAATCCTTCAATCACCGGCCAGGATTCATCTGTACTCCCGTCATCAATAAAAATAACTTCATAACTTTTTTCTAATTGTGCCATTACTCTTTCAATCCATGCTGCCAGGTGAGGTAGTGACTCAGCTTCGTTGAGCAACGGGATGATGATTGAAATTTCAGTTGTCATAAGAGTTAAAGTTGGTGATCAGGTTTACGCCTGTAATAGGCAGCTGTAATCAAAGCAATAATAACACCTCCCACCATTTTACTGAACAGATCCTGGTAAATGGCTTCACCAAGGGTCATATTTTCAACTCTTTCAAGTGTTTCTTTGTAAAGCTTAGATCCGATAAACATTTTTGATTCGTCCAGGTTTGCAAGAGTCTCCTGGATATGAACCTGAATAAATGCTTCGTTGGTAAAGACACCAAAAATATAAATCAAAAGCGCAAATAAGACAGATGCACAAAAAACGGTGAGTACTCCAATCATAAAAGCATTGCCATACGTAATAAATCCGCCCAGAATCCGATCACGGTAATATTTGGTAGCAATACAAATAAACACTATGGGAATCCAGGCACCTAACCAGGATGCAATGCCAAGGGGATTACTGCCTTTGAGATAAATCGCAATGAAAATGAGAAAACTGCCTATTCCGCTCAGTGCTCCATAGTGCAGAGCAACACGCCAGCGGGGAGGAAGTGTAATCATAATGGGCAAACCTACTTTTTTTATGTGAATGACAAAAAAACAGTAACAGTCAGTAAATAAAAAACCACTTCCGTTAAAGGAAGTGGGAAAATGGAATAGTAATGTCAAAGTGATTTGATGTGCCGGGTAATACTGGCTTTAAGGTTGGCAGCTTTATTCTTATGAATAACATTCTTCTTTGCCAGTTTATCAAGCATTGCCGTCAATTCTGGAAAAAGCTTATTTGCTTCTTCTTTACTTTTTGTAGAGCGAACCTTCTTAAGAACATTACGCATGGTCTTAGCCTGATAGCGGTTTCTCTCGTTCTTAGCTTCACTGTTTCTGATTCTCCTTTCGGCTGATATGTGATTGGCCATATATTAATTGTTTGATTTTGTAGCCCGTACGGGAATCGAACCCGTGTTTCCTCCGTGAAAGGGAGATGTCCTAGACCCCTAGACGAACGGGCCGTTTTTAAACAGGGTCGCAAAAGTAAAAGAAATAATCTGAGTAACAAGAAAAGAAATCAGTTATCTTCATTTGAACCGGGAATCACAAAACCAAAGCGTCTTCCGGAGATAATTTCAGCAGGACTGCTGGTTTCAATTATCTGCTGAAGCGATACCATTGGCTGTGAATCAAAAGGTTGGGCAACCGGATCAACTTCAAGGACATGGATAATAAGTTGCTGAATGATTCTCTTTACCGATTCAGGATTGACAATATGGCTGGTCAGGTCATTATAAATAATCCCCAATTGCCGTTTGCCTTCCATCATAAAATGATTATCGGTATTCACATAGATTCGAGCTACCAGTTCACCGGCATCCTGAACCCGATTGTATTTTAAGGTATCATTGAGGAAATTGTAAACATAAACTAATCCGCACATGGCTCTTGAAGGTTTCTCTTTAATATAGCCTGATTTTAGCAGCGGATTATTAATATCTAGTGTTACAGCTGTTGTATGCATAAAAAACAGCAGCACGTCATTCGCAAACCGGAATCTGACTTCAAGCCGGCCTTTGTCTTCAAACTCAATATGGATGGTTGGTTCGGTGGCAACTATGGAGGATCTTAAGAACTGCTCAGTTTCTTTTAGTTCAGTCTTAATCATATCAAAAAACTGGCGGCAATTTGTAAATGCCTGTTGATTAGCCAGGCCTTTTACTTTAATCAGTTCAATAATTCTGTCGTTAAAATTCATTTAATCAATGCAAAGATGTATGATTCTGATGAATAATACAGGTTAGAATGAATAAACCGGCTATGTGCCTGCTGATTGGTGTGTAGTGCAAGTGCAAAAAACCGCTTCGGCTTTAAAAATCAGGTATTACCCTGAAGGATTGTTTGAGTTCAGGCTAAAAGGAGAAAACCGGTTTTGACCGGATGTGCTCATTTTTTTAAGTGTGTGAAGAATAATGAATGGGAATCAATCAGCAGTAGGGTTGTATGAATGAAAGCGTTATGAACTTTCTCAGGATTTGATACTGTACTTGACTTTCCGTGTTTCTCAGATTACTTTTGTGACCTGATAAAAACTATTATGAGAAAATTTAATCTGATATGTTTGGTTGCTGCAGTATTCGTTCTTGCTCTCTTAACTTCCAATGCACGGGCAATAACTACTCAACAAACTTCTACTGAAGTTTCTTTTAATCCGGATAAGCCAATAAATAAGGATAAGGACGAAAACCGGAAGAAGAAAAAGAAAAAGAAAGATGCCTGCTGTTCAGCAATGAGTCAAATTGAGGGGCACAAGGAGTGTGCACCGGATGCCAAGAAGAAGATGGGATGCTGCAGTCATTCAAAAACTGCTACACCGGCAGAAAAGGATCAGGCACCTGCCGAAAAATAAAGAATTAGTAAGAACTGCAAGTTGCAGTCAGTGGCTAAACTTACGGTTTATGCTTTGACAGCTGTTGCTTCAATTTCAATCAGCATATCGGGATGAATCAGCCGGCTCACCTCAACCAGAGTGAGAGCCGGTTTTATATTTCCGAATACATTGTTAAAAGCGATTGCAATTTCTTCCCATCTGCTAATGTCAGTTACATAAATTCGGATTCGTACAACTTCGTGAAGCGAGGATCCGGCCTGTTTTAATACAGATTCAATTTTTCGGAATATGGCAAGAGTCTGGCCTTCCATGTCATCCACCAATGGATTTCCTCCATCATCAAGTGCAGTCGTTCCACTTATTGTAATAATGTTGCCGGTACGCACTGCTCTTGAGTAACCAATGCGGTTTTCCCATTCCGATCCGGTCGAAAATATTTTTCTCATCGCTGCAAAGGTTTAAAGGTTTTGATTAATTAAATAAGCTGCGAAAATATTTTTTTTTAATTTGGCGCGGGTAATTATTTAAATGAAACTCAAGCTTACCAAACCTATTTGTTTTTTTGACCTGGAAACAACAGGTGTCACAATCGGAATTGACCGCATAGTGGAAATTTCAGTTCTGAAGATAAATCCTGACGGTAGCCGGTTCATTAAAACAAAAAGGATTAACCCCGAAATGCCGATTCCTGAAGCAGCAACCAAAGTTCATGGAATCACAGATAACGATGTAAAGGATGCACCGGTTTTCAGTAAAATTGCCCATGAGCTTTTGCAACTGATGAATGGTTCAGACTTGGGTGGCTACAATTCCAATAAGTTTGACATTCCCATGCTGGTTGAAGAATTTATGCGGGCCGGAATTACCTTTGATATGAAAGGGCGAAGGCTGGTTGATGTTCAGAATATTTTTCATAAAATGGAACCTCGTAACCTGAGTGCCGCTTATAAGTTTTATTGCGCGAAGGAAATTGAAAATGCACACAGTGCTGAAGCAGATATAACTGCAACTATTGAAATCCTGGAAGCACAGCTGGAACGCTACCCGGAGCTGAAGAATGATATTGATTTCCTTCATGAGTTTTCAATCAATAACAACAACGTAGATCTGGCCGGCAGAATCATTTATAATGACGAAGGAGAAGAGGTATTTAACTTCGGAAAGCACAAAGGAAAAAAGGTGGTCCAGGTTTTTGCTGATGAACCATCATATTACGACTGGATGATGAAAGGTGACTTCCCGATGCAAACCAAACAGGTAATTACCTCGCTTCGACTTCGGAATTTTAGTCAACAGAAAGTCTCAACTAATATTTAGCATATACGATATGAAAAAATTCATGCGTACATTTTTTTACCCCGGGATCAGCGGTTTATTCTCATTAGCCTGGGTAATTATGGCTCTGATATTTATCTACTGGATTGTTCGCTGGGGATAAAAATTTTTAATTAACAGAAAGTTCGATTTTAGTTCAGTGCCAGAATTGCTTTTCCCAAACGTACTATCTTAGAACGCTCATCTGATTTTTTGCCGCATTTTATCCGCTTTACTGGATTAACCTTTTTCGGCCTTAAAACGCTGTTCTATTATCTTGGCAGCCTCAAATAACTGCTATTTATGAATCATCTGAAAAAGCTTGTACCGCATATCATTGCAATCGCCTGTTTTGCGGTTCTGACCATGGTGTATTTTCTTCCGGTCTTCCAGGGTAAGCAGATTGAACAGCATGATATTGCCCAATGGATTGGAATGTCCAAGGAAATTGCTGACTTCCGGGCTGAAACGGGAGTTGAACCATTATGGACAGGTGCTATGTTCAGCGGTATGCCAGCTTACCAGATATCAGTGCTTTATCCCGCAAACCTGGTACGCTATATTGATAAGATCATTTCTTTAGGACTTCCTACTCCTTCCAATTTTGTTTTTATAATGATGCTTGGCTTTTACCTGCTGCTGCTGTCTGTCCGAATACCGTTTCGGATCAGTATGGCTGGGGCAATTGCTTTTGCTTTTTCAACTTATCATACGATAATTATTCTGGCAGGTCATAATTCAAAGGCACATGCAATTGCTTATATGCCTTTTGTTATTGCCGGTATTTTGATGGCGTTCCGCGGAAATCTGCTGGCTGGAGGTATTGTTACGGCCGTAGCACTTGCTCTTGAATTGTATGCTAACCACCTTCAGATCACCTATTACCTTGCCTGTACCATCCTGATTCTGATTATCAGTGAATCAATAACTGCTTTCAAAAACCATACTTTACCTCAGTTTGTAAAGTCCGGTACGATCCTGGTGCTGGCAACCATTTTAGGTATTCTACCGAATATAACGGGTCTGTGGGCAACTTATGAATATGGCAAATTTAGTACCCGAAGTCAAAGTGAACTGACTGAAAAAAGTGTTTCAACAGGACTGGATATGGATTATGCATTTGAATATAGTTATGGAATAAGTGAAACATTTACACTGTTAATCCCACGGTTCAAAGGCGGTGCCAGTATGGAAAGTCTGGATATTTCTTCTCATACTTATAAAGCTATGAGAGATAATGGGGTTGGTGACAACCAGGCACGAAACTACATCAGTAGTATACCATTGTATTTTGGAGATATGCGAATGACAGCCGGCCCGCCTTATGCAGGAGCGGCTATCATCTTTTTGTTTGTGCTGGGGCTTTTTATTCTTCGCGGAAATTTAAAATGGTGGCTGGTATCGGCTACTGTTTTTTCAATTGTGCTTGCCTGGGGTGAAAATTTTATGGCTCTATCCGAGTTTTTCTTCCATTATTTACCGGGATACAATAAGTTCAGAGCAGTCAGTATGCTGTTAGTGATTGCTGAATTCTGCATTCCATTTTTAGCCATACTAGCCTTTTTCAAGGCTGTTGACGGAACAATAGAAAAGAAAAAGCTGCTCAAATCCGTCAGGTATGCTCTTTATTTAACCGGTGGATTTTGTTTACTGACAGCTTTGCTGCCATCCCTCTTTGCTCATGGCTATATCGGAGCTGCTGATGAATCGTACAAGGATTATGAATGGCTTTTGTCTGCAATCCGGCTTGACAGGGCTGCTGCAGTCCGGCTCGATGCTTTTCGGTCATTGTTTTTTATTTTGCTTTGTGCAGCACTTATCTGGGCATTTGCTGAAAAGAAAATCAAAAACCTGGCTAATGTTTCTTTTATTCTGATATGTATCGTGCTGGTGGATTTATGGCCGGTATCGAAGCGCTATCTCAGCAATGACAAGTTTGTAGCCAAGTCAAAGGCTGAGAAACCTTTTGAGCCCACTCAGGCAGATTTAGTAATCCTGGCTGACAAAGAGCCGGGATTCAGAGTTTTTAATACCACGGTAAGTACCTTTAATGATGCCTCGACTTCTTACTTTCACAGAAGCATTGGCGGTTACCATGGCGCCAAGCTGAAACGTTACCAGGAATTGATTGAATATCAGATTAGCAAAAACAATGTTGCAGTATTCAATATGCTGAACACCAAGTATTTTATTATCAGCAGTCCTGAAACTAAACAACCAATACCACAAATCAACCCCGATGCATGTGGTGCAGCCTGGTTTGTTAAAGAGGTAAAGCTTGTTGCTAATGCCGATAGTGAAATGACAGCACTGAGCAATTTTGATCCGCTTCGAACAGCTGTTGTGGATAAGCGCTTTGCTGATTACCTGAAAGGTTTTTCACCTCATCCGGACAGCCTTGCATCAATTAAACTGGTACAGTATGAACCCAATTATCTCAAGTATAAATCGAATTCAACAACTGAACAGTTTGCCGTGTTGAGCGAAATCTATTATGAAAAAGGCTGGAATGCTTATGTTGATGGCAAACCGGTTCCTCATATTCGAGTAAATTATGTTCTCAGGGGAATGAGGGTTCCGGCTGGTAAACATCTGATTGAATTCCGGTTTGAACCCAAAGTTTATCAAACCGGTGAACGGATAGCTTTGGTATCATCATCCATTTTGTTGTTGTTACTGGCCGGGCTTGTATTTACAGAAGTTCGCAAGTTTTTAAGTACCTGAATCTGACTCAGTGAAGAAGGTTCTTGTAATTACCTATTACTGGCCACCTTCCGGAGGTGCCGGAGTTCAGCGGTGGCTAAAATTCGTAAAATACCTCAGGCTCTATGGTTGGGAACCTGTTGTCTATACTCCTTCCAATCCGGAACTACCCGTGACTGATAATTCACTGCTGAACGAGATTCCTGATGGCCTAACCGTGCTGAAGCATCCACTCTGGGAACCCTATCAGCTGTATAAACGATTTTCGGGCAGAAGTGAAAATATTAATACTGGGTTTCTTACTGAAAAAGGAGTAACCGGATGGAAGGAAAAGTTATCAGTTTGGGTTCGTGGTAATTTTTTTATACCTGATGCCCGGAAATTCTGGATCAAGCCATCTGTAAAATTTCTTTCCGGTTATCTTGAGAAAAATCAGATCCATGCGATTGTTTCATCCGGCCCCCCTCACAGCATGCATTTAATAGCACTTTCATTAAAGAAAAAGTTTAATCTTCCCTGGCTGGCCGATTTCCGGGATCCCTGGACAGGAATTGATTATTATAATGACCTGATGTTAACCGGTTATGCTGACCGGAAACATCATAAAATGGAACAGGAAGTATTGCAGAAAGCTGATGCCATTGTTTCAGTTGGGTATGATATGAGTAGAAATTTTGAAAAAGTGCTCGGTCAGCGGAAATCAAAGTTTCATATTATTACAAATGGATATGATGAATCTGATTTTAGGGTTAATACTCCGCAGCTGAGCAGGAAGTTCAGATTGCTTCATGCCGGGACACTGGTTCGTTCGAGAAACCCGGTTGTGCTTTGGAAAGTACTTTCGGAGTTGGTGAAGGAATCAGCAGAATTCAAAAATCAGCTGGAAATTGTTTTAACGGGTAAGGTTGATGCTGAAGTAAGTGAATCTTTATTAGCTGCAGGCCTCGATCCGTTTATTGTCAGAACCGGATATGTTTCTCACCAGGAAGCAATTAACCTCATGTTTTCAGCTCAGGTTTTATTACTGATATTGAACGATGCACCAAATGCAAAAGGGATTCTTACAGGAAAGCTATTTGAGTACCTGGCTGTCAAACGACCCGTTATCTGCATTGGTCCGGAAGACGGAGATGCGGCAACGATTATTTCAGATACAAATGCCGGATTTATAGCAGCATTTAAAGACGAACAAAAAATTAAAATGATAATTAGTGAATGTTTCCATCTTTTCTGTCAGGGAAAACTTGAAAGTCATTCCCGGCATACCGAAGTCTTCTCACGAAAAGAGCTAACTCATAAATTAGCAGAGCTGTTAAACCAAATGATTGACTAATATGTGCGGAATTTCCGGATTTGCAGATCCTAAATTAACTGCAGAAGAAGGCAGAGATTTGCTGGAGCAAATGATGAGAGCAACCAAGCACCGTGGACCGGATGCAAGCGGTATGCACATCAATCCTCCTGTCTTTTTAGGACATAACAGACTCAGTATTATTGACCTCTCTGAAGATGCAAACCAACCGCTACAGTTTCAGAATTCTTTTATTGTATTAAATGGAGAGATTTATAATTACCTAGAGCTGAGACAGGAATTAACCAAAAAAGGATTTCAGTTCCGAACCCAATCCGATACTGAGGTTGTTGTTGCTGCTTATCAATGCTGGGGGGAGGAATGTGTAAGCCGCTTTATAGGGATGTGGGCATTTGTAATTTATGATACTGACAAACAGATTCTCTTTGCCTCACGTGATCGATTCGGGATCAAACCATTTTATTACCTGCATTCCGGAAAACAGTTTTACTTCGGTTCGGAATATAAAACTCTAAAACCGGCTCCGGTTTTTAAAAACGATATTAATGTAAGGCAGGTAATGAGAGGTTTGCAGTTGGGTTGGGTTTGTTACAATGATGAAACCTATTTCTGTAAATTGAAAGCATTGCCAGCAGCTCATAACCTGGTTTATGATCTTCAGTCGGGATCACTCACCATTGATCGTTATTGGGATATCCGGACCGGAAGTTATGAATCTGCAACTTTCAGGGAAAAGAAGGAGCACTTTTTAAGTTTGTTTACTGAAAGCCTGAAGCTCCATCTGCGAAGTGATGTTCCGGTTGCCGGTTGTCTGAGTGGCGGCATTGATAGTTCTGCCATTGCAAGTATGATTCAGCAGTTGAACCAGGGCAGCCAGTATCATACTTTTTCTATCTATTATGATGGAGCAGGAGATGTGGATGAACGACCGTTTGTGCACGAAGTATTAAAGAAGTATCCTTCCATTATTTCTCATTCCTTTACTCCTTCAGAAAAGGATATTACCGAACACTTTCATCAAGCCATGTATCATGCCGAGGTTCCGGTAACTGGTAGTTCTTTCTTTTCTCAATATTTCCTTATGAAACTGATCAGCGAGCATCATATTAAAGTTGTGCTTGACGGACAAGGAAGTGATGAATACCTTGCCGGATACATGCATACGCATTACAGAATGGTTGCTGATTACATCCGTTCTTTCCGCTGGAGGGAAGCCATTCGCCACTCAAGAAATGTTGCTGATTCACTCCAGTTAAACTTGTTTAAGCGATTAGTACACTTTTCTAAAAGCCTGTTATCGGTTATTAATGATGAACAAGCCTTGTACGGTACTGAATACCGTTATTATTACCCGTTCATGTGCAACCATCATTGCACACCTTCACCTTTCTTATTATCTTACCAGAAAGGAAACCGAACCGACAATTTTCTCTATCACCTTATGTTTAATACAAGCCTTCCGTCTTTGCTTCATTACGAGGACCGTAACAGCATGGCTTTCTCTGTTGAGTCACGTGTTCCGTTTCTTGATCACCGGCTGGTTGAATATGCATTTACACTCCCGACTGCTGATAAAATGAATGGTACGGTATCAAAATACATTCTTCGCAAATCACTGAAAGAAATTCTGCCGGAAGCTATTGAAAAGAGAAAGGATAAAAAGGGATTTGTAACTCCCGGAGAAATAAAATGGCTGAGGGGGCCGTTAAAACATCTGCTGGAATGGGATTACAGCAAAATGCCGTTTGTAGATAAACCAAAAGCTGAAAAGATTCTTGCTTCATTCCAATCAGGTGATAATCGTTATGCTATGATGACCTGGAGATTATCTTCCTTGAATTATTTTCTGAAAAATTTCTGCTAATTCCCGGATTACATAAATACAGCACTGTTCAGCATAGGATATTGAGGCTACGCTGATGTTAGATAAGTGTTGAATTTAGGGTTTTGCCAGATTTGATTTACCTGCGTTTAAGCCACTTGTTCCAGCGCTTGTTCAAAAGTAAATTCCATCTGACTTGGTTAAAATTTCAGAACTGGTAACTTTGCAGTTACTTTGGTATGACTTTTTTTGTAACAGTCATTCAGAATTAAACCAACAGTTGATAAACTATGTCTCTAAAGAAAATCTTTAATTCTTCAACCGGCCGGAAAGCTGCAATGGGGTTAACGGGTTTATTCCTGATTTCGTTTTTAGTTGTTCATTGTGCTGTTAATGCACTGATCTTTTTGAACGATGGGGGTGATACTTTCAACAGAGGTGCTCATTTCATGAGTTCGAACCCGGTTATCCGCACTCTGGAAATAGTACTTTTCCTGGGGGTAATCTGGCACATTGTTCAGGCACTCGTTATTACCCGTACCAATCAGAAAGCACGTCCTGTTGCCTATGCAGTTGTAAATGCTAATGCCAGCAGTAAATGGTATTCAAGATGGATGGGCTTGCTTGGTACGCTTATCCTGATGTTTCTGATCATTCACCTGAAACATTTCTGGATTGGTTCCCGGTTTACGGGTCTTCAATCAGGTATGATCCTGATTGACGGAAGAGAATATGAAAATATGTTTGGTGAATTAAAGTTGGTTTTCTCAAAAGGAATTGTTGTTATAATTTATTGCCTGGCCATGGTTTCTTTGGCTTACCACCTGTTACAAGGCTTTCAAAGTTCATTCCATTCATTGGGATTGAAACATAAAAAATACACTCCGGTTGTTGAAACAGCAGGAGTTTGGTTTTCAATATTGGTCCCGCTTATTTTCGCCTTAATGCCGGTATCAATTTATTTTGGATGGATCTCTTAATTTGAATACTATACCATGACTTTAGATGCAAAAATTCCTGACGGTGATCTTGAACATAAGTGGACAAAATACCGTTCTACAATACCCTTGATAAATCCTGCTAACAAGCGAAACCTGGAAGTTATTGTTGTTGGCTCTGGGCTTGCCGGTTCATCGGCAGCTGCTTCCCTGGCTGAAATGGGGTATAAAGTAAAGGTCTTTTGTTTTCAGGACTCAGCACGCAGAGCACACAGCATTGCTGCTCAGGGAGGTATTAATGCTGCAAAAAATTATCAGAATGACGGTGACAGTGTTTACCGCTTATTTTATGATACAGTAAAAGGTGGTGACTACCGTTCAAGAGAAGCAAATGTATACCGGCTGGCTGAAGTCAGTGCTAATATTATTGACCAATGTGTAGCCCAGGGAGTCCCGTTTGCCCGTGAATACGGAGGCTACCTGAGTAACCGTTCATTTGGAGGAGTACAGGTGCAACGTACCTTTTATGCTGCCGGTCAAACCGGGCAACAGTTGTTACTGGGTGCTTACAGTGCACTGATGAGGCAGACGGGTATGGGAACCGTACAAATGTATGCCCGCCATGAAATGCTGGATATCGTGGTGATTGATGGTAAATGCCGGGGAATTATTGCCCGCGATCTGATTTCCGGACAACTGGAGCGGCATTTTGGACATGCCGTTTTACTCTGCTCAGGTGGTTATGGTAATGTGTTTTATCTGTCAACAAATGCAATGGGCAGTAATGTAACAGCTGCCTGGAAAGCAAATAAACGAGGTGCCTTTTTTGCAAATCCCTGCTTCACTCAGATTCACCCTACCTGCATTCCGGTTACAGGAGAACATCAGAGTAAACTTACCTTAATGAGCGAATCATTGAGAAATGACGGAAGAATATGGGTACCAAAACAAAAGGACGATCCGCGAAAGCCGAATAATATTCCTGAAGAAGAACGTGATTATTACCTGGAACGCAGATATCCAGCTTTTGGGAACCTCGTTCCCCGTGATGTGGCCTCACGTGCTGCTAAAGAAAGATGTGATGCAGGCTTTGGTGTCGGTACCAGTAAAATGGCTGTGTATCTGGATTTCAGATTTAACAGAAAGCGTTACGGTCATCTTGAAGCTAATAAGCAAGGAAACCATCATCCTACAGATGAGGAGGTCTGGAAGTTAGGCAAGGATGTAATCACTGAAAAATACGGTAACTTGTTTGATATGTACAAGCAAATTACAGGTGAAGATCCGTATGAACAACCCATGCGGATTTATCCGGCTGTTCATTATACCATGGGGGGGCTGTGGGTTGACTATAACCTGATGACCACCATACCCGGGCTCTATGCTTTGGGTGAAGCTAACTTCAGTGATCACGGAGCCAACCGGCTGGGAGCTTCAGCTCTAATGCAAGGACTGGCAGACGGCTATTTTGTAATTCCTTATACAATTGGGGCTTACCTGTCTCAGGAAATCCGGACCAAAGCCATTCCAACCGACAGTGAAGCTTTTGCTACAGCTGAACAGAATGTAAATGAGACGATCAAACACTTCCTGGATCTGAAAGGCAAGCTGCCGGTTGATCATTTTCACCGCGAACTTGGAAAAATCATGTGGAATAAATGTGGTATGGCACGAAATGAAGCGGGACTTAAAGAAGCCATTACAGAAATCAGAAATCTGCGTGAAGAGTTCTGGAAAGATGTACGAGTACCTGGTGCAGCTAATGAATTCAACCCCGAGCTTGAAAAGGCAGGAAGGGTTGCTGATTTTTTTGAACTGAGTGAATTAATGTGCATGGATGCCTTGCATCGAAATGAAAGTTGTGGAGCCCATTTTCGTGAAGAATATCAGACTGCTGATGGTGAAGCACTTCGGGATGATGCTAATTTTTCTTATGTGGCTGCCTGGGAGAATAAAGGAAATAACACTTATGAAATGCATAAGGAAGATCTTAAATTTGAAAATATAAAAATTGCTCAGCGGAGCTATAAGTAACCGGCTGGGTGTTTTAGTACTCTTAATAATCAGTTATATTTTAAATTCAATGAATCTTACACTTAAAATCTGGCGTCAACAAAACAGAACCGCCAAAGGCGGATTCAAAACCTATAAAGTCAGTGATGTATCACCGGATATGTCGTTTCTTGAAATGATTGATGTATTAAATGACAAGCTCATTCGTGAGGGTGAAGATCCTGTAGCATTCGATCACGATTGCCGTGAAGGAATTTGCGGGATGTGTAGTATGTACATCAATGGCCGCCCGCACGGTCCGGGAAAAGGAATTACAACCTGTCAGTTACACATGCGTTCTTTTCAGGATGGTGATCACATCACGATTGAACCCTGGAGAGCAGCTCCATTTCCTGTCATTAAAGATTTAGCTGTGGACAGATCTGCATTCGACCGTATAATGCAGGCAGGCGGCTTTATTTCTGTCAACACCGGAAATGCACAAGAAGCCAATAATATTCTTATTCCAAAAGAAGAAGCAGACCATGCTTTTTCAGCAGCTGCCTGTATTGGTTGCGGTGCCTGTGTGGCTGTTTGTAAAAATGCTTCAGCCATGCTCTTCGTATCAGCTAAAGTTTCGCAGTTAGCCCAACTCCCGCAAGGCCAGGTTGAAGCAAAAGAAAGAGTCCTGCAAATGGTTGCTCAGATGGATGCTGAAGGATTTGGCAGTTGTAGTAATACCTATGCGTGTGAGGCTGAGTGTCCTAAACTCATTTCATGCGATAATATTGCAAGGATGAATCGGGAATACCTGAAATCGTCTCTTACCTGAGGTGTTGTTCATGAATATTACTTAAGTGTATCTATGACCGAACATAGATTCTGAAAGATCTCATCCACTGAACCGATTCCAAGGATTGAATAGTATTTATGCTGTTTTTTGTAGTATTCAATCAGCGGAGCTGTTTTTAAATTATATTCATTAACCCGTTTACCGATTATTTCCGGATCCTGGTCATCACTTCTTCCGGAGTCTTTACCGCGTAAAAGAATCCGTTTTATCAGTTCGTCAAAATCAACTTCAAGAGATAACAAGGCCCTGATTGCTGTCTTCTTTTCCGACAGGAGATTGTCAAGTGCGGCAGCCTGTGCTATCGTTCTTGGAAAACCATCGAAAATGAAGCCATTGGTATTTTTTTGTGATTCGAGTTTAGCATTTATCATTCCGATAACAACCTCATCAGGAACCAGAATTCCCTGGTCCATTAGTTTTTTTGCTTCAAATCCCAGCTCTGAACCCCGTGTTATTTCTGAACGAAGCAAATCTCCAGTTGATAAGTGAACCAGCTGATACTTTCCAATTAGCCTGGCTGACTGAGTTCCTTTTCCACATCCCGGAGGCCCAAATAAGATTAAATTTAGCATAGAATTATTGTTTCAGGTTTCATTTAAAACATAAATGTCATTCAGATTTCTGCCCTGGCCATCATAATCAAGTCCATAACCAATTACAAAAGCCGGCTCAATTTTAAACCCAACATAATCCGGATGAATGGGTTTCTTAAGTGCTGCCGGTTTAAAAAGCAAAGTAGCCATCCGGAGTGAAGAAGGTTGTTGCTTTTCGATTTCTTCAAATAAGTAAGTTGCGGTCACTCCCGTATCAACAATATCCTCAACAACAATAATGTGGCGGCCGGCTAAATCTTCTGCCAGACCAATAATATTTTTGATGTTTCCATCGGACTGGAGTCCCCGGTAAGAAGCAACCCGTATAAATCCGATCTCACACGGAATGGTAATGTGCTTAAATAAATCAGCTAAAAACAAAAAGGCACCATTGAGAACACCTAAAAACAAAGGATTTTTATTTTCATATTCCTTATTTATGGCTGCAGCAATGTCTTTCACCCGTTGTTCAATTTCAAAAGAACCAATCAGTACTTTAAATGTTTTGTCTTTTACTTTTATCACTCAGATGGGTTATGAGCCGGCTAATTTACATTTCATTGTTTAAAACATAGCTATCTGAAAAACTTTTACATAAACTTGCTGCCGATGCAAACGCTTAACAGCCATTCAGTGCTTGGTATATTGGGCGGAGGTCAGTTGGGCAGAATGCTGATTCAAAAGGCAATTGACTGGAACATTGTAGTCCATGTAATGGATAGTGATCCGCAAGCACCTTGTCGCTACCTGGCCGAAAAATTCGTTGCTGAACCGTTTAGTGATTTTGATGCAGTCATCCGCTTTGGCAGGAAGTGTACCCACCTCACTATTGAAATTGAACATGTGAATTGTCAAGCATTATATCAGCTGGAGCAAGAGGGAATACAGGTTTTCCCACAACCGGCTGTTCTTGAGATTGTACAGGATAAGGGAAAACAAAAGAATTTTTTTAACCAGCACGAGATCCCTACAGCAGCCTACAGAATCGTAAACGGAAGAAATGAACTGATGGAATCTGGGCTGACATACCCTTTTATTCTTAAACAATGCCGGTTAGGGTATGATGGAAGAGGGGTGATGTTAGTACAAACTGCTGAAGATCTGAAAAATGCATTTCATGCTCCTTCGGTCGTTGAAGAACAAGTAGCGATACACAAGGAACTCTCGGTTATTGTGGCCAGAAATAAGGAAGGTGAGATTTCATGCTTCCCGGTTGTTGAAATGGTTTTTAATCATCAGGCCAATCTTGTAAATTACTTGTTTGCACCGGCTGATATCAGTTCCGGAACAGAGAACAAAGCTTTGGAACTTGCAGCAAAAGTGGCAAACAGCATCAGGCTGACTGGAATTATGGCAGTGGAAATGTTTCTGACAAATGACAACCGGCTGCTGGTTAACGAAGTAGCACCTCGACCGCATAACAGCGGCCACCATACCATTGAAGCGAATGTTACTTCTCAATATGAGCAATTGCTCAGAACGATTTTCGGCTTTCCATTGGGGAGTACTGTTAAGTTGCATGCTGCAGCAATGGTAAACCTGTTGGGTGAAGAAGGATATTCCGGTCAGGCAAAGTATGAAGGCCTGAGTTCAGTTCTCGGTCTTCCGGGTATCTATGTACATTTGTACGGTAAGAAATTGACAAGGCCTTTCAGAAAAATGGGACATGTAACCATTACAGCATCATCAACCGATGAAGCCCTTCAAAAGGCATTATATGTAAAATCAAACCTAAAAGTCAAAGTATAATGTCAAAGAAAAAACTTCATCCTGAAGTTGGAATCATCATGGGAAGTAAAAGCGATTTGCCGGTAATGAAGGAAGCAGCTGAGATTTTGAAGGAATTTGATATTGGTTTTGAAATAGCAATTGTTTCAGCCCATCGGACACCGGCAAAAATGTTTGAATATGCTTCCAAAGCTGCAGGAAGAGGATTAAAGGTCATCATTGCAGGTGCGGGCGGTGCAGCACACCTTCCGGGTATGACAGCCAGCGTTACACCCTTACCGGTGATTGGTGTTCCCGTTAAATCATCAAACTCCATTGATGGATGGGACTCAATCTTATCAATCTTACAAATGCCTAACGGAGTGCCGGTTGCAACTGTAGCTTTGAATGCTGCACGCAATGCCGGGATACTGGCAGCACAAATCATTTCAGTGTCGGATCCTGTTCTGCAACGGAAGATTTTAGATTTCAAGCTAACTCTAAAACGGAAAGTGGAAGCAATGAACCGCAATCTGAAGAAATAACTGGTTTAGCTTTAGAATAAGTTTTCAGGCTGTTTTGCTAGCTCTGTCTGTCTGTTGAAATGAAAACTATCTTTGTAAAGAACTATTATGGATTTATATTCGTAAAACAACCGGACTTTTTACAAATTGAAAGAAGTATTTATACCAATTGAGCTGGCAAATGCCGTTGACTTTTACGGTATTAATGACAGCAATCTCGAGCTTATCCGAAATCGTTTCCCGGGTTTGAAAATTATTCCGCGCGGGAATGAACTTAAAATCATTGGTGATGAAATCCAGATTGAAGTACTTTATGAAAAACTGAATTTGCTGATTAATCATTTTGAGCAATCCGGACACCTGACTATAGAAGAAGTAAAACGATTATTAAACGGATCAGCAGTTAAGCCCCAATCAGACGATTCAAAGACAGAACCAATTTTGTATGGGCCACAAGGTTCAGTCATCAGAGCAAGAACGGTTAACCAAGTGAAGATGGTGCAAAGCATTATGCAAAATGATATCGTTTTTGCTATTGGTCCTGCAGGTACCGGTAAGACTTATACGGCTGTTGCCCTGGCTGTCCGTGCTCTTAAAAATAAAGAAATTAAAAGAATTATTCTGACCCGGCCGGCAGTTGAAGCAGGTGAGAACCTGGGATTTCTACCGGGTGATTTGAAAGAAAAAATTGATCCCTACCTGGGGCCTCTCTATGATGCACTTTATGACATGATTCCCGGAGAAAAGCTCCGGACGCTGATTGAGAATAATATCATTGAAGTAGCACCGCTTGCTTTTATGCGGGGCCGTACCCTTGACAATGCCTTTGTAATTCTTGATGAAGCTCAAAATGCTTCTTCACTGCAGCTTAAAATGTTCCTCACCCGAATGGGCCCTTCAGCAAAATTTATTCTCACCGGTGATGTTACCCAGATTGACCTCCCTCAACGCCAGCCCTCAGGTCTTCCTCATGCACTTTCTATTTTGAAAGGAATTGAAGGAATTGGTTTTGTCTGGTTAGATGAAAATGATGTGGTCCGCCACAAAATTGTGAAGGAAATTATAAAAGCCTATTCTTAATCAAGAACAGTTTAAAATCAGTTTTCAACAGGAAGTGAAAAGTTCTCAGGAGATTTCTTTTCTCCGGGGCTTTCTGAAGCTGATGATTTGGCCGGTGTAGTTCCTTTTTGTTGTTTAAGTGAATCTGTCAGTACTTTGTTCTCTGTTTTTAACTTTTGATTCAGTTCTTTTTCAGCTTTTAGGCTTTTTGAGAGTGAAATGATTAAATCTGAGTTCTCATTTCCAGCAACCATTTCTTTATATTTAATCAATGTTTGATTTACTTTTAGCAAAGAGTCAAAAGAAAATTGTTGTCTGGCAGCAGCCAACTGATAAGATTTAATGGTTTTCTCAAAATCTTTTTTCAGTATTGCTTTGTCATCCTGTTCAGTTTGCATCACTTCTATTGTTTTTCTCAGATCCTGATTTTCATCTGAAAGTTTATTTATCTGCGTTTTCAACTTGATAATGCTTTCAGCCAGTTCAATCATGTCAGGAGTGACTTGCGAAATCACCTTTTCATCAGTAGTTGTTACCGTATCTGTGGAAGCCGACTTCTGATCATTCATAGTAAAAAGATAGAGAAAATCAATTCTTCCCTTTGATCCCGGACCAATTATAAAACCAATGTTACCTGTTTTATAAGCAATTTCACTGAATGACATCAGATAAATATTGTTGATATAGAGATCGTAGTTTCGGTTCTGAACTCTGACATCAATCAGGTTGTAAGAATTAACCATGTTCAGGTCCTTAGAGGTTGTCCATCCTCCTTTTTTTGAATCACCCGTCAAATACTTGTAGGTGTTGCCGGTAATCTGCCTGACCCTGTATTGCCGGGTGGTATTAATCTCAATTACAAATCCGCCATCCCCTCCGGGCTGGGCCATGATTATAATTCCCAGACTGCTGTTTTCATTCACTGCCTTTTCCAGTATCAATGATGTCACAAGCCGGAAATCCTGCAGGTTGTTTGTGTAGTCAGCTATGATAGCAAAGGGAGAGTTTATGCTTTTGCGGTTAAGAATGTATTCGCCTTCTTGTACCAGGAAAAGATTGTCAGAATTAGCACTGGTTGTCCAGTAGTTATTGATGGTATCAAAGTTTTCACTCATGACCATCCGGTCAAACTTACCTGTGACAAGCTGTGCATAAACAATAGCTGGGGTAAACAGCAATCCTGTTAATAGAACTAACCGGTATAATTTAAATTTATCGTTCATTTGCCCTGTTTTCAAAAATACATAAAATACCTTTGAACGATTTTTACCTGATATGAGTTTTTTAACAACGCATCCTAACAGATGTTTAGTGGTGAGCGCAGTTGCCATTCTGTTTTTTTCTTCCTGTAAAACTGATTTTGAAATGCTGGCTCCATATAAGGAAATTCCGGTTGTCTATGGACTGCTGAATGCTTCTGACAGTTTGCAATATATCCGAATTCAAAAAGCTTTCTTAGGTGAGGGTAATGCCCTGATTATGGCACAGCATACAGATTCAATTTATTACCGTGATATCCTTGATGTTAAACTGGAAGAATACAATAATAGTGGAATTAAGCTCAGAACGCTAAGCCTGATCCGGGATCAAATGCCAAAAGAACCCGGAAATTTTTCCACCTTTCCGAATTATATTTACCGTACTCAGGGCGAAAAACTCAATACCCAGTTTGACTACAAGCTGGTTGTCAGAAATACGGAGACAGATTCAATGTATTCAGCACAAACGCTGCTGGTTGACAGTATTTCCATTCTCAATCCTACCGTTTTTGCAGCTCAGTTGAGCTGGGTAGCACCCTTCCCTTATACTGTTCGGTATTCACCAAATAGTGAAGGATTTATTTATCAGCTGATTATCCGTTTTCATTATTCTGAAACTACCATTTCAACCGGTAACGTGAGTTGGAAATATATTGACTGGAAATTTCCGGAAAGAACAAAACAGGAAAGTGGTGAGATCAACATTAACCGGCCTGACTTTTACACATTTGTGGCATCGCAGCTGGATCCGGATCAAGCCGTAAAACGACATGCCGGTGAGATGGAATTTATTTTCACGATCGCAGCTGAGCAGTTTAAAGCATACATCGATGTTAACAATCCTCCTACTGGGGTGAACCAGGAAGTGCCTATGTACACCAATATTCAGGGCGGGCTGGGTATTTTTTCTTCCCGAATGGTTCAGGTTGTTGGGAATAAATATCTGGATGTTGCCTCAGAGGCTGAACTGGTTAGCGGAGCTGTTACTGGCGATCTCGGATTTGAATAATTCTGACGTTTTGTCATTTGATTTTTAATCTGCTAATGCAGTAATCCGGCCTGTCTGACAGAATGACCAGTTATCCTAAATGGCATATTCATTGAGAACCGGTAATTAAAATCTATTAACTATGAGAAAAGTAATTGGTATAGACTTAGGAACAACCAACTCCTGTGTTGCTGTAATGGAAGGGAATGATCCGGTTGTAATTCCAAACAGCGAGGGTAAAAGAACTACTCCAAGTATTGTTGCATTTTTAAATAATGGTGAACGAAAAGTCGGAGATCCTGCAAAACGCCAGGCTATTACAAATCCGAAAAATACAATTTACTCAATCAAGCGTTTTATGGGAAGACGCTTTGATGAAGTTGGTGATGAGATCAGCCATCTCCCTTACGAAGTTGTTAAAGGCGATAATAATACACCAAGAGTAAAAGTGTCTGACCGCTCCTATACGCCTCAGGAACTATCTGCTGTCGTTCTTCAGAAAATGAAAAAGACTGCCGAAGATTATCTTGGTTATGAAGTAAATGAAGCGGTGATTACCGTTCCGGCTTATTTCAATGACTCGCAACGACAAGCTACAAAGGAAGCCGGTGAAATTGCAGGCCTGAAGGTATTGCGTATAATCAATGAACCAACAGCAGCTGCCCTGGCATACGGGCTGGATAAGAAACATAAGGATATGAAAATCGTTGTGTTCGACTGCGGAGGCGGTACCCATGACGTATCAATCCTTGAACTGGGAGATAATGTATTTGAAGTTAAATCAACCGATGGTGATACCCACCTTGGAGGGGATGACTTCGATCAACGGATTATTAACTGGCTGGCTGATGAATTTAAAAATGATGAGGGGATAGATTTGCGTAAAGATCCGATGGCATTGCAACGACTAAAGGAAGCTGCTGAAAAGGCTAAAATTGAATTGAGCAGTTCAACCCAGACAGAAATAAATCTTCCGTATATCATGCCGGTTGATGGGATTCCCAAGCACCTGGTTAAAACACTTACCAGGGCAAAATTTGAGCAACTGGTTGATGATTTGATTAAACGTACCATTGAGCCTTGCCGCACTGCACTTGAAAAATCTGGCTTAAAAGCTTCTGAAATTGATGAGGTCATCCTTGTGGGAGGCTCAACCCGGATTCCCGCTATCCAGCAGTCAGTTGAAAAATTCTTTGGAAAGACCCCTTCAAAGGGTGTTAATCCCGATGAAGTAGTTGCTGTGGGTGCGGCTATTCAGGGTGCAGTCCTGACCGGTGAAGTGAAGGATGTACTGCTGCTTGATGTAACTCCCCTTTCACTTGGAATTGAAACTCTGGGAGGCGTATTCACACGGCTTATTGAAGCTAACACAACAATTCCGAGTCGTAAATCAGAGGTGTTTTCAACAGCTGCTGACAGCCAACCTTCTGTCGAAATTCATGTTCTGCAGGGAGAAAGACCCATGGCAAAAGATAACCGGACGATCGGCCGGTTTCATCTGGATGGAATTCCACCGGCACCCCGCGGGATTCCACAGATTGAGGTAACTTTTGATATAGATGCCAATGGTATTTTAAATGTAACTGCAAAAGATAAAGGAACCGGTAAAGAACAGAAAATCAGAATTGAGGCTTCTTCAGGTCTGTCAGATGCTGAAATTAAAAGAATGAAGGAAGAAGCAGAACGGAATGCCGAAGCTGACAAGAAAGTAAAGGAAGAGACAGATAAAATTAATCAGGCCGATTCGCTTATTTTTCAGACAGAAAAGCAACTGAAGGAATTCGGTGAAAAAATTTCCCGCGAGAATAAGGAAGCAATTCAGAAGGCTTTGTCTGAATTGAAGGATGCCCATAAGAACAGGGATATTGCAGCAATTGATACGGCCCTGGCAGCTATGAATAAAGCCTGGGAAAATGCTTCTCAGGAGATATATAAAGCTTCACAGGAAGCTTCTACATCAACAACTGCTGATACGGGCTCTCCAACAGAAGGTAGCAACACTAATAACGGGAATGTTACAGATGTTGATTTTGAAGAAGTAAAAGACGATAAGAAGTAAGGTAGGTTTTTTGTTAATGAATGCCAAAGCCACTCTATTGTAGGGTGGCTTTTGTGTTATGATAATCCAATGCCAGGTTGGAAATTAGCAGCAGCTACTGAGTACTGATGAGATGATCAACTCTGGTATCTCATATATTTTAGCTCACCTAACAACTATAACCAGTTGAAGTGAAACAAACCTGGAAGAACTATCATTTGTAATACAATCCTGCTTACCAATTGGATGCTGAAAAAATACGAAGCTATTTTCTGTTTTGCATCAACGAATTGAAAAAGAAAGAAACCCAAATACACAGCCACTTCAATACCATGAAGTTTTTTTTAAAATATTGAAACTCAAAAAAGATTTTTGTGGAAATTCAACGACAGAAAAAACCGTTACAGTTGCCCAAAGTTATGAATAAGCAGGATATCAAAAAGATGTTTGACGTTACCGGAAACATGAAACATAGCCTGATGCTGAAACTGTGATATGGAATGGGATTGAGAGTGTCGCAAATCGTAAATCTGAAAATATGCGACATTGACAGTAAAAATATGCAGACATTTATAGAACGAGCCCTAGGAAAAATGATCGCTATGTAAATCTGCTTGAAAGTATTTTAGAGCAGTTGCGTAGTTATTACAAAGAACACCGGCCTAAAGAATATTTGTTTGAAGGGCAATTGGGTAGTAAATACAGTTTACGAAGTGTGCAAAATGTTTTTAAGGCAGCATTGAAAAAAGCGAAAATCAATAAGCAAGTGGGCATACACAGTTTACGCCAAAGCTATGCCAAGCACTTGCTCGAAGCGGGGAACAGACATTAGCTAAATTCAAAAATAGTTGGGACATAATGATGTTAAAACAACGTTGATTTATACGCATGTTGCGAAGAGGGATTTGAAGAAAGTAAATAGCCCGTTGAACAACATTTGAACGATTGCGTATTTCTGATATTTTATCAATGGCGTCTTTTGAATGTCTGAGCGAAATCAATTGAAAATCAGCTTTGATGGTTAAGACGAGTTGCGTATATTTGTGAGTTAGCGGTCATGCTATGACGACAGTGCAAAATTGAACCAACTACAAAACATGAATAGACATTGGAACACCGCGCTCTAAATATTGACAGACCAAAAGTTTTTTTCAAGTATCACAAACTTGACAACAATTTACTTGAGCTTATCAGGACTGGCAACATTTGATTTTCCGCACAAGAGGACTTAAACGACCCTTATGATTGCAAGTATTCTTTATCTGACGAGTATTTTCTAAAACTTCTCAAAAACTCTTCCTCTCATTTACTTAAGGATTTACAGGACAGAGTTCCTCAATTCAAGGACATCAGTAGTGACCGCTTTTTTGAAATCATGTTGCCGATTTTAAAAAGCGATGAATGGATGAATGGTTTTTACAACATGCTGTTTAAGGAAGGACTTGGATGGTGTGCTTCTTGTTTCACGACTGACCCGACAAATGAAATTATGTGGGCTCACTACGCAGACGGTAATAAAGGTGTTTGCTTAGAGTTTGATTTGTCAACTACTCCCGACCTTCACGAAAAAACATTCCCTGTTGAATACAATGACACTTTTCCAGTCATTAATTCTGTGGACGATTTACCCGAAGCACTTCTTAGAAAAAGAACTGCTTGGAAATATGAAAATGAATGGAGAATACTTACTAATGTGCGAGGTGGTAAACCATTCAACAAAGCATCATTGACTGCAATTTATTTTGGTTGTAGTGTAACAAAAGACAAAATTGACGAGATTAGAAACTTAATGATATCAAGCGGTTACACGAAAGTTGACTTCAGACAATTTAGTTTTTACATCAACAAAATAAAATTTACTCCTCTTGACGACTTTCCATTTCCAAAAAAGAAAAAGAACATACACCTGAACATGACATAACACGATAACAAACTTCTAATAAACTATTGTGCGGACTTCGGACTTAACGATTTCGGGCAGAGAGAAGCACGAACTGCTAACAAGGTATTGCCAAAAGCGGGGGTGACGAACTTCTATGAAACTTTTGTGCTATATTCAACTTTGGTTTTTCAAATGAACAGTAGTGCTGTAACGCCCCGCCTTCGGCAATACCTGAACCGTTATAGCCAATGGTAGGACAACAGTTCAACAATGACCAGACTGACTAAAACTTAAACGAATTAACACAGACAAACCATTTTGATAAGTGAACACAGACATACAAACGATACAACAAACGGACAACGAGTAAGCCGACACTCATTGCCTACCCTTCTGTGTTTTTTATTTTACTCAAATGTTGTTTTATTTTTTAATTGTGTTCATGAATGATTTAGCATTTTCCCACCGCACAAAATATTTTGAAATACGAAGTATTCACGAACACCTTTAAAAACAAATGGGAGGTGAGTAATTGCCAACGCACCGACAAAAATGATAACTTTACAAATTGATTGTAATGGAGTAAACCGAAATTAAAACAGACATAAATAATGTTCGAGCAGACTTTTAAAAATATAGACGATATACTTCACAAAGACGCAGGTTGCGGCAGTGAACTGGATTATGTGGAGCAAACCAGTTGGATTTTGTTCCTCAAATATTTGGACGACTTGGAGAAAGACCGAGCCACAGCAGCCCAACTCACCGGCAAAACTTACACGCCTATCATTGACAAAGATTACCAATGGACAGTTTGGGCAATGCCCAAAGGCAAAGACGGCAAACTCAATCATCACAAAGCAATGACAGGTGATGACCTCACCGACTTTGTAAACAACGAACTATTTCCGTATCTCAAAAAATTCAAAACAAGTGCCGAGAGTGCCGCCACTATTGAATATAAAATTGGAGAAATTTTCAGCGAACTGAAAAACCGTTTGCAAAGCGGCTATAATTTACGTGAGGTAATTAATCTCATAGATCAATTGCGTTTTCGTACCCATGCTGAGAAACATGAAATGAGCCATCTGTATGAAGACAAAATCAAAAATATGGGCAACGCAGGGCGAAACGGTGGCGAATACTACACGCCACGACCGCTCATTACAACCATTGTAAAAGTGGTTGCCCCAAAAATTGGCGACAAAATTTATGACGGTGCTGTGGGTTCTGCGGGCTTCTTGTGCGAAGCGTTCGACTATCTGAAAAACAGCAAATCACTTTCGACCAAAGAAACCGAGATACTGCAAAAACGAACCTTTTACGGCAAAGAGAAAAAATCGTTGGCGTATATCATTGGCATTATGAATATGATTTTGCACGGTGTAGAAGCCCCCAACATCATACACACCAACACATTGGCTGAAAACCTTGCCGATATACAGGAAAAAGACCGTTA
>JADLBQ010000087.1 GCA_020847635.1 Bacteroidia bacterium
CCTGCCATGCTGATGGCTCATGGTGGGTTTGTATTGCCTTCAAATGTTCCTGCAAATGAGTTTCTAAATCTTGAAGGAGATAAAATCAGTACATCCAGAAACTGGGCTGTCTGGCTTCATGAATACCTCAACGATTTCCCCGGCCGTGAGGATGAGCTTCGTTATGTTCTTACTTCAATTGCCCCTGAATCAAAAGACAGTGAGTTTACCTGGAAAGATTATCAGGCAAGAGTGAATAATGAACTGGTTGCTATTCTTGGGAACTTTGTGAACCGTACACTTGTACTGACTGAGAAATATTTTAATGCCAAAGTACCGGACTGCGGAAAATATACACCTGAGGATTTAGCTTGCCTTGAAAGTATTACTAAAGCACAACAATCCATTGAAACAGCATTAGATAATTTTCGGTTCCGGGATGCACTCGCAGCATTAATGGACCTTGCACGAATAGGTAATAAATATCTGGCGGATCAGGAACCCTGGAAAATATTTAAAACGGATGCATCTCGTGTAGCTACGGTACTTCATGTTTCATTAAAGCTAACTGCAGCAATAGCTACCTTGTCAAAACCATTTCTGCCGCGTACTGCTGACCGGATTTTCTCAATGCTCGCAATGAAGGAAGTTAGCTGGAAGGATCTGAAAGCATTTCAGCTACCTGTTCAGCAGCGGTTAAATAACATTAAATTGCTTTATGAAAAGATTGAAGATGCACCGATTAGAAAACAGATTGATAAGCTTCATGACTCAAAGATTAAACAAGTTCAGACCCCGGTTATAAACCTGCCTGTGAAGCCGGATATTTCGTTTGACGATTTTCAAAAACTGAATATCATCACTGCTACAATTACAGAAGCGGAGAGGGTACCAAGAACAGATAAGTTGATGAAGCTTTGTGTTGATACCGGTTCTGAAAAGCGAACAGTTGTTTCAGGGATTGCACAATGTTTTGAACCACATCAGATCATAGGACAAAAAGTGTTGCTACTTGCTAACCTTGCCCCCCGAAAAATCAAAGGGATTGAATCCCGGGGTATGATTCTGATGGCCTCAGACAGTGAAGGTAAATTATTCTTTGCCACAATAACCGGTGATGCAGGTAATGGTAATCCGGTATCCTGATATTGACTGAAGAGTAACATTGTTCAGGAAGTTTAACTTTGCCTTATTATGATTCCTGTTGGTAAAACTTTAGTATCTGATGATGTCATCAGTGTAAAATTTGTTTGTGATTTAAATAAATGTAAAGGTGCCTGTTGTGTGGAAGGTGAATCCGGAGCACCCCTTGAAAAAGAAGAATTGAAAAGGCTGGAAGAGATTTATCCGGTTGTGAAAGCCTATCTGACCGAGGAAGGAATCAAGGCAATCGAGGAGAAAGGATTCTATCAGATTGATAATGATGGTGATTTTGTAACACCGTTAATCGGTAGTCAGGGAGCATGTGCATATACTATTTTTGAAAACGGCATTGCCGGATGTGGAATAGAAAAAGCATTTAATGAAGGCAAAATAAAATTCTGTAAGCCAATTTCCTGCCATCTTTATCCGGTTCGGATTTCGAAATATAAATCTTATGAGGCGATAAATTATCATGAGTGGGAAGTCTGCGCCCCGGCATGTAAACTTGGCAAGAAGCTCTCTGTCCCTGTTTATCGTTTTGTTAAAGATGCACTCATTCGAAAATATGGTGAAAAATGGTATCGCGAACTTGAAATGGCTGCTCAGGAAAAAGAGAAATCAGTAAAACACAGTTAGGCTGAACAACACTACCTGGTAAGCCGGCCTCAATCTTCAGTAAGAGCCATACTAATAACTGCTGAAACAAAGCTAATTAGTACTTTTTTAGGAAGCGAAATCACCAAAAATTCTGTTGAATTTTCATTATCAATCCGTAACTTAGCGCTGAAAAACTTTAGTATGAATCATGATAAAGATGCATTGGATTACCATGCATCAGGCCGTCCGGGCAAAATTGAAGTAATCCCCTCAAAGCCTACCAGCACACAACGTGACCTGTCACTGGCCTATTCACCTGGAGTAGCTGTGCCTTGTAAAGAAATTGAAAAAGACCGGGATAAAGTCTATAAATATACAGCAAAAGGAAATCTTGTGGCTGTTATATCAAATGGCACAGCCGTACTTGGGTTAGGAAATATTGGAGCTGAAGCATCAAAACCGGTCATGGAAGGGAAAGGGCTTTTATTTAAAATTCTGGCTGATATTGATGTGTTTGATATCGAGATTGATCAAAACAATGTTGAGGATTTTGTAAAAACAGTAAAGGCCATATCACCAACTTTTGGCGGAATTAATCTTGAGGATATTAAAGCACCGGAATGTTTTGAGATTGAAAAAAGATTAAAGAACGAATTAAAAATTCCGGTCATGCATGATGATCAGCATGGAACAGCAATTATCTCGGCTGCTGCTTTGTTGAATGCGCTTGATCTGGCAGAGAAAGAAATTGATCAAGTTCAGATCGTTGTCAATGGAGCAGGGGCTTCTGCTATTTCCTGTACCCGTTTATACCTTTCTCTTGGAGCTAAGCCTGAAAATATTGTCATGGTTGACTCAACAGGTGTAATACGTAAAGACAGGGAAAATCTCGACAGCAATAAAGCACAGTTTGCAACTTCACGAGATTTGCATTCATTAAGTGATGCAGTTCAGGGCAGTGATGTGTTTATCGGCTTGTCAAGGAAAGATGTGTTTACTCCTGAAATGCTCAAAACAATGGCAGCTAACCCAATTGTGTTTGCTTTGGCAAACCCTGACCCCGAAATAGCTTATGAACTGGCAGTAGCAACTCGTGAAGACTTAATTATTGCAACAGGCCGAAGTGATTATCCTAACCAGGTGAATAATGCGATCGGATTCCCCTACATTTTCAGGGGTGCGCTTGATGTTAGGGCTACCCAGATAAATGAAGCAATGAAATTAGCTGCCGTTAAGGCTATTGCGGAACTGGCAAAACAGGCTGTTCCCGAAATTGTTAACATGGCCTACAACCAGCGAAACATAATATTTGGGAGAGATTATATCAGTCCCAAACCACTTGATACCAGGTTAATTTATACGGTAGCACCCGCTGTGGCAAAAGCAGCCATTGAATCAGGAGTTGCTCAACGGATAATTACTAAGTGGGATACCTATGAAGAAGAATTAAAAAAACGACTGGGTCTTGATGAAAAATTAATTAGGGTAATCACCAATAAAGCCAAACAAAATCCACAGCGCGTAGTATTTGCTGAAGCAGATAATTATAAAATTTTAAAAGCAGCTCAGATTGTAAAGGATGAAGGAATTGCCATTCCAATACTTCTGGGGAATAATGAGAAAATTCAGCAGCTGATAAAAGAAAACAACATTGATCTGGACAATGTGACCATTATAGATCCGCGTCAGGAAACAGAAACAACCCAACTTTTTGGTGAGCTCTTTTTTCAAAAACGACATCGAAGAGGATTTAACCTTCATGAAGCAAAAAAGGTAATTATGGAAAGAAATTACTATTGTGATATGATGGTCGAAACAGGACAGGCAGATGCTTTAATTTCAGGATTAACAAGAAATTATGCAGACACACTTCGCCCGGCACTTCGTATAATCGGGAAACAAAAGGAAGTCAGTAAGGTTGCCGGAATGTATATCCTCTTAACTAAAAAGGGGCCGGTCTTTTTTGCCGATACCACAATTAACGTAAATCCCGGAACCAAGGAGCTAGTGGATATAACGATTATGGTTGCTAAAACAGTTCAGCAGTTTAATATGCGACCAAAAATCGCATTGCTGTCATTTTCAAATTTTGGTTCTTCCGAGGACCCTGCTTCAGTTAAGGTCAGAAGAGCTGTTGAGTACCTTCATGATCAGTATCCCTCCTTGCTGGTAGATGGTGAAATGCAGGCTAATCTTGCCTTTAACACCCAATTACTGCGGGATAACTATCCATTTAGCGAATTGATTGAAGGAGGTGCCAACACCTTGATTTTCCCAAGCCTGGATGCGGGTAACATTGCTTATAAACTATTGATGGAACTGGGCGGGGCAGAAGCCATTGGCCCGGTATTGCTGGGCATGAATAAACCGGTTCATATTCTTCAGTTGGGAAGTCCTGTACGTGATATTGTTAATATGATAACCATCGCGGTCGTAGATGCTCAGTCTCGAAAAGGGCCAAGCGTTCCTAACCGGCTTGTAACGGCCTGATTTATCCTTACTGAAGTTTGCTTTTTAACTTTTGAAGATAGTAATCCTCAAGCTCACGCATTCTCGTTTGCTGGTTTTTTGATTTGTCAGCATATCCGCATAAGTGTAAGATTCCATGAATCATTACACGGTGTAATTCAGTTTCTAAACCTGAATGAAAGATCTTTGCATTCTCCTTTACTCTGTCAAAACTGATATAAATTTCAGCATCTATTAATTCTGATTCTTTATCACTTAATTCAAAAGTGATTATATCTGTATAGTCACTATGGTTAAGAAACTTCTTATTCAGTTTCAGCAGATCTTGATCACTTATAAAGATATAGGATATTTGACCGGGCTTAAGGTTTTCACTCCGGATGGTATCCTCAATCCAGTTTCTGATCAAAACTTTATTTCTTAAAATAGGCTTTGCAGAAGTACAATAAAAATTAATAGAAGACATGGGCTAAAGATAGTATGGATTTGCTTTCTTTACATCAATAATGAGAAGGCTGTTACTGACTCTATTTCTGATTTATTCTTTGCCTGTATTAGCCCAAAAAGGTGAAGTGCAGTTAAGAGCCGGTTTGGGTGCTGCAGTTTATTCAACCGAATCTGAAGTAAGTTTCTCATTTACACTAGCAGGACTTCCCTTCTCTATTGTACAGAAGGAAGAAGACAATGCTGTTGCAGTTCATATACCTCTAGAATTCAGATATGGCCTTAGTAACAGATGGAACCTGGGTTTAGATTTTAAGTTTGGTTCCTATTTATATGACCCGGACAGTGCAGCAGGTAAAAGCAATGCTTTTATGGCAATTGGCCCTCAGCTTGAATACAATCTGGTTAATAAGGAGTCCTTTCGATGGTATCTTGGCCGGGGTTTTAATTATGCGATTCTGAAGCTTGAAGATAACATGGATGAAGTACCTCCTATGCGTTACAATCGTAATTACAGTGGTTCAGGAGTGAGAATCAATACCGGAATAATCTGGTTTTTTACAACTCCATTAGGTCTGCATTTTAATGCTGCTTTTGACAGCCATGACTTTCAGCTTAATGAATACAGGATAAATGATGATAAAATAAGTCTGGATAACCTTAAAGGTTCGCTTTATATAATAGGAGCAGATATTTTTGCTGGTCTGGTTTTAAGATTTTAGGTTGCAATTGTTTTTGATTAATTCATTATTTCCTGAAAACTTATTTTTAGCTTTGAAGTGGATTTTAACATGAAGCAATTCAGGCTTTTCTCTTTTTTCCTGTGTTTGGTTATAACAAACCTATCTGCACAAGACAAGATTTTAAAACTTAATGGAAGAACCACTGACATTAAAAGCTATTCACTAAAGGGAGACTGGCTTTTTTATGTGAGATATAATGATCTTAAGAGAATACAACGCAAAATGGACAGGTATGAGGTTTTTTCAATTCAAAAGGCAGATGGAAGCGAAGAAATTGTTTATGACCCGGATACGATTAATGAAGCTGACCCGAATGTTGAACAGGTTAGAAGATTCATCAGCGGACAGCAATACGGAATGGATTTATACCACCCGGGATGGACCAAAATAGGAGGTACGGTTGCCGGGGTTGGCAGTGGATTTATTGGTTTTTACGGACCACCCGGAATCTTTGCGTACGTTTTGGTGGCTGGGAAAATAAATACACGGAAGATTCCGGAGTCTGCAGAAATTGATCCGGTTGTATTTAATTCAGAGGAATTCAGGTTAGGATATAAAAAGTATACACGAAATAAGATTATCAGGGATGGATTGATTTGGGGAGGAATCGGTTTTGCAGTTGCATTCCCTGCATTCTATTTTATTTATCATAATAAATAAATAGATGTATGATGCGGTTTGGACAATTTTTCATTATTCAGCCGCTGGCAGCATATCTGCTTGCACAGCAGACTCTCATTCTTTCAGGAACTCCCTTTTTATGGTATCATCCAATTCCGGTTCTTTTGTTTGCCGGTGCCTGGATTGCTTATAATTCGCATCAGCACATCTCATCAGTAATTGTTTTGCTGATCACGGTCATGATTGCCTTTCATGTTAAGCCTGAAATTTCTGTGGGGCAATGTGTGCTTGCCTTATTGGTTGGTTTAACTACTGCTGTCTATGTACGTCCGGGCAGATTTCGAATTAATATCAGAAAAATACCGGGAGTAAAAACAATTTTACTGACCCTGGTCTGGACCGTTTCTACCGCACTTCTGCCGATTCTGTCAGGCAATCATTCAGTAGGTTATCTGGCTTTTGAATCAATTCTGCGATTTGCCTTTATTTTTCCAGTGGTTCTGGCTTCAGACCTTGATGATGTCATTTCTGATCGCCAAGCAGGTATCATTACCTTGCCGGTTCTATTAAGCAGAAAAAGGATTTGCCAACTGATTCTGATCTCACTTACTGTGTTTGTCGGTCTTGCTGTGTACGCTGTTTCAAATTGCTATACACCTGTTCACCCTTATTTGTTAGTTGCAATTTTCCTAGTTTCAACCTTAGTGACTGCGGGTTTTTCATTGATCCGATCAGAAACAAAGAAAAATTATACACCCTTGCTGGATATGTCAGTTCTGGCTCAGGGGTTACTGATAACCCTGGCTGGTGTTTATCTGGGATTGTAATAAACCGTATTAGGCATTCAAAAAAGAAAAGGGAGCAACCTGAGCGACTTTAAACAGAAATTATTTTGTTTTAGAACTTAATGAATTAGCTAAACCGGAATATTGTTTTAAATCCATTTTTACTGAGCCAACAAGGATTTCTGCTTCAGCCCTGATAACAATTTTATTCTTATCATCCGAAATCCAGATGGTCATTCCTTCCTGTTCTTTGAAGACCCGTCCTTTTTGTAAGACAGGACGGAATTTCAGGCAGTTAAATGTTCCTGCTGAAACCTTTATCTTCTCTTTTCCAATGTATTTCAGTTTTAGATCGATTACTTCATCATCAAGATAAGTGGATAGTGGATACACAGATCCGGTTTTAGCTGTATCAAAATTCAGGTTCCGTGCATAATAATAGGCTGAGATTAAATCCTGAATATTATCCGGAACATTAATGGTTGCTTTTTGACTCACTGCCTTATTCTCATAATGATTAAAGTCAACGTCCTGATTGATGATGTAGCCGCCTTCATTAACTCTCCTTACAAAATGTACCGGCAGCAATGACTGGGTATCAATATAACTTTCATACCGGTCGCGTACTTTGAAAAACCAGTCAAACATTCCGGTTGTTTTTCCGGTACCGATAACATGATAAGTCTTTCTGCCATTTCTAGTCTTAATATCAGACTGAACTTCGAGCCTGGCTTCTCCGGCATTAATCAGTCCATAATGAACCCGGTATTCAAGTGCTTCATTAAGTGTAAACGCATGGTTTGGAACTTTTTTGAATACTTCCTCTTCTGCCGAAATTGGATGAGCGGCCAGAACGAGTGCTGATACAACAAGGAAACGGGATCTTTTCATACTTGCATGTATGCTAAAGGCATTCCAAAACGATGAAACGAAAATGAAAAAATACTATTCGGCAGAAAACTTATTTACTTCAATCTCATTTTGAGCCGAATCCTCATTTTCTACAACTGTAATTTCGGCCTGATCTGCTGGAGTGCCGATTTCATTAGCCTCCAGATGGAGATCTTTTAATCTCGGAAGGTCTTTTACACTTTTCAGTCCGAAATGATCCATGAATACTTCTGACGTCCCGTAGAGAAGCGGTCTGCCTGGTCCGTCTGCTTTACCTTTAATCACAATAAGCTCCTTTTCTAAAAGCTTCTGAATGCTGTAATCGCAGTTTACACCTCTGATTTGCTCAACTTCTGTTTTTGAAACCGGTTGTTTGTAGGCTATGATAGAAAGTGTCTCAAGTGCACTGTTTGTGAGTTTTTTCTTTTCTTTAATTTGTAATAATGTACTAATTGAAGCATAGTAATCTTTCTTGGTAAAGAATTCAAAGCCTTCTGCTATTTCGTGAATCCCAAATGCATACGCTTCATTATTGTATTTCTCGATCAGTTGAAGGATTACTTCCCTGATTTCTTCAAATTTAAGTTCCCAGTCATAAGCTGCTTTTAGGCAGGTTTGAATTTCCGGGATCGAAATACCCTGATCAGCTGCAAAAATCAGTGCTTCAATATGGCTATTTAATGATTTCATCTACTAAACTGTTTGAAAGTACAAAGTTAATAGCTTCAGAAACTAAATGACTGTTTAACCAACTGCATTGTTAACAAAATTTCAGACCTCTCTATTATGAGCCTGCCTGAGCATAGTTCCTTTGTACCAACTTACTTTTGATATGATTACTGTACCCTCAGAACAGGTAAAAGCCTGTTCTACAATCAAAAGAAGCAGAGACCGTCTTTCTGCTTTGAAGGATAGGGCAACCTATATCCGCTGGAAAGGAATTAATTATGCTGATAAGTACCTGATTGAGTTTGAGTCCAATTTTACCCGAAGAGGGGGAAAAATAAGCTGGGTATTGAATGAAAAGGATGCAATTGAAGAGCTGAAAGGGATTCTTAAAGTTGAAAATGGGTTTGTTTCTGAAGTGTCGGTCAGAAGCGAATGGCAACAAATCGGGAAATGGCTGAATCGGGGAAAAAATGATTTAGACAAAAATGTCAACCCTGTTATTATAACAGATGCCCTTTATCTGCTGGCAGATCCCGGTCTGGTATGTATTCAGCATTACACGGTATCTGCTGGAAGTAAGCTGATCATCCTTTCTACTCCTGATCAGATTTTACCATCGCTGATGAATATGGAGACATTGATAACTCTTCACTCGGCTTATGCTCCTTTAAAAAATATCAACTTTTACAGTTCAGATGTCCATGTTGTGATTGTTGAAAACCATGTTTCAGCACTGATGAAAATTAAATCTCATCGTGAACTGTTATATATGCTTAGCGATATCCAGTGGAAGAATCAGACCTGGCGTGAAAAGATTAATTTGATAAAAGAACAGGTATTGAGTGAAAGTGCAGGAAAAATGACTGATTGCTATTCTTCACCATTGGATGGAATTGCTTCTGCTTCCTGCCCGGTAAGTATCAATTTTGAAAAATTAATCTTGTTGAACCGTCAGTCATGTGTCAACAGAAATTATATACCGAATTCTGAGCGCTGGTTCTATTTTTTCTGGACCAAAGCAGTTTTAAAAAGGAGGAAGGTTTCTCTTACAGGATTGCATTCATTTGATTATTACGTTAATGCCTTGTTTAATAAATCAGAGGA
>JADLBQ010000088.1 GCA_020847635.1 Bacteroidia bacterium
CGGGGTCGGCTCCTTCGTATTCTCCTTTGCCTTCTTTTAGTTTGCTAAAAAGTTCTTCAAAAGCATCAGAGATGTATTTCAGGAAAATCAGTCCCAACACCACATGTTTGTATTCGGCTGCATCCATATTTTTACGGAGCTTGTCAGCCGCTTTCCAGAGTTTTTTCTCTAAAGGTTCTTCTACTGTTTGCTCACGTTTTGTTCTGCTTTTCAAAGGTGTTTGCGAACTTTCGGTTTCTTTCGTTTTTTTCGCCATTATCCGGTTTAATATTTACAGTTTGCTAAATTAAGTTTTATTGCATATTGTTGTTCTTTGTACGGAGGTAAAAAATTGATTTCCTTTTTTCATTTATTTAAAAAGTGTTTATCTATTGCTGAGCTTAGTTGACTTTATGTAAAATTTTAACATGCGAATGGCAGCACATATTCACTCCAATAGAAAAATAAGCAATGAGTGAGTTAATTAAATTATGAAAGGCAGATAATGAGTGAAAGCTTACTCGTAATTTGCTTGGATAACAGGGTCAGTATAATAATTACAAGAGTTATTGACTTGCTGTGTTGTCTGTCTTTTAACTTAGTTAGTAACGTCCTGTTTACCTATTAAATAGTGATTTGCTTTCATTCTTTGACATACTGATATTTGATGAATAAGAAAGAATTGTTGTAAAGCCTGTTAAATCATCCTGCATTCCTGCAGGATGAATTTTTATGTTTGCTTCATCTCCACTGCAGGATAAAAATAGAAAATTTTAAACAAGACTGGCTGTAACAGGGAGCGGATTACTTACTGAACGGAAGCCGGATTTAATTGCTCATGATTAATTTATTTCCTTTTTGTCAACTTTGAAGCCGCTAATCAGCGATTTATGACAGTTCAGGAAATAAAACAGCGCTTTGGAATTATCGGTAACTCCTCTCATCTGGATCATGCCATTAATACAGCCCGGCAGGTTGCACCAACAGATCTGACCGTTCTGATTACCGGTGAAAGCGGAACCGGCAAAGAGGTTTTCCCCCAGATTCTGCACCAGCTTAGTTCCCGAAAGCATGGTAGTTTTATTGCTGTAAACTGTGGAGCGATTCCTGAAGGTACCATTGATTCAGAATTATTTGGTCACGAAAAAGGAGCTTTTACAGGTGCCCTCGAAGCCCGTAAAGGATATTTTGAAGTGGTTAACGGTGGAACCATTTTCCTTGATGAAGTGGCTGAACTGCCATTGCTTACCCAGGTTCGGTTGCTGCGGGTTCTTGAGTCGGGGGAGTTTATGCGGGTTGGTTCCAGTAAGGTTCAGAAAACCAATGTTCGGGTTGTAGCCGCTACCAATGTGAACCTTTCGCATGCCATTTCGAGAGGCAGGTTCAGGGAAGATTTATTTTACCGGCTTAACACCGTTCCGATTCATGTGCCAGCTTTGCGTGAACGAAAGGAAGACATCCCGTTACTGTTCCGGAAATTTGCATCTGATTTTGCTGAGCGATACCGGATGACGGATGTTCGGTTGCTTCCCGATGCATTGCAGGCACTGGTTACTTACCGCTGGCCGGGTAATGTCCGCCAACTTAAAAATGTTACTGAACAACTATCCATTCTCGAGCAGAAAAAGGAAATTGATTCCGAAACACTTTTGAAATACATTCCGGCTGAAAGCCAGTCAATGCCGGTACTGATGTCTGAGGTGGCCGGTGATAAAGACCTGAATGAACGTGAACTGCTTTATAAAGTTCTATTTGAGATGCGAAAGGAGCTTACAGATGTTAAGAAAGTTGTGTTTGGCATTCTCAGTGATCCCGACCGGGCCGAAGCCCTCAGCCATGCAGGTGATCAATTGATCAAGTCGGGAGAACCCACGACTGGTATTTCTCAAGGTAATACCCACATCACTTTTAAGCCTTCAGATACAATGCATACGGATGACATTACACCGCACCAGGAAGAAGAAGATGTGCTGAACCTGACTGAACTGGAACGGCTGACCATTGAGAAAGCACTAAAAAAGCACAATGGCGTAAGAAAAAATGCAGCCCGCGAATTAGGGATCAGCGAAAGGACCTTGTATCGTAAAATGGTTGAATACAAAATTCACTGATTATGCAAAATACCCGAAGCTACCGGTTTCTATCCGCTGTTCAGATTCAGATTGCTGCAGTTGTTCTGCTGGGATTGATTTGCCTGCCTTGGGTTTCATGCAAAAATTATTCGTTTACCGGAGCTTCGGTCTCACCGGATATCAAAACAGTAACAATTCCGTTCTTCCCGAACAGAGCTTCGCTGGTACAACCGGTTTTAAGCCAGACATTCACCGAAAAAATGAGAGATAAGTTTGTTTCACAAACCAACCTGACCTTAACCGAGGCTCATGGCGACCTGCTCTTTGAAGGCTACATCAGCGACTACCATACCCAGCCGGTAGCGATTCATGGAAATGATAATGCAGCACTGAACAGGCTGACCATTTCTGTTTTTGTTAAATTTATTAATACCAAAGATCCGAAGCAGGATTTTGAAACCACTTTTTCACGGTATGCTGATTTCAGTGCCAGCCAAAATCTGGCCTCTGTTGAGCAGTCGCTCATCTCAGAAATCAATGCTCAACTGGTTGATGATATCTTTAATAAATCTATGGTAAACTGGTAAAATGAATGCAACCCGGTTTTACAGGCTATTGAACGGGCAACTCCCTGCCAGCCCTGCTGACCTTTCGGAACTGAAAGAGATAACAAACGAGTATCCATTTTTCTATCCTGCCCAGGCATTATTCTCCCGGTTGCTTTTTCAATCTGACAACATCCAGTATGAAAAGCAATTGCAGCGAACCGCTATTTTGTCACCTGACAGAAGCCTCTTACATGGTTTTATTCATAAGCAGGCTGAAGTTGAAGAATTACCTCAGGTTGTTAAGAACGTTGATTTACCCTTGGCTGAACCGGTAAAACCGGCTGCCGATACTGTATTGGCAACTGCCGAAACAAATTCAGAAGCAGACAGCATGAGTCGGTCGGATGCAGTTTCAGATCAAGAAAAGCACAGGCTGGTTGCACTAATTGAAGAGCGGATGCAGGAAATTGCGGAGGAAAGAAAGAAAACTGAGGTTGAATTTCCGGAGCAGGAGCAAGAGCAGGAACAGGATGAAAGCAGACCGGTCAGCCAAGCAAAAGAAACAACCGACCAAGATGAAACAGCTCCGGGGCTGAATTTATCTGGAAGACCTGAAGCCGATTTAAGTACAACAGAAGAACGTTCGTTTAGTCAATGGCTGAAATTCATTACAGCAGCCGGTGCAGCAGATAAAAATCAGCAAGCAGGCGGAGATCAGGCATCAGCACCCTGGATGGAGTCAAAACCACCGGTTGAGCAACCAGCTCCCGTTCACCGGCAAGGGGAAAATAAAAAGGCAACTGCAAACAGTCAACTGCCGGATGCATCGGCTCTCATTGAGAAGTTTATTTCGGAAGATCCGAGGATTTCACCAGCTAAACCCGGATTTTTCAATCCTGTCAATGTGGCAAAACAAAGTATTGAAGATCATGACGACCTGGCTTCACCAACCCTGGCTCAGATTTACCTGATGCAGGGCAATAAGGAGAAAGCAATTGAAATCTACCGCAGGTTAATCTTGCTATATCCGGAAAAAAACAGTTTTTTTGCAGCCCAAATTGAAAAAATCAAGAATAACTGACGATTAAAAAATAAGACTATGTTTACTTTTATTGCCATTATAATGATGATTGCCAGTGTGTTGCTGGTACTGGCTGTACTTGCCCAGGATTCAAAAGGAGGAGGCCTGGCAGCTGGTTTTCAGTCAAGTTCTCAGATTATGGGTGTTCGGAAAACGACTGATGTAATTGAGAAACTTACCTGGGGTCTTGCCATTGGATTATTTGTATTAAGTGTAGGAGCTGCCTTTTTTCTGCCTCGTACTGGTAGTACAGCTACTGGGCCCGCATCAGTCATTCAACAGCAAATTGACCAGTCGTCTGCCCCGATCCAGGAAATGCCTCCGATTCCAGATGGTGGTGAAAGCAAACCTGCAGCTGAACCCGCTCCTCAGAAATAGGTGATTAAAAATATATCATCAGAGATTGACAATTTGTCGTTTGATTTGCCAACCTTACCATTATTAACAGGAAATTAACTGTAAAGATGGCATAAAGTGTTGTTGGCATAGTTATCGTTCAGGGCTGAATCGAAAAATATTTCAAATACCTATAACTTAAAAATCAATTAAAACACTATGAGCAAGATTAGTTTAAAACCGTTAGCAGACCGTGTACTTGTTGAAGTTGCACCTGCTGAAGAAAAGACAGCCAGTGGAATTATCATTCCTGATACAGCGAAAGAAAAACCACAGAAAGGGAAAGTCGTTGCAGTTGGCAATGGTAAAAAGGATGAACCCATGACCGTTAAAGTAGGAGATACCGTACTTTATGGAAAATACTCAGGAACTGAAGTGAGTATTGAAGGTAAGGAATTTCTCATAATGCGTGAAAGCGACATTTTCGCAGTCGTTTAAATCATCTGAAAATTTAATTTGTAACAACTAAAAAATAAAATCAACAAAAAAATTATGGCAAAAGACATCACTTTTAATGTAGATGCACGTGACTCCTTAAAAAAGGGAGTGGATGCATTGGCAAATGCTGTTAAAGTAACACTTGGACCGAAAGGCCGCAATGTTATCATAGATAAAAAATTCGGAGCTCCTGCAATCACCAAGGACGGTGTAACAGTTGCTAAAGAAATTGAACTGAAGGACCCGGTTGAGAATATGGGCGCACAGATGCTTAAAGAAGTAGCATCAAAAACTGCAGATGTTGCCGGTGACGGAACAACGACTGCGACCGTACTTGCGCAGTCGATTGTAACAACGGGATTGAGGAATGTTGCTGCCGGAGCAAACCCGATGGACCTCAAACGCGGAATTGAAAAAGCAGTGGATGTGGTAATCACAAACCTGAAAAAGCAGTCAAAAGCAGTAGGCGATGACTCCAAGAAAATTGAACAAGTAGCAACAATCTCGGCAAATAATGACAATGCCATCGGTAAACTAATTGCTGATGCAATGCAGAAAGTTAAAAAGGAAGGTGTCATTACAGTTGAAGAAGCAAAAGGAACCGAAACAACTGTTGAAGTTGTTGAAGGAATGCAGTTTGACCGTGGTTACATTTCTCCTTATTTTGTAACTGATGCCGATAAAATGGAAGCAGTACTTGAGCAGCCGTATATTCTGCTCTATGACAAGAAGATTTCAAACATGAAAGAACTGCTGCCAATCCTGGAAAAGACAGTTCAGAGCGGCAAACCTATGATGATTATTGCTGAAGATGTGGATGGTGAAGCACTAGCCACACTGGTAGTAAATA
>JADLBQ010000089.1 GCA_020847635.1 Bacteroidia bacterium
ACCTGTTTGATTGAATCCATTACATTTTTTTGAAGTTCTCCGGCTTTTCTCTCATAATTAAAGTCTCGAAATTCATCAATGTAGGTCAGGAGTTTTTCTTCAGGAACCATGTCAATCTGTTTCCCACCGGGGAACTCAGTCATTACAAAATGCCCGCCCTCATTTTTAATTTCAAAGGATTCATCAGCGTCCAGGAAGTTTTCAATAACGACAGATCGGATTTCTTCCGGCCGGTATCTGAAAATATTTTTAGCTAACCAGTTAGACTCGACTGTATTAAACCGGATGTTCAGAATTCCATTGAATCCGGGAACATGAACCGCAAAGGGTGATGAGGAGCCTTCAAGGTACATAAAAGTTCCCATTTGGTCCTGAGTCTCATGTCCAACATAAAAGGTTTTGACTTTTTTAGCACGAGTGTAAAGTTCAACCTTAACACCTGTTGCAGCAATCTGTTTCATGATATTATTATATGCTGCTTTGGCAACCGGATGTCGGACTTCAACATTCTTAACTGCATCCAGCAGAAAGTTTACCGCTGTAGTCACTGCTGGTTTACCGTTAGCCGTCCAACCATTGGTTGTTCTTTCCAGAAGTACGGAATTGTTAAATTTATCGGCAAGAAAGATTTTGGTGATTGCTCCGGTATCGGCATAGGCAAAGTCACTTAGTTCTGACCTGAAAGTGGAGTTGCTCTGATTTTTGAAATACCAGACCGTCATTAGGATTAATCCGGCAAGTATTAAAAGTGGAATTAAGTTTTTCTTCATGGCCTGTATTGGAGTTGCAAGTTTAACTAAAACAAGGTTGAAGCTTCCTTCAGAAATAAAAGTTTAAGAAATATCTAACTGAATCAGACTATTATTTCTTTTTTAAATCCTGATGGATCCAGGCCTGGATCATGCTGATCTGGCAGTCATCCAGTTTTGTGGCATTTTGAGGCATTGGTTGGGAGTATGAGTCATGCAAAACAGAACTCATGAACTGGCCTGTTAATGCAAATGCTTTCATAGATTCATAGTTTGCAAGTTAGATTCCGATTGTACTTGCTGTTGAACCATGTCAGGTAGAATTAATCCCGCAACTACTGATAATTAGCTGAATGATTGCGTTCTGGTAAGTTACATTAACCATATCATAGTGATTACTGACCGGTAGTTCCAGTTTTTCAGAACAAACACATAGAGCTATCTAAGATAACAGCAGAAAAGAAGAGAGTAGAATTATTTGAAGAGCAGGTAATCCAGGGAGGCTCATAACAACTTTAAAACTTAACTCCTAGGCGAAGATTAATGGTTCGTGCCGAGAGGTAATTCGGAACTGCATAATAACGGTTGGTGATGTCAGCAACCCATAAATAACTTACGGCATTACTTACCTGCAGCAGATTAAATACTTCGAGGCTCACCCAACAAGCTTTAAGTTTATTCACCCACTTTAATCTGGATACCCGTGGATTTTCTTCATCAATCAGAATTTTTGAAAAGCCAATGTCAACCCGCCTGTAATCGGGAATGCGAAGAACATCGTTATAACGGTTTCTCCCAGGTGGCCCAAATGGTAATCCTGTTCCGTAAATGAGACTCAGATGCACTTTCCAGGTTGGAAACCTGGGAATGTAATCCTGGAAGAACATACTGAAGGTAAGCCGCTGGTCAGTAGGGCGGGGAAGGTACCCGGGTTCGATTCGAATCGAATCAATTGCTTTACTGTTGTAAGTATATCCGGGAATAATTTTTTCACCATCACTGTTATAATAGTTATAATAATAATCACCGGTAATGTCTTCTTTGGTCTGGAGTAAGGAAACGGAAATCCATGATTCAGTACCGGGAACAAATTCTCCGTTAATTCTGAAATCTGCTCCTGCTGCATATCCTTTGGATGTTTGATCTGAAAGGTACCGGATACGCAGATTTTCAATTTTATAAGGGACAAGATGATCAAGCTTTTTATAATAAAATTCAGAGACCAGTTTGAATTCTCTGCCAAAAGCTAGAAACTGATAATCATTTCCTGCCACAATATGAATGGATCGCTGTGACTTGACTTCACGGTTCAGTAAGCCATCAATGTTGCGGAGTTCACGGAAGAAAGGAGGCTGATAATAATAACCGGATGATACTCTGAACAACAGGTTTTTTCTCCAGGCCGGTTTCCATGAAAAAATAACCCGGGGACCTGTTACAGATTCATTATTCAGGCCATAATAGTGAAGCCGCCATCCGGCATTAAGCCAATAGGTTTTTTCTTCTCCGAATGCTTTTTCATATTGAACAAATCCTGATATTCTGTAAGTACTCAACTCTATCTGGCTTTTGAGTACATCCTGCAAAATAATCTGTTGGTTATAAGGTCCGTTTATCCCGGGTAAATTTTGCGGATGAGGAAGTGAATAACCTGCAGAATCAATATATTTCCATTCAGTCAGCTGATCTTTGAAATGTTCAGCCTGAAATCTGATTCCCCATGAAAAATCTGATTGTTCAGTATGATACCAACCTCTGTGCTCACCGTTTATGACTTTTGCATTCAGGCTGTTTCTGGCATGATCTAACAGAGAGCCAACACCCCGGTTAAATGCAGTTTCTCCAAACTCGCTGCTACCCAGGTCTCTCTCAAGTTCATCCAGGTAATATTGCCCAAGTATGTCAAATGTCTCACGTTCATCAGTATAAAATGCAGAAGTAAGAAATTTTAATTTCAGGTGTTCATCTGCATAGTGGGTGATTGATAAACCACCCATCATTGTTCCATAGCTGTCAACTTCCTGACCATCAAAATAAATACTCAGGCGCAGTGCCTGATTAATTGTACCGAAATCGGTTTGTCGGGATGAAGGTACAACCCTGAATTTGTTTCTTGAAAGGTTACCCAGAAAATTCAGTTCTGTTTTTTGGGTAATGGCATAATTGATAGTTGCCTGAAAATCCAGGAAAGAGGGTTTGTACTCTCCCTTAGTTTCGAGCGATTTCAACAAGTATTGATTTGATTTATACCGGATTCCGGAAAGGAAATTCAGCTTTTTATTTTTACTGATTCCTTCTAATTGAAGGGAACCGCCCAGCAGACTGGCATTGGCGGATCCTCCGAACTGTGTTGGTTTACGGTATTTCACATCCAGTACCGATGACATCTTATCACCGTAATTGGCTTCAAACCCACCGGCTGAAAACAATACATTAGAAACCATATCGCTATTTATAAAACTCAGTCCTTCCTGCTGCCCGCTTCTGACCAGAAATGGCCGGTAAATCTCAAAGTCATTCACGTAAACCAGATTCTCATCAAAGCTTCCGCCTCTGACATTGTATTGACTTGAAAGTTCATTATTAGTTACAACACCGGGCATGGTTTTTAATACATCTTCGAAACTTCCTGATACGGTTGGCAATTGCTGAATTGTTTTGGGATTGATTCTCGTAACCCCTGTTACTCTTGAGCGGGTATCACTAATTTCGACTGCTGGCAATATTTGTGAGCCTTGCTCCATCATCCTGTTCAGTTCACGTTTCTCATTTTCATTCAGACGTACTACCAGTTGCTGTATATTATAACCAATGAAGCTGAAACCGAGTGTGATTGCTTCATTTGCCTTAATCTCTAAGGTGTATTTCCCGTTACTATCAGTTACGGTACCGGTTGAAGAGCCAATGACTGCAACATTTACACCGAATATCGGTTTCCCTTTATTATCTGTAACAGTTCCAAAAACCATTGCATGCTGAGCCTGTGCCAAGACGCTCATCCCAGCCGGCAGGATTAATAACATGATCCTCCGAAAGACAGCTTTGACCTTCTTTTTTCTTCTAACGATCATGCTTTCGCTTGAAGTCACCATTTTTCCAGGCCTTAATAAACTGGGCCCAGGCTATCGGGTTGAGCAGGTTGTTCATGGGCAATTGACCTACAGTATAAAGTCTTGAATATTGTTGCTGCATTGTGTATTTGTAGGTCAGACTGCCATCGGGAGGAAGATTTTCAGCAATTTCCTGAAGACGTTGCATTTCAAGATTTTTCCTGGCTCTTGCCAGATCATCATCCGGAACATCCAGACTTAAAAAGGCCTGCTTAAATTGTTCTTTTGTAGGCCAGGGATAGATGACAGCTTCCTTAAGTAAAATTGTATCTCTGTGCATTGCCTGTATAAGTGAATAGCGGTTGTCAGTTAGTGTATCGGGGATGATGAATACAGCTTTACGGTATCCGATTGTTGTAAATTCAATGGTATCTTTCTCTTTTGCCACAAATGAAAAGAATCCATAAAAGTCGCTGATTGTACCTCTGTATGTATGCTTGATTATTATGCTTGTATAAGGTAAAGGTTGAAGGCTGTCTGATGTTACTACTACGCCTGAGAATTGAACTAGATCCTCGTCTTGTGACTGGGCCTTAACTTCTACTGATGTGATCATTACAGCCAGGAGCAGTCCTGTAAAAATTTGTTTCATTGAGATATGGTAATTGAAATGCAAAGATGGTAAATACAGGCTTTCTTTAAATAAATCAAAGCTTAAAAGTAAATGATATTGTTAGCTGAACAGCACAAACGGATTATTATCAGTAAAATTATTCAAAAAGATTTGCAGCATTCCCGATGAATCCCCAGCCCAGGCTATGTAAGTTGGCATCGGTGCTAAGAATGATTATTACATCATACTCCATAATTTTATCTGCCAGATTAAAACTGTTAACTGCAGTTTCAGAAGAAGTGCCTGCAGTATACTGTTGCTGGTTGTAATACCAAAAATCATTGGAGGCAAAAGATCGGGATATGATTGCCGAGCCAAACATGCCCCAGTAATAACTATCTGCAATGACAAGTACGGATATGTTGTCTTTTCCTGAATCAGGTTCAAATTCAATCACCGGATAAGCCATCTTAAAAGTTTTCAGTCGGAAGAGAATATTCATGCCGTCAGCAATATCGTAATCGGTCTCTTTAGGAGCATCCATAGCGACCTTATTCCAATAAAAATTTGGCAGGTCTATGTGACGGATATCTTCAATGTATCTCACAATCGAATCAGCAGCCAGACACATACCGTAAAAACTCCAATGAATACCGTATTGGGGGTATAACGGGTAAGTTGAGGTTTGTTTATGATCAATAAAATATTTATTGAAGTCAATGAAATTAAGCTTAAATTCTTTAGCAGTTTTTATATATACTTCATAATTGGTTGGACCCTTTTCCTTTTTGTATTTGTCAGGAATAAATTCAGGATAGAAACTTCCCTTGCCAGCCGCAAAAACCAGCATAAAAGTCTTTTTCCTTGTTGCGAGGTTGTCCTGAATCAGCTTTAATTGCTTCACCTGGTGCCTGATGCTGTCCAAACCGATAAAATCTTCCCCGTAATAGGCTTTTATATAGGCTTCTTCATACAAATAATTATGCTTCCCAATGATTACTCCATTCGCTTTTGCCTTATTGAATAAGCTGAATGCAATCTGGTTGTTAAGCCTGACAAAGAAATTTCGAAATCCAAACATCTCGTTCAGATAGCTTTCCTCTTTTTTCTGATACGTTCCGTTAAACCATTCTTTTACATAAAATTGGACTTTTTCGGGTTTGGCAATTGCTCCTTTTAATTCCGGTAATTTTATAACCGGAAATAGAAATTGTATGGAGGACAGCATTAACAGAGCCAATATGGTAACAAACAACAATTGCTTCATTCTTATGCTCTTTTCGTTCATAACTAAAATCTGAAATAGATGAAAGGATTAAAACCGGATGCTGTGATTGAACTGATGCTCAGCATTAAAAGAACTATCGAAATAACAAATAAAGTCACGTGCCGTGAACGTGTATAATTATCAAAGTAAACCAAGTTTTGAATTTTCTGCCCGATTGCCGGGTAAGCAAAAAATGAAAATAGGACAGCAAGCGCAAAAAAGAAATAGAACTCCAGGTCGAATTGCTCAGGATATTTAAAGTCAATTGCAAACATTCTCTTAAGGTAGGAACATGCGTCTTCAACTTTTTCAACTCTGAAGAATACCCATCCTATGATAACGATAAAAAAGGTTATCCCTGTACTTGCTAGTTTAGCAATACGGTTATAAAATTTCAGGAGAAAGCCTCTTTCAAGAACCAGGAATAAGCCATGATAAGCTCCCCAAACAATAAAACTCCATGAAGCACCATGCCAGAATCCGGATGCAAGAAATACAAACCAGAGATTAAAATAGAGTCGTTTAGTTGATACCCTGTTCCCGCCTAAAGGAATGTACAGGTAATTTTTCATCCAGGCTCCTAGGGTGATATGCCATCTGCGCCAAAACTCAGTAATACTTCCGGAGATATAGGGGTTATTAAAGTTTTCAGGAAACCGAAATCCTATCATTTTTCCTAAACCGATGGCCATGTCTGAATAACCTGAAAAATCAAAATAGATTTGAAAAGTGTAGGCCAGTATCCCAATCCAGGCTGTATAACTGTCTAATTCAGAATAGGGCATTGCAAAAATGGTGTCAGCCTGTAATCCCATGTGATTTGCAATCTGAACTTTCTTTGCCAATCCCAGAATAAAACGGTAAAATCCGGTCAGCTTGTTGTCCACCGTGTCATTCTTTGTGCGGTCTGTAATCTGATCAGCCAGATCATGATAGCGGATAATGGGGCCGGCAATCAGTTTTGGAAAAAGAATGATGTAGAGCTGGTAATCCCAAAAGTTTTTCAGTGGTTTATGCACTCCCCTGTAAACATCTACTACATAAGTTATGGTTTCAAACGTATAAAAGGAAATTCCGATCGGAAGTATAAGTTTAGTCCATTGAATTGGGCTTTTACCGAAAACGGATAGTACTTCATTTATATTCTCAATAAAGAAATTGGAGTACTTAAAGTAAACAAGTAGTCCTAGGTTGACTGAAACGGAGAGGGTCAGCATCAGCCTCCTGTGCAGAATTCTTTCGGTATGTGCCATCCATCTGACCAGGTGAAAATCAAGAAATGTAGTACCCAGGATGACAAAAATAAATTTAGGTGCTCCCCAGCTATAAAAGAAAATACTGGAAATGAGAATGACAATATTCTTTAAATTTTTAGGAGCTAAATAGTAGAGAAGCAGAAAAACTGGCAGAAAGAACAATAGAAATACAATACTGCTGAATACCATTAATCTCTCTGCTTAATGCTGCTAATATATGCTTATCCTAAGAAATTACAGTAAACCAATATATTTAAATTAATCTGCTTCATTATAAATAAGCTAATGGTAACCCTGTGTATTATTCAATTTCTGTTATTTGCATCAGTTACTGTATGATTCATGTTTCAAATCTTCAGAAAAGTTTCGGCCATGTGCAGGCATTAAATGGTATATCCTTTAACATTACTGATGGTGAGTTTTACGGCCTGCTCGGACCCAATGGTGCCGGTAAGACAACTACCATTTCGATTTTGAGCAGCATTCTAAAACCGGATGAAGGTGAGGTAATTATTTCCGGATATAATTTGTTAAAGAACCCGGTTGAATGCAAAAATGTAATTGGTGTGATACCTCAGGAAATTGCTCTTTACAACGAGCTTTCAGCTCTTGAGAATCTTATGTTCTGGGGCAGCCTTTATCTCATTCCAGCAGGAACAATTAGGAAACGGGCTATTGAACTTTTACAGCTTTTCGGATTGTTTGAGCGAAGGAAAGATAAAGTAAAGACCTATTCAGGAGGTATGAAACGCAGAATTAATATTGCTGCGGCATTGCTCCATAAACCTGAGATACTTTTTATGGATGAGCCAACAGTAGGTATAGATCCGCAAAGCCGGAACCTGATTTTTGAGGTCATTGAAAAACTTCATAGGGATGGAATGACGATTATTTATACCACTCATTACATGGAAGAGGCTGAACGATTCTGTGACCGGATCGGAATTATTGATAACGGTCAAATTATAGCACAGGGAACCCTCAATGAGCTGAAAATGGAAACTTCTGTCAAGGAAGCTGTGGTTATAACCTGTGAGCTTGCAACAGCCGGTAGACTAAATGAAATAATCTCCTTATGGAAAGACTCAAAGAGAATAGACAACAAAGCTTATTTCTATTCAGGTAAGGTAAGGGAGGATATGTCTAAAATTATTCAGTTATGTAACCAGGCAGGTATTGAAATACTCAATATTGAATTTCAAAAAACAAATCTGGAAACAATTTTTCTGGATTTAACAGGTAAACAACTCCGGGATTAGATGAAAAGAATTGCAATAAAGGATTTGAAACTCTTTCTGAAAGACCGAAAGACAATGCTTATCACATTTGCTATTCCGGTTGCTCTGATTACCTTGTTTGCTTTTGCCTTTGGTGGTATCAATACCGGGGAAGATGATCGGGAATATACACTTCCCATCACTGACCTTGATCAGTCTGAGTATTCAAAAGAAGCAATCTTAAGGCTTGACACGCTGAAGTCGCTAAAAATTGTTGAAATGCCTCTTGAGCAAGCCCGGCAAGCTGTCAGAAAGGGTAATGAAGATGGTGTATTGATTTTGCACAAAGGATTTGCAGATTCATTACGGGACGGTGGCAGGCTCCCGGTTGAACTCCAGTACGATCAAGCTAAAGAAATGCAGATTGGAATGCTGCAGCAATCTTTAATTCCTACACTTTCAATGATTCCGTTTAGTACGGGTGATGTAAAGAAAAGTATGAGCAGGCGATTTGATAAAATGATGGCAGGAAGTAGTCCAAAGATACGGGAGGAGGTAAACACTCAGTTTGATAGTTTGTTCAATTCCGTTTCGAGAGGAATCATTCCTGAGAATAATGCAAATTCAGCTTTTGATTTTGGATCAGAGATTAAAATGACAAAACTCGTAATGGCCAAAGATAAAAGCTCACCTAACCTCATTCAGGCAGTTGCCGGAACTGCTGTCATGATGCTTCTTTTCTCTGTTGCCGGCATTGGTATGGGTTTACTGGATGAGAAGCAGGAGGGTACTCTGAAAAGATTACTGTATTCACCGGTTAATCCCAATAAGATTTTATTTGGCAAAATAATATCAGCCAATGTGATTTCAATAGCTCAGTTGCTCATTATGTTTGTATTTGCAGGTATTGCTTTCGGCTTAGATATTATCAGACACTTCCCGGGAATGTTAATTGTTATACTAGCCACTGCATACGCATGTTCAGCCTTCGGTGTATTTCTGGCCTCTTTTGCCAGTACCCGGCAGCAGGTACAGGGGCTTGCAACATTGATTATTTTAGTTATGAGTGCCATCGGTGGTAGTATGATTCCTGTTTTTATCATGCCGGTTTTCATGCAGAAATTGGCTGTAATATCTGTTAACTACTGGAGCATTCAGGCTTTCTATGATGTATTCTGGAGAGCACTGCCGATAACTGACTTGACCTTTCTCTCAAGAATTCTGATCCTGATTCTGATTGGAACAATCATGAATGTTGTAGCATTGAGAATGTATAGAAAGAACATTCTGCGAATTGCCTGATGCCAGGATATAGACGGATTAATCTTATTTTTGATTCATCAACATGAATTGGTTCATCCTGATTATAGCCGGGCTATTTGAAGCTGTCTTTGCAGCCTGCCTGGGTAAAGCACGTGAAACAACCGGGCACGAAATGTACTGGTGGTATGCCGGTTTTCTGGTTGCCTTATCAATTAGTATGATCTTGCTTGTAAAAGTATCCCGCTCCTTGCCCATTGGTACTGCTTATGCTGTTTGGACAGGCATTGGTGCTGCCGGAGCTGTGATAATCGGAATTGTAATTTTTAAAGAGCCGGCAACATTCTGGCGTTTGCTTTTCTTAATTACATTGATTGGTTCTATTATCGGTTTGAAGGTAGTTACAGACTAAAGTGAGTTATTCAGCAATCAGAAAAATTATTCCCGATGACTTAAGCCAGCTCCAGCATATCAGCAGGCAGACTTTTATTGAAACCTTTGCCGGAGTTAATTCAGCTGAAAATTTGAAAAAGTATCTTGAAGAGAGTTTCTCTTCAGAACGGCTAACGGCTGAAATCAGCAATCCGTCCTCAGAATTTTATTTCTCACTCAATAATCTGGAAATAACCGGATATCTTAAAATAAACTTTGGACTGGCACAAACTGAACTGCAGGATTCAGGCATGATTGAAATTGAACGGATTTACGTATTAAGGAAATTGCATGGTTCAGGAACCGGGCAACTCTTGATGGATAAGGCTTTTGAGATTGCAAGGAAGAATAAAATTACTTGTATCTGGCTGGGTGTTTGGGAAAAGAATCACCGAGCAATCAGTTTCTATAAGAAAAACGGGTTCAGGGTATTCGATAAACATTTCTTCAAACTTGGAGAAGATATTCAGACAGACATTTTAATGCAGAGGTCTGTGTAAGAATCAACTTTAAACTGCAGCAGTAGGTGGCTGACTGCACTATGCCAAAGGCATCGAATGCGAAAATTTTATCTTTGCCCTTCATTCAGTTTTTAGGATACAGTCGTATCTGATATTTTACATGATAGTCACTAGGTTTTTTTTCTGGAAGGTAACATGGATTCTTTACTAAGATATAAGTTTTTCTATATTGATAAATGTAATATGTGTGGCTCCCAGACTGGGAGCCATAAAGTTTTGGGGAAAAGGTTAAATCAGTCGCAAGGCAGAAATCCCAGAAAAAAAATCGGCATATCAACAACTGTATGCCAGTGTTCGGATTGTAAACTTATTTATTCAAATCCGATGCCAGTTCCTTTCAGTATTGAAGATCATTACGGGCTTCCACCAGAAGAGTATTGGATTCCTGAGCATTTTAAAATTGCTGAGAGCTATTTCAAGAACGAGTTTAAAACACTGAAAACCCTCATTGACTTTAAGCCCGGGATGAAATCATTGGACATTGGGGCAGGAATCGGTAAAGCAATGATTGTTTTGGGTAGAGAGGGTTTTGATGCATATGGGGTTGAACCATCAACTCCTTTTTATGAAAAAGCGCTTAATCACATGAAGATCAGCCCCGATAAACTCAAACATGAACAAATTGAAGATGTAACTTATCCGGACAATACTTTTGATTTTATAACTTTTGGGGCGGTACTGGAGCATCTTTATGATCCTTCGGCTTCGATTTTAAAAGCAATGAAATGGCTGAAGCCTAATGGAATAGTTCATATTGAAGTTCCTTCCTCTGACTGGATATCCAGCAAAATCTATAATCTTTTTTATAGGCTTATCGGGACAGATTATGTTACAAACATTTCTCCTATGCATTCTCCCTATCATTTGTATGAGTTTGGTTTAAAGTCATTCAAAGAGCATGCCCGTCAGCATAACTATGATGTGGCATACTTTGAATATTACAATTCTCAAATGTATCTCCCCAAAATTCTGGAATTCTTTCTCAGACCCTATATGCGTCTTACTAATAAAGGTATGTTGATTTGTGTTTGGTTACGAAAAAGAGTATAAACTGAATAATTCAATTTAATAGGGTGAAAGCCATTCAGCAGATTTCAGAATTCAGATCCTCACCTGGTCTGGTCGAACAACTTCAGAAATATTGTATCCGAAAGGAATACAAATCAGGAAGCATCATTTTGGGTGAAAATGCACATATCAGATCCATCCCAATTGTTGCTAAAGGAGTATTAAGAGTTATTAGAACGGATGAAGATGGAAAAGAAATTCTGCTTTATTATATTAAAGCCGGTGAAAGTTGTATTATGTCCTTTCTGGGTGGACTGCATAATGAAGCCAGTAAGGTGAAAGCAGAAGTGGAGGAAGATTCAGAAATCCTTTTCTTGCCAATTGATAAAGTAACATTATTTATCAAAGATTATCCTGAATGGCTTGACTATATTTTCCGGTTGTATCACAAGCGTTTTGAAGAATTACTGGAAGTTGTGAATGCAATTGCATTCAAACGGATGGATGAAAGGTTGCTGAACCTGCTTTTCAGAAAAAATGAGATGACTGGTAGTATGACAATTCAAATAACTCATGAACAACTTGCCAATGAACTCGGAACCGCCCGGGTTGTAGTATCACGGCTACTAAAAAAGCTTGAGGATGACAAAAGAGTCATTCTGGGAAGAAACAAAATCACTCTTCTGTAACATTAGTAGCTTTAAATCTCAGATTGCCATTCTACATTTGCACTCAGGTAGCAGATTGAGAAAATCATAAGTTGATCCGGCACTGAAATTCAGACCGCACATTCAACTGTCTATTTATCAGTCATTAAATCCTGAAGAAACGTAAGCAGATATATCATGTCAAAAGAGCATTATTATGAAGTAAACCTGCAGTGGAAGCAGGACAGAAGAGGTGTTTTATCTTCACCCGTTTTGAATGATACAATTGAATGTGCCACACCTCCGGAATTTCCAAACGGAATTCCGGGAATCTGGTCTCCTGAGCATTTGTATGCTGCTTCAATCAACAGTTGTTATATGGCAACATTCCTGGCAGTTGCTGAAAACTCAAAACTGGCATTTACAGATTTCTCTTGTAAAACCGTATGTAAACTTGAACAGGTTGAAGGTAAATTCCGGATTACCAAAGCTGTAATCACTCCTGAAGTGACACTTGAAAATGCAGAAAATGATTATGAAAAATTACTCAGGTTATTTGAGAAATCAAAGGCTGTTTGCCTGGTTACGAATTCAATGAAGACTGAAGTATCCCTCGATTTCAGCCTGATCAATACGGTTTAATTTAAGTAACCGGAAAGCAGAAGCAGTAACTTCAAATTGAATCGTGAATCCGAAAGCTAAATTTTAAAACATGGGTCTCAGCATGTAATTTTGTGTTTTAGGTATATGAAAATAGAACAGATTTATACAGGATGCTTGGCACAAGGTGCCTACTATATCACTTCCGGCAGTGAAGCCGTTATGATTGATCCTTTGCGTGAGACTCAGCCATATTTAGATCGGCTTGCTAAAGACAAAGTTAAGTTAAAATATATATTTGAAACTCATTTTCATGCTGACTTTGTCAGTGGTCATATTGATTTAAGTAAAAAGACCGGTGCTCTGGTTATTTATGGCCCCACTGCGGTCCCTGAATTCCAGGCATTGATTGCCCACGATAATCAGGTGTTTGATGTTGGAAACATCAGCCTGAAAGTCATTCATACTCCCGGCCACACACTCGAAAGTATGTGCCTGTTGCTGTTAGATGAAAACGACAAGGAAACAGCATTATTCAGCGGAGATACTTTGTTCTTGGGTGATGTTGGAAGACCTGATTTAGCTCAGAAAGCGCTTAACATGACCCAGGAACAGCTTGCCGGAATGCTCTATGACAGTCTTTATACCCGCATCCTTCCGCTTTCAGATCAAATTGTGGTATATCCGGCTCACGGAGCAGGCTCTGTATGTGGGAAAAAAATGATGAAAGAAACGGTTGATTTACTGGGTAACCAGAAGAAGGTAAATTATGCATTGAATCAGCCGGATAAGAATTCGTTTATAACGGCAGTAACTGACGGACTTCAGCCACCGCCAGCCTATTTCGGCATGAATGTGGCAATGAATAAAAAAGGCTATACAAGTTTTGAGGCTGTGTTGAATAAGGCACTAAGAGCACTAACTATTGATGAGTTTGAATGGATTGTAGAAAATTCGGATACATTAATTCTGGATACACGCGATGATGGTGATTTTACAAAAGGTTTTATTCCACAATCGGTCAATATCAGTTTGAACGGAGAGTTTGCACCATGGGTCGGAGCTCTGATAAGAGACGTAGAACAGCCGTTAATTCTTATTACAGAGAAAGGAAAGGAGCGGGAATCGGTTACCCGACTGAGCCGGGTTGGGTTCGATCATGTCCTGGGCTATCTGGAGGGTGGCATTGAAACATGGAAACGAACAGGAAGAGATACAGATTGTGTGAACAGAATTACACCGGAACAGTTTGCCGGTCAGGTTAACATTAGTTCAGATAAAATTATTGATATCCGCAGAGAGAGTGAATTCGAATCAGCACATGTTGCAGAGGCATATAATTACCCGTTAGCTGCAATCAATGATTGGATTCAAACAATTAATCCTGTTGAACATTTTTTTCTTCATTGTGCGGGAGGGTACAGGAGTTCCATGGCAGCAAGCATTCTTCAGGCAAGAGGATACAGAAATTTTACAGAGGTTGCCGGAGGTTTTAATGCAATTTCAAAAACCAAAGTTCCTGTTATATATTTAGAATGCCAGAATAAAAATGAAATGCCAGGTTCGATAAAAAAATAATCTTAAAATAAATGAATACTATGTTTGGAGTATTAAAGAGTCTGTTTGGACAAATGGATAACAGCAAGCTAAAGGAAGCAATTAAGGAAGGAGCCTATCTTGTAGATGTTCGCACACCCGGTGAGTTTTCATCCGGAAGTGTAACGGGTGCAGTTAATATCCCTTTAGATAAGGTTAAAAATCAGATTTCGAAGTTTAAAGACAAAAAGCACATCGTTGTTTTCTGCAAAAGCGGAGTCAGATGTAGTCAGGCAAAATCAATTTTAGAACAAAATGGTTTTCAGAATGTTATCAATGGAGGGACAGTTCAGAATGTGAATGACGTTTTGAGTACAAATTAAAAAAATGAAAGAGTTCTGGAATGAACGATTCAGCAGCGATGAATACATTTATGGTGAAGAACCAAATGAGTATTTAAAAGAGAAGCTGAAGAACCTGACTCCTGCGAGAATCTTGTTTCCTGCAGATGGCGAAGGACGGAACGGAGTTTATGCTGCTTCTCAGCATTGGAATGTTTCCTCTTTTGACCAGAGTATTCAGGGCAAAAGAAAAGCCCGGTTACTGGCAGTAAAGAAGAAGACTTCAATAGAATATGCTGTTGCAGGAGTGGAGGAAGCCGGTTATCCGGCTAATTCATTTGAAGCACTGGCTTTAATATTTGCCCATTTTCCACAAGAGTTCAGAAAGAACTATCATAAGAAACTATCCGGGTTTCTTAAAAAAGGAGGAGCACTGATTATTGAAGGATTCAGTAAGAGACATGCATTGCATCAAGCTGAAAATCCCAGTTCCGGTGGACCGCGCGATGTCAGTATGCTTTATGAACTGGAAGAATTAAAAAGTGAATTCCCCGATTTTGTATTTAGTGAAGCTTATGAAGCAGAGACTACCCTCAGTGAAGGTGAATTTCATAAAGGGCCGGCTTCTGTTATTAGAATTTTCGGAATTAAAAAGTAGAAATTCAGCTATGCAGAAAAACATGGGTATTTTTGATAGAATCATTCGGCTTTCTGCAGCAGTCATCATTGGTGTGTTTTATTTTATTCATGCTATTTCAGGCATATTGGCCATTTGGCTGGGGATTGTATCAATTATCTTATTTGTTACTGCTTTTGCCGGATTCTGTCCTTTTTACTGGCTGTTTGGAGTTAGTTCATGTAATAAAGACACCCGAATCAGGAAACCTGATCATTAATTCTTTTTATTGCAATCAAGATTTAGAAATGAAAAATTACTTTAAAAACTGGAACCTGATACGAATTATTCAACTGGCATTAGGAATACTTATTATTGTTCAGGGAGTTGAGCGGAAGGAATGGTTTGTTGTGATCATTGGAAGCTTGTTTTCTCTCATTCCACTTCTTGGCATCGGCTGCTGTGCCGGACACTCGTGCAGTACAATGCCGGACAAGAATAAATCTGCAGGGAAAGGAGAAACTCAATACGAAAAAGTGACATGATTCTATCATCGGATATGACTGACAGAATCCTGGTAATGGTTTCCCTGTTGTTAACTATTGGTTGTAGTGATGGAGTTAAGCAACTAACACAGGCTGATAAGCAACGCTTTTTGGCAAAAGGAGATGAAATATCAACCATTGCTCAACAGACTTTACTTACCCAGGTTTTGCAGGTTGTTCAATCCCAAGGAGCAGCCAGAGCTGTTGATTACTGTCATGTTAATGCAATTCCACTGACTGATACCCTCTCAGAAAACTATTCGGTTATTATTCAGAGGCTGAGTGATAAATTAAGAAATCCGGACAATGAAATTCAAACAAAACTGGATAAACAGGCATGGAATCAAATAAAGGCTATGATGCGCGATTCTGCTGTTACCCTTAAGCATGTGTTGCTTCAGGAAAATAAAAATATTTATTATTATAAAGCGATTCCGTTAGCTATACCGGCCTGCCTGATGTGTCATGGCAAGAAGAATTCGGATATTGCAATGGAAACACTGAAAGTTATAGAAGAAAAATATCCTCATGATCTTGCTACAGGTTATGAGCAGGGTCAGTTAAGAGGAATGTGGAAAATTCAAATGAATGCCAATGAATCGCTTTATTAAAAATAACTTACTGGTCATTATTGGAGTTGTACTGGGTTCTGTAGCCGGATTTCTGTATTGGAAATTCGTTGGCTGCCATTCCGGAACCTGCATGATTACCTCCAAACCACTGAACAGCTCAATTTATGGTGCTGCAATGGGTGGGCTGTTGTTCTCTTTATTTAAGAAAGAAAAAAAGAAGCGGAGTAATTCTACCGGCCATCAGGAGGAAGAATAATGGGCTGCCAGAGTACGGATTTAGCGGTAGAACCGGGCTCCGTCTTCAATGCACCACAATTGATTTGATGATCCGAAGGTAAACTTGCCTGGATCTGGCAGATACTAAGCTTGTTTCGGTGACTTTAGTGCCAGGAGGCCAGAAATTCTAAAACAGGAGTACTGGTTAACAATAAATTCTCCTGAAGCAAGTTCTGCCTTGATTACAATAACAGTTTAATCCCTCAATCGGAAGTATGTTTGTATTTTTCCGCCAAGAAATAGTTAACTGTGAATTCTGAACTTCCCAAAACACTTGACGATGTTGTCAGGTCTTTTGCAGCAATGCCCGGAATCGGAAAACGAACTGCATTAAGGCTGGCACTTGCACAGCTTAAAAGACCAGCTTCTGAAATACACCGGTTTGCTGCTGCTTTAATCAATCTGGCTGACAATATACAATACTGCTCATCCTGTCATAATATTTCAGATACTGATATTTGTTATATCTGCAGTGATGTAAAACGAGACAAATCATTAATTTGTGTTGTTGAAGATATCAGGGATATCATAGCAATAGAAAACACAGGGCAGTACCATGGATTATACCATGTTTTGGGAGGTATCATCAGCCCGGTTGAAGGGATTGGACCCTCTCAGTTGAATATGGATTCACTGCTTCAGAAGGTAACATCAACGGAAGTAAAGGAGATCATCATGGCACTGAATGCAACCATGGAAGGGGACACTACTGTTTTTTATCTTTATAAGAAACTTAAATCTTATCCTGTCCGGGTTTCAACAATAGCCCGTGGGGTTGCTATCGGAAGTGAATTAGAGAATGCCGATGAAGCAACATTAGGACGGTCAATTGCAAACCGGCAACCTTACGAAAATTCTTTTTCCTCATAACAGACTATTTGATCCATGAAACTTTCTGTTGTCATTGTTAATTACAACGTCAAGTATTTCCTGGAACAATGTCTTCTTTCAGTTTTAAAATCAATTCAGGGGATCGAGGGTGAAATCTGGGTGGTTGATAATAATTCTGTTGATGGTTCGGTTGAACTGGTAAAGGAGAAATTTCCCCAAGTCAAGGTTATTGCTAATTCATTTAATGCCGGTTTTTCCAAGGCAAACAATCAGGCAATACGCCAATCGGAGGGTGAATATATTCTGCTGCTCAATCCTGATACAGTAGTTGAAGAATCAACCTTTTCAATGGTAATTCAGTTTATGGATTCACATGCTGATGCTGGCGGATTAGGTGTGTATATGATTGATGGTAAAGGTCGCTTTTTACCCGAGTCGAAACGGGGGCTGCCAACACCGGCTGTTGCATTTTCGAAAGTTTTTGGACTCTCATCCTTGTTTCCAAAATCAAAAGTATTTGGCCGCTATCATCTGGGGTATCTGGATAAAGAGAAGGTTCACCCGGTAGAGGTTCTTTCAGGAGCCTTTATGATGTTGAGACGGGAAGCACTCGATAAAACCGGATTGCTGGATGAGGATTATTTTATGTATGGCGAAGACATTGACCTTAGCTACCGGATCATCAAGGCTGGATATAAGAATTATTATTTTCCTGGAACCCGCATTATTCATTATAAAGGAGAGAGTACAAAGAAAAGTTCAGTAAACTACGTAATTGTCTTTTACAAGGCGATGGTAATTTTTGCCAGGAAGCATTTCTCACAAAGCCATGCTGCCATATTTTCAATTCTGATTAATTCGGCTATCTGGTTTAGGGCTGGGATTGCCCTGTTTGCCAGAATGGCGAATAAGGCTTTTCTTCCTGTGTGTGACGGATTGCTGTTTTATTCCGGGATGTATCTGCTGAAGAATTACTGGGAAACTTCCGTCAAAACCTTAAACTACCCGCCTTTCTTTGTTCAGGTTGTCATACCGGTTTATGTTCTGATTTGGATTGCCGGGATCTTTCTAAGCGGTGGTTACGACAAGCCGGTACGCTACACAAAAATTCTTCGTGGAATCCTGAGTGGTACTTTCTTTATCCTGGTTGTTTATGCATTACTGCCTGAAACCTTGCGCTTTTCGAGAGCCTTGATCCTGATCGGGACATTCTGGGCGGGAATCAGTGCTGTTCTGCTCAGGATAGTTTTGTTTTATAGCGGAGTCAGATCACTTGGGTTGAATCAGCAACTGAAAAAACGAATAATCATTGCTGCAGATCAGGATGAAGGCCAGCGGATTCTATCCATGCTGAATCTTTCCGGAATTTCGTTTACTTTAATCGGCTTTGCCAGAATTCAGGATGAGTTTTCAGATCAGTTTTCAATCGGACGAACTGCACAGCTTTCAGACCTGATCCGAGTGTATGATGCCAATGAAGTAATTTTTTCTTCCAGGGATATTTCTTCATCGGAAATCATGAAATTTATGCAACAGGATATCGCGGGGCAAATTGAATTTAAAATTGCGCCTCCAGAAAGCATGTACATTATCGGGAGTAATTCGATTCATGCACAAAGTAGCTTTTATCTTGTTGATATTAATGCATTTTCAAATCCGGTTAACAGAAGAAAAAAAAGGATTTTTGATTTGATGTCATCATCCGCGGTACTGATTTTGTTCCCATTCACTTTTCTTGTTTTTAAAAATCCACTAACCAAGTTAAGTCAGGCCTGGAGTGTATTTACTGCTAAGAAAACATGGATTGGGATCCGGCAAAGAACTTCAGCACCGGCTCATATCTTTTTGAAAGATGGGATTTATTCACCGGCTGATATTTATCGGCACCTGAATCCGGATGAAGCCACCTGTCAGCGGATTCTTGTTTTATACCTGAAAGAATATTCAGTGATGACTGATTTAAAAATTGTTTGGAAGTGCCTTCGTCATGCTACCTGAATAAGAAAAATAATAATTTATGATGAAAAACAGAATTACAGAATTATTTGGAACTGAGATTCCGATTATACAGGCTGGTATGATCTGGAATAGCGGATGGAGACTTGCCTCTGCAGTTGCTAATGCCGGAGGATTAGGGTTAATCGGGGCCGGCAGCATGTATCCGGAAGTATTGCGTGAGCACATTCTGAAATGTCAAAAAGCTACAAATAAACCATTTGGTGTCAATCTTCCAATGCTCTATCCGGATATTGATAAACACATAAACAGCATTATTGAATTGGGAGTTAAAATTGTCTTTACTTCTGCGGGTAATCCTGCAACCTGGACCGGAAAATTGAAAGACCACGGAATCACTGTGGTACATGTTGTGAGCAGTTCAAAATTTGCAAAAAAAGCTGAGGATTCAGGGTGTAATGCAGTCGTTGCAGAAGGTTTTGAAGCGGGTGGCCACAATGGGCGAGAAGAAACAACCACACTTGTATTGGTACCAATGGTTGCAGATGCAGTTAAAATACCGGTTATTGCAGCTGGTGGAATCGGAAGTGGAAGAGCGATTGCAGCAGTTATGGCATTGGGTGCCGAAGGAGCACAAATTGGTTCCAGGTTTGTTCTGTCTCATGAATCATCATCTCACATCAATTTTAAAAATGCAGTTGCAGAAACTAAAGAAGGAGATACGGTTCTTTCCTTAAAGAAATTAAATCCGGTCAGGCTTGTAAAAAATAAATTCTACGAACAGGTAAAGGAAGCTGAAGACAGAGGAGCAGATACTGCTGAATTAAAAGAAATTCTGGGAAGGGCAAGAGCCAAAAAAGGAATGTTTGAAGGTGATCTGGATGAAGGTGAGCTTGAAATAGGACAGGTAGCAGCTGCTTTTAAAGATATCAGACCTGCTGCTGAAATAGTAAGGGAATTATGGGAAGAATGTTTAGAAGTGAGAAAAAAACTTTGTATCTGAAAAAAAACGGATTATCAACCGGGCTTTTTCCTTTTGTCAATCCTTTAATTAGTCAGTTTAACAACTTTCTTAACCGTATTCAATTGATTGTTTAATTCAATCCGGATGTAGTAATTGCCTTCAGCTAAAGAGGACATATCAGCAATGTGAGTAAAACGGGTGTCTGTTTTTTGACTTTCCGAAGAGTAAACCATTCTTCCAAGCGGATCAAGAATATGAATCCTGACAGTTCCTTTTTCTTCATTCAGCATACTAATAATAAACTGATTGAAGCTTGGATCAGGAACAACACTGACAGATGAGGCAAAATTGTTTTCATGAACCGATACAGGACTTATACTGAAGTTCTTATCATTAATATCAAAGAAAATATTACCATTTGCTTCAACCATTATCCGGGCTGTTGATGTACTGATATTAGGAACAGTGATTGGGCAAGAGCCTGAATTAGTAACTCCTGTGGCAAGTGTAAAAGGATAATTATATCCGCCATCTACAGACAACAGGATATTTACCAGCTGGCAATTAACCGGAGATTGATCCGTATTCGCTACATTCCATGTGATTGCTTCAACCGAGTTACCAAGCCAGGTTATTCCGGTAGTATTTGGATAAGTAATTTCGAAAGGACCTGAATTCCCATCAACGGTTAAGGTAACCGGGATATCATTATAAGTTACTCCTGCTCCGGCAAGTACATTATCTCTAACCGTACATCTGAATTTTAACTGCCTCGCATAATTGGGTTTAAACTCACCAATTGAGGTGTTATTGTTCAGGATGTTAATAATTTTCGGGAAGATACGGGTTGGGCTTGAAACCGGTAAAAACGATCTGAAGATGGGAGCATTGCCGGTGGGTGTGTTCCAGTTGCCGGCCGGGCCCAAATCTCGTTCTTCCCAACAATAAGTTATCGAGTCGCCATCAGGATCATATGCGGAGGCAGTCAGTCGGAAAGGTGTACTCATTGGAATTGTTGAATTTGGTGTAACCGAGTTAATTAAAGGTGCCTGGTTACTGATAGTTGTGTAGGCCGGACAGTTATTCCCGATTCCCATTTGAGTATAATTTATGATTTCATCGAAGTTATGAGTATTGAAGTAATCATGACTATGGGTTTGAAGATTCTGTGATCCGCAGATCCCGGCATATCCCATAATAGTTGATCCGCTACCAGGTTCATAAGCTGAATTAGCTGATCTGTTTCCGCCTCCACAACTCCCAACCGTTGAGTTAAATATGTGATTGCCTCCAAATTGATGACCCATTTCGTGAGCTACATAATCAATGTAAAAGGCATCTCCGATGGGCGAATAGAGTCCGGTAACACCTCTTGCTTTTGAACCTGCCTTACATATACAACTCAGTTGGGCTATACCACCACCGCCTGTACTGAAAACGTGGCCAATATCATAGTTTGCACTACCAATTATATTATCACAGGTATTCTGATTTTGCCCAAGCATGGTAAATCCGTCATTATTAGTAAATGGGTCTGTAGTGGCATTCAGGAAAATCAATAAAGTATCATTAGGAATCAATTGCAGGGTAATGCCAAACTCACGTTCATAAACTCCGTTAACCCTGTTTATTGCAATCACCATAGCTGCCAGTACACTTGAAATAGTTCCTCCATGATAAGTTGAGTACTCACCCGTGGTTGCCAGGGCAAGCCGGTAAGTTCTGAGTTCACCGCCAATAGAACTGTTTATACCGACTCCTTTCATTGCATTTTCAATACGCTGGCCGGTCTCTGATTCCTGATCTGTTTTTCCGAAATGACATTTCATTGGTTCAGTTTGCAGGATTGCCTTACTCTTTAAAAAGCTCATATAGGTATTGTCACTAACCGGATTAATCAGGTAGGTTCCATTTGGTGAGATGATCATTGCGTGGAAGCCATACATGGTCATATCAAATTTAAGTGTAGCGGCAGGGTCGTCAATCCCCTGACCTGAGTAGGTCTTAATATCTCGAAAGCATGCCGACAACTCAGGATGTAATACCTGATTTTCTACAATCTTAAAAACAGCAGTATGTCCATCGGGATGAGGTAGCTCAATAAAGAACTGGCTGTCTCTTAACCGGGTTTCATGCTGCTGCGAGCTGGAAGCCAGATATGCCTGGAGCCTGATCAAATCAAGCTCAACTAAGCGAAATTCTGATGACTGCCGGAATGCTTTGGTTCGGATGGTCTCTGCAGGAGAAGAAATATCATTCCAATATGACTGACTCGCTGATGCCAGTGTAGAAATGAAAAGTGCGACAAAAACACCTGATAGTTTTCTTTTCATAAAAGTTTTCATTTTTAAAATGTGGTTAAATTTACCTGAATAATAGTTATTCTGAGAATTCAATAAAATAAGACACAAAACAACGAAAAAGGTTTTTGATTGGTTAAGTCAAATTTTCAACAGGAACAGCAGGAAAGCCAGGGTTTGCTTGAAAACGAAAGCTGTCATTCACTATTTTCTAAGCTTAAGGCCAAGACATATACCAATTCCGCCCTGGCTATAAACAGCAGGAGCCAGGTTAAGGGATAAATCATCACTGATGTCGAAATAGTAAAGGTGTGCATCTACACTGGCATCAACAATGTTCAAAACATAGAAGAGTCCGATGAAGATTAAAGATAAATCACGGTTTCGCCTGTAATAATCACGTAAAAGTTTTAAGTCATTATCGGTATAAATATCTGTATAGTTGTCTGTAGTTCCAGAATCACCGTCAATGCGGTATCGGTAGGCAGTTTTAAAATCAGTGTATCGCGAATTATTTGTTTTGGCAAGATATCCTAATCCGGCCATGGCACCATAGATGACCGGTATCTTCCAGTACTTATGATTGTAGAACTGACCTGCCCCGGGAAGGATAGCCGAATAAATACTTGCTTTTACAGGTGAATGTATTTTTACAAGGCTGTCAACTTTTTGTTGGGCATTCAAGAATAACGGATGACAAAATACAAAAATTAGAATTAAGAAACTAATTCTGAAATTCATTTTGAAGATTAAACATCGAGCATATCCAGAATCCGGTTTAAATCGTCAGTTGAATAGAAACGAATACTGATATTTCCACTTTCACCGCTTAGAAGCTGGATATTCACCTTGGTTTCAAATAATTGTGAAAGCCGGTCAGTTATTCGTTTGTATTCAGGTGAGACAACTGAAGTTTTTTTATCTGAACTGTTCCCTTTTCGCTGCCGAACCAGTTCTTCAACATCACGAACACTGTATTTACCTTTCATTATTTCATTAAACAGCTTCAACTGGCTACCTACATCGTTTATGCTGATCAGTGCACGTGCATGACCCATTGTCAGTTTCTTGTCACGGATTGCAGCCTGAATCAATGGCGGGAGCTTAAGCAAACGAAGAAAGTTGGTTACTGTTGAGCGGTCTTTGCCAACTCTTTCAGCAAGTTGTTCATGAGACAATTTTACCTCATCAACCAAGCGTTGAAAGCTGGTTGCAACTTCAATGGGATTAAGCTCCTCACGCTGGATATTTTCAACGATTGCCATTTCAAGCATTGCTTCATCATTGGCAATACGAACATAAGCCGGAATATAATCCAGACCTGCCAGCTTAGAAGCACGCCACCTTCGTTCACCCGAAATAATCTGGTAATGATCAGAATCAAGTTTACGAACTGTAATGGGTTGAATAACTCCATGCAGTCTGATTGAATCAGCTAATTCCTTCAAAGAAGTTTCTTCAAAATGATTCCTGGGCTGAAATGGGTTAGGCTTAATTTTTTCGATAAGAATACTGCTAACTCCTCCAGTAAACAATCCGGGTACCGGAGCCTCTGATGAGATGGCCGGATCTGTAACAGCCGGGTCAAGCAAGGCACTGAGCCCGCGTCCTAATGCATTCCTTTTTGTATTCATACTGTTTGTTTTTCACTTAATGAAGCTGAAGAATCAGGTGCCGGATTACCTGATGCCTGAACGGAGAGAGCGTTTTTCTTAAGAATTTCACGGGCAAGATTCAGGTAATTGATTGCACCCTTACTGTTTACATCATGCATAATAATGGTTTCACCAAAACTCGGAGCTTCTCCAAGTTTTGTATTCCGCTGAATAATCGTGTTGAAAACCATTTGCTGGAAATGGGTTTTTACTTCTTCAACCACCTGGTTAGACAAGCGTAACCGGGTGTCATACATTGTAAGTAAAATTCCTTCAATGTTTAGTTCAGGATTCAAACGGGATTGAACAATTTTAATTGTATTTAGAAGTTTGCCCAATCCTTCAAGAGCAAAGTATTCGCATTGTACCGGTATGATTACTGAATCTGCAGCTGTAAGTGCATTAATGGTAATTAGTCCAAGAGAAGGGGCACAGTCAATAATGATAAAATCATAGTCATCCCGGATACTGCTGAACATTCTTTTCATCATGGTTTCTCTTTCCGGCATATTAATCAACTCGACCTCGGCACCAACCAGATCAATATTGGATGGAAGCAGAAAAAGGTTGGGAGTACTGGTTGAAAGAATACTCTTTGCCGGAGATTTCTGGCTGATGGTACAATCGTAAACTCCGGTCTTTACCTGTCTTGGATCAACACCAACACCAGAGGTAGCGTTTGCTTGTGGATCAGCATCTACCAATAATGTCTTGTATTCAAGAACTGCCAGGCTGGCAGCAAGGTTAATGGCCGTAGTGGTCTTTCCGACTCCACCTTTCTGGTTAGCAATGGCTATTATTTTTGACATATGATTAAATATTTAATTTTAGTTTGTATGAATCCACTTATTCCCATTAATGTCGGTATACTTTACAACACCGACACTCTTGCTATAAATTAGAGTATCAATATTCTTCAAAAGAGAAGTTGAAGGACTTACTTTAACTATCAGATCGTTATAGAAGGTACCTCCGATTGTATCACTAGTCAGAGGCTCACTAGTCAAGGTAATGGTTGGAGTAAACCGAGGCCATGTCAACGTGCAAAGTGTAGCATTAGATTGCTTTTCTAATTGAAACTTTCCAACCTCATTAACCGAATCAATCGGAAGCTTAAAGTTAATAGACACCATGGCATTGTATAAATTCCCGACCGGAATGTAGCCCCGGGTAATGTTGAAACATTGATAGTTATGAATGACTCCTGACTGATTTATAAATTTTAATTGTTGTGAATGGCTATAAATCATCCAGGCATTATCATCGGCTGTAAACTCATAATAAGTATATTTTTTGCATGAAATAAGAAAGAAGAGCAAACAAGCCGTTAAAATCAACCTTGTGTTTAAAATCTGTTTCATTCTGTTATATGGTAATGGTTAAAAGTCGTATGATTTTCCGATCTCAGGAATCAGCAAATGCTTTCCTGCAGCAGCAAATTTTTCTATGGCTTCTGCATGATTAATTTTGATAAAACCAAAAGTGTCAAAATGGAGGCCGATGATTTTCTCACATTTGATAAAATCAGATGCAATTATGGCATTGTCAACTCCCATGGTGAAGTTGCCGCCAATAGGGAGCAGAGCGAAGTCAACCTTTTTGTAATCGCCAATGAGTTTCATATCATAGGTCAGAGCTGTATCTCCGCTGTAATAGAAAATTTTACCTTCTGATTCAACCAAAAAGCCCATCGGGTTGCCACCATTTGTTCCATCGGGCAATGTGCTTGAGTGTACAGCATTTACACATTTTATTTTTCCGAAGTCAAAGAACCAATGACCTCCGATATTCATCGGGTGATTATTGGTAATACCCTGTGCAGCTAACCAGTTTACGATTTCAAAGTTTGAAACCACCTTAGCATTTGTATTCTTGGCAATTCTTAGGGCATCAGCAATATGGTCTTCATGCCCATGAGAAATCACTATATAATCGCAATGAATACGGTTAATATCAATATGTGATGCAAGCGGGTTTCCTGAGATAAACGGATCAAAAAGAATACTCTTCCCTGAAACATCAATCGTGAAACAGGATTGGCCGTAATAGGTAAATTTCATGATTTAATTAATTCGGACACAAAGTTAGTATGTCAGTCAGACTGAATGATTGAAAAATAGGAAAGAGCAAGAGTGTAATTAAGAAAACAGAGGTTAATTATTAACATTAGTGTGTTAATTGTTGAAAAGAAAGTTGTTTCTCTTAATAACTGCAAGAAAAACCAGACTTCAGATGCGAATCTTCTAATTTTGGCGCAATGAATAAGATAATTCCTTTTTCACCTCCGCGGGTAGATCAACAAATGATTGATGAAGTGGTAGATACCCTCCGGTCAGGTTGGATTACAACAGGACCCAAAACAAAGGCATTTGAGAGGAAACTGGCTGAATATTGTGATGTCCTATCTGTGATTTGCCTGAATTCAGCTACGGCAGGACTCGAGCTGATGCTTCGCTGGTTTGACGTAAAGGAAGGAGATGAGGTTATTCTTCCGGCTTATACCTATGCGGCAACTGCGAATGTTGTCATGCATTGTGGTGCTAAACCCGTTTTGGCTGATATCGGAGAAGATTTTAATATTGATGTTTCGCTGATCAAATCTTTGATTTCTTCGAAGACTAAGGTGATTATGCCTGTTGATTTTGGAGGATGGCCCTGTCATTATAATGAATTAAACAGGCTGGTAAGTGAGACCAAAGGACTTTTTGTTCCGGAATCTTCAACTCAGAAAGCCCTGGGAAGAATAATGCTCCTTGCTGATGCTGCCCATTCGCTGGGAGCAGTTTACAATAAACGGAAGACCGGAACGGTTGCTGATGCAACTGTCTTTTCGTTTCATGCAGTTAAAAATCTGACAACAGCAGAAGGAGGGGCCATTGTGTTGAATTTTCCGGCCCCGTTTAAGAATGAAGAAATCTATAGGTTCCTGAATATTCTTTCATTACACGGGCAGAATAAAGATGCACTTGCCAAATTGCAGAAAGGCAACTGGAAGTATGATGTAATCACTGCCGGATATAAATGTAATATGACGGATATGATGGCATCTCTTGGCCTGGTTGAGCTTAGCCGTTATGATACTGATACCCTGACTAAGCGAAAGCATATCTGTAATCGTTATGCAGCAGCTTTGAAAAAAAAGCAATGGGCCGAATTACCGATTCAGAAAAATAACGAAAAGGAATCCTCATACCATCTTTTTGCGTTACGTATTAAAGGTATTGATGAATCTACCCGTGATAAGATTATTGAATCGATATTTGAAAAAAACGTTTCTGTAAATGTTCATTTTATTCCGCTTCCACTGCTTACTTTTTATAAAAATAAGGGATTCAGAATAACAGACTATCCTAAAGCCTATCAGTTTTTCAGTTGTGAAATCTCACTTCCTGTTTTTTATGATCTTACCGATGAAATGATTGACACTGTCCTGGATGCTGTAATTTCATCTGTCGAACAACATATCTGATGCTGAAGCGGACTTTTGATTTTCTGACTTCTTTAGTTCTTCTTATCCTGTTTTCACCTTTGCTGTTATTGATTTCGGTATTGATTTCGGTTGACAGCCGGGGAAAGGTCTTTTTTATACAGCAGCGGGTTGGGTTGAATAACATTGAATTTGGAATTATCAAGTTCCGAACGATGCATTCAGGTGCTGAAGCAAAAGGGCAATTAACAGTAAGTCATCGTGACCCTCGAATCACAAGAATCGGTTATTTTCTGAGGAAGTATAAATTTGATGAATTACCCCAGTTAGTCAATGTACTGAAGGGTGATATGAGTCTGGTTGGACCCCGGCCAGAAGTCCGTAAATACGTTGATTTCTATCAAAAAGAGCAATTAAAAGTACTGTCTGTGCGTCCGGGTATAACTGATTATGCATCAATTGAATATGCAGATGAGAACGAAAGGTTAGCTGCCAGCCTCAATCCCGAACAAGAATACATTGAATCAATAATGCCGGCCAAACTCCAAATCAACCTGCGATATATTGAGGAGCAGAGTTTTTTGACTGATTTGAGAATTCTGTTTCTCACCTTGATTCGTATTGTTGGAAAGTGATGAACTAACTAATTTCAGAAGATGTGTTTTTTCAGTATTGTTGCATGAATTCTGACTGCCGGATCTATGAGTGACAAAGATGAAATTGATTTATGGCAACTAATAAAGAAAGTCTGTCGGATTGCCGGCAGGAATTTCAGGATGCTGATTCTGTTTGCAGGATTCGGAATAATCAGCAGTGCAATCTTCATGCTGTTTCATAAAGATGAATTTAGAAATTATTATGTCAGTAGTTTTCTAGTGAGATCACCCGTAATTGAGAACGAAGTATTAAATGATTTACTGGACGGGATCGAGGATGAGCATTTGACCGGTTTGTTGCCAGTTCATCTTCAGGTGAACTTTAAAAGACTGGACAGTAAGGTTGAAAAAAATGTTCAGGAAGGTACACGTTTGAAGTTGTCAGTTCAGGTTTTTGATAAGCATGTGATTCCCTTCATTGTCGACAGTATCAGGGAGTATCTTGTCCGTATACCTTCAATTGCCGGAAAGGATTTGTTACGAAAAGAGCAGCTGGCCGGGAAGATAGCCTTTCTGAATACAGAAATTGAAAAATGTAATGCTGAAAAGAACAATCAATTAGTTACTAATTGCCTTTCACTTATTGATTCAAAGGGTCAGGCTGAAACAGAAATGGCAATGCCGGTAATAGAGATGATCCCAATCAGCAATCAGCCGCTTCTTGTAAAAGAATTCAGAAAAATCGTTTGGTGTGTTTTTACTTTTTTAATGATAGCCTTGAGTGGAGGAATGGTTGTTATTTATCTCAGGGAATCATTAAAGAAACAACTTCCCTGAATAGCAGGATGTTTAATCTTTCTTTTTTAAAGTCAGAATTTTCGCGAAATACCTTAACGTTGATTGCCGGAACGGCTATTGGTCAGCTGATTCCTGTGGCTCTTCAGCTCTTTCTGAGACGCATCTACACGCCTGAAGAATTTGGTGCATTGGCTGTGTATTTAACACTGTTGGGAATGATTACTATCGTTTCGGCTTTGCGGTATGATTCTGCCATTGTATTGCCGGAGGATGATCAGACGGCAACGAATACTTTCTCTCTGGCAGTAATCTTCAATCTGATTTCATTCCTTCTATTATTGATTACCATGCTTTTTTTCAGAGGTTGGCTGGCTCAGCTGATTGGGTTACCTGATAAATATGAGTTTTACCTTTTCCTGCTTCCGTTTAGTTGTATGGCATTTGGAGTATATCAGGCAATGAACTTCTGGCTGATCCGCAAGAAAGCATTCAAAGCTTCTGCAATTAATAAAATTACAAGAAGGGCTTCAGAAGGACTGGTTCAGGTGGGTTCAGGAATTAGCGGAATCCGAAGCGGATTGGTTTGGGGAGATCTTGCCGGAAATGTTGCTAACGTTGCTTCAGGATACATCCAGATGCTGCAATGCGGATTTTCCAGATCACTTATTTCGTTTAAAGCAATGAAGCATGCTTTCTGGCAGTTTATTGAGTTTCCTAAGTATAATGCGCTTCCGACTTTACTCAGCAGTGCAGCAACGGTTCTGCCATATCTTTTCATTAATAAATTCTATTCAACTGAAACAGTTGGTTATCTTGATCTGACCAGGCTCGTGCTTGCCCTGCCCTTGGTATTTATCTCTGCTACTGTTACTCAGGTCTTCTATCAGCAAATAACTTCACGTAAGGCGATGCATCAGTCTGTTTTACCTGAAGTCAGAGGGATTCTTAATATCTTGTTGTTGATGATTGCTGTTGAAATGACAATTGTTTTACTCTTTGGCCCTCGGTTATTTGGATTTGTTTTTGGAGAGAATTATTCGCTTTCAGGCTTCTTTGCACAAATCATGGTTTTTAGTTTTTCCCTGAATTGCATTGCATCCAGTTTTTCATCGGTATTCCTGACATTCAGGAAAATCCGGCTCAACAGCATTTGGCAGATTTTCTATTTTATTTTTATTTGTTTCCTTTTGTTGGTAACTGATTATGAAATTGAAAACTTTCTGTATGTTTATGTCAGTATCGAGGTTGTTATGTATGGAATTTACTGCTTTATCATTTACCGTCTGATCCGCCAGTACGAAAGAAGTCTGAAAAATGAATAAGATGCTGAATTATAATCTGAGGACACTGCCGGTTACCGGTGCTGCACTGAGATGTGTTGGGTTACTGTCAGTAATTTATCTTTTACTGGAATGTTATTATTTCCTTTTTATTGCTCATCGCTTTGACTACATGGGCTTTGCCTTAAAACCTGACTTAATTAAATACCTTTTTACAAAATTATGTTATCTCGGTTTATTGTTAGCCTCATTCTATGTTATGACACATAGTAAGTTCTTATTTTTTATTTACCTGCTGCTGATCTTTTTCTTTTACATACCCAACTCGATTTTGTATTCACTCGGAGATTTTCCGAATACTCCGTTCTTCTCAAATTTAATTTTCCTCGGAATATTTTCATTTTCTCCTTTTATCAGATTTTATATTCCAGCAACCAGGCTAACATCAAATTCAGGAAATTATTTTGTGTATGGGCTAGTATTACTCATGCTTATACCCATCCTGCTCAAGTTCGGATTAAACATAAACTTTAAAACATTGATTTTGTCAGACATATATGAAACAAGAGCCAAGTTTTCAGATAAGCTGCATGGCCTTTCTTCTTATTTATATCATATCCTGACAAAAACCGTAATACCGGCAGCATTGATTTATAGCCTGATAAAAAGAAAATTTGCGCTGGCTGTCTTTCTACTGGCTGCCTTGATGTATCTGTACCTGATTTCCGGGAATAAGATTGTTTATTTCAGCACATTTATTCTCTTGTTCTTTTATTTCTTCGGTAAGAAACTTGAAACCCAATTAAGTAATTTCTTTATTGTAATAATTGTCTCTCTGGTCATTTTTCCAATGATTGATTCATTTCTAGCTGAACCGGTATTAGCCGGAACGTTTGTAAACCGGTTTTTGTTTATCCCGGCTTTATTAACACAGTTTTACTTTGATTTCTTTAATAATCAGCCTTTATTTTTTGCAGAAAGCCATTTTTTCAATTCTTTTATTTCAAGCCCATACCCAATGCCGGTTGGTTTTCTGATTACATGGGTTTATTGGGGAGTGCCGGATGTATATGCCAATAACGGTATTGTTTCAGATGGATTTATGAACTTGGGTATGGCCGGAGTACTTCTATTTTCTGTGATTTTTTCAGTTCTATTCGGACTGTTTGCCTCTTTCAGGTTACGACCGGCTTTTACAGGGATCTATTTTATTTATCTTTATCTTGTATTAAGCTCCCCGTTTCTTGCTTGTTTAGTTACCGGTGGAATAAGCATATTTATTTTATTGGCATTTACTGTCTTTAACCAGAAACTTTTTCTGGACTCATTTCAAACTACTGCTTAAGTATGTCATATCGCTTTGTCAGAATAACAGATTATTATCCTCAGTATCTGGATGATTTCTATAAGCGTTATCCAAAAGTTGCTGACCTAAGCTATGATGAACATCACCGGCTAATAACTGAAGATTCCTGTGAGGCTGCAGCCAGTTATACTAAAGAAATGCGAAAAATCGGAATCGAAGCCTTTGACCTATTAACAAACTCACGGCTGCTTCTGCAGACCTGGCAGATTGAAAATTCCCTTCCTCTTTCATTGTCACCCCGGCAAACAGTTATTGCTCAGTTAAAAAGAA
>JADLBQ010000090.1 GCA_020847635.1 Bacteroidia bacterium
TATCAAATCAAGTCAGCTGATGAATATTTTAATTCTTACAGGCAAAGCATAGAAAACCCGGAAATATTCTGGAATGAAATTGCATCTCATTTTGTGTGGAAAAAGAAGTGGGATAAGACGCTTGAATGGAATTTTTCAGATCCTGATATAAAATGGTTTAAAGGAGGAAGAATGAATGTAACCGAGAATTGCCTTGACCGTCATTTAAAAAACAATGCAAACCGGGTTGCTATCTTATGGGAGCCAAATGATCCAAAAGAATTAAACAGAAAGCTTACATACCGTGAACTTTATGAGCAGGTTTGCAGGTTTAGTCAGGTTCTTCAGTATAACGGAGTCAAAAAAGGAGACCGGGTTTGTATTTATATGGGAATGATTCCTGAACTGGTAATTACCATGCTGGCTTGTGCGCGAATTGGTGCAATCCATTCAGTCATATTTGGTGGTTTCTCAGCAAAAAATATTGCAGGCCGGGTTGAAGATGCCCATGCTGAATTTGTTGTAACCTGTGATGGTGCCTTTCGAGGTTCAAAAGCTATTGAGCTTAAACAAACAGTAGATGAGGCCTTAGAAAAAATACCTTTTGTAAAGCGAGTTATTGTTTACCAGCGTACCCATTCAGCAATTAATATGAAAAAAGGCAGAGATGTATGGTGGCATGATGAAATGACAAAGACAAAACCGGATGTATCATTTCCTGCAGAAGAGATGGATGCAGAAGACACACTTTATATTCTTTATACAAGTGGTTCTACCGGCAAGCCTAAGGGAGTTGTTCATACTTGTGCCGGGTACTTAGTTTGGGCCGATTACACTTTTGTAAATACGTTTCAATATAAGCCAGGTATGATCTATTTCTGCACTGCAGACATCGGATGGGTGACCGGTCATACCTATACGGTTTATGGCCCACTTTCAGCCGGTGCCACCTCACTGATGTTTGAAGGAATTCCTACTTACCCGGGGCCGGGCCGGTTTTGGGAAATTATCGGTAAATACAAGGTTGATATTCTTTATACAGCCCCGACAGCCATCCGAAGCCTGATGACTTACGGCAATGATATTCCCGGTAAATATGATCTGAGTTCTCTTAAGGTCTTAGGAAGTGTAGGTGAACCCATTAATAAAGAAGCCTGGAACTGGTACCATGAACAAATCGGGAAAGGAAAAATTCCGATTGTGGATACCTGGTGGCAAACCGAAACTGGAGGAATTATGATTTCAAATCTGGCAGGAATTACTCCACATAAACCATCCTGGGCAACTTTGCCTCTGCCGGGTGTTCAGCCCTGTATTGTTGATGAAAACGGAAAAGAACTTGACGGAGCAGCTTCGGGCAATCTATGTATTAAATTCCCATGGCCTGGTATGATCCGGACAACCTATGGCGACCATGAACGCTGCCGTCTAAACTATTTTTCAGCTTATAAGAATTTATACTTTTCAGGTGATGGATGCCTGCGAGATGAAGAAGGCCGTTACCGAATTACAGGCCGTGTAGATGATGTGTTAAATGTAAGTGGCCACCGGATTGGGACTGCCGAAGTTGAAAATGCAATTAATATGGATGAGCACATTGTAGAAAGTGCAGTGGTCGGTTATCCTCATGATATTAAAGGACAGGGAATCTATGCCTTTGTAATTTATGTCGGCTCACTGAAAGATCACGATCTTGCCAGAAAGGAAGTTAATGATAAGGTTACTGAGATTATTGGTGCAATTGCCAAACCGGATAAAATTCAATTTGTAAACGGTCTGCCAAAAACCAGGAGTGGTAAGATTATGAGAAGAATTCTCAGAAAAATAGCTGAAGGTGATACTTCAAATCTTGGCGACATCTCAACCTTACTCGATCCTTCAGTTGTAGATGAAATCAAAGCTGGCAGTTTGTAGAAGTTTATTCCTGAAGGGCAATTAATGCCGTTAGCGTCTTATTATATAAACTTTCAAGCTTTTGGGCTTCAACTTCAAGTCCGGTAATTTCACCTTCACGGCATTTCTGTTCCAGTTTTCTAGCAACTTCGGCAACAGCTGCAGCTCCAAGATTTAAGCTACTACCCTTTAATTTATGAGCAGCACTTTCAACAGCCTTGTAATTTGATTCTTTGATTTCATCAGATATGACTTTTATTAATCCGGGAGAATGCTTTCTGTACATATCAATTAACGACCGTAAAAATGTTGAATCACCCTTGCCTAACTGCTTCAATTGCTCAATTGTTTTTTGATCAAGAAGCATTTCACTTCCTGAATTCAATGATCCGGATTCGGGTACTGCTTGTGCTTTTCCATTTCCTTTCCACCTCGTCAATATGCTTTTAATATCTTCAATTCTCAGTGGTTTTGAAACATAATCATTCATTCCTGCAGCCAGGCACTTTTCCTTATCTCCCTGCATTGCCAATGCTGTCATTGCAATGATCAAAGGCTGTTCAGCTAAAATTTCCTTCCTAATGAGTGTGGTAGCTTCCAATCCATCCATTTCCGGCATCTGAACATCCATGAAAATCACATCAAACTTTTCTTTTCTGATTAAATCTACAGCCTGCTTCCCGTCTTCAACTATCTCAGGCTTATAACCCAGCTTATCCAGTATGACTTTCATTAAAACCTGATTGACTTCATTATCTTCAGCTACAAGAATTTTTAATGGAATAAAGGTCCATGGGCTTTCTTCTCTCTTATCAGAAACTAAAATTTCAGGTGAGGATCCTCCATCAGTAATATCAAACTGAGCTGTGAAATAAAACACTGATCCTTTACTCGGCTGACTCTGAACCCATATACTTCCATTCATAAGAGATACCAGCCGGGCACTAATTGCCAGGCCTAATCCGCTGCCGCCATATTTTCTGTAAGTTGAGGCTTCTGCCTGAGTAAATGCCGTAAAGAGCCGTTTCTGTTGGTCCTCAGTCATCCCGATTCCGGTATCACTAACAGAAAACAGTAAAGTACACACCCCAGCAGCCATATTTTCAATTTTTACTGAGATAGAAATTGTACCTTCATTCGTAAACTTAATAGCATTTCCAACCAGATTAATCAGAATCTGCCGTAAACGCATTTTATCTCCTGTAACCGGTTCCGGAATTTTGCTGTCAACCTTATAAGTTAACTTTAATTTTTTTTCTTCAGCTTTTGCAAACAGAATATTAAATGTTTCCTCAATACAATTTCTGATACTAAACGCGATCTTCTCTAGTTCAAGTCTTTCAGATTCAATCTTTGAATAATCCAGAATGTCATTCAGAATCTGAAGTAATGCTTCACTGCTCAAATGCAACGAACTGACAAAATTCTTTTGTTGATTATCAAGCCTGGTTGCATTCAATAAATCCAGCATCCCGATAATTCCATTCAGCGGAGTTCTAATTTCATGACTCATCATTGCCAGAAACTGAGACTTTGCCATATTGGCACGTTCGGCCTGTTCTTTAGCTAGTGTGATTTCCTGCTCATAATTAATCCGGCTGCTCACATCATGCATAAAGACCGATATACCTGTTACCATTTGCTTGTCATTCACTACTGGGCGTAACGACCAGTCATAAAACAGGACTACATTGTCAGCAGTAACATACTTTTCATGAAATCCCATGATTTCACCTCGCATCACTGAATCCAGTCTTGATTTCCAGTTTCCCTTTTCAGCATCTGAAAACAGACTGACAAAATTCTTGCTGACTGAAGGAATATTCCCTGTAATGTGATTCATCCGCTGCACAAATGCTTCATTCATCAGCCGTATTGAATAATCAAAATTTAATGCGCAGATTCCGTCATCTGTATTTTCAATCAATGTTGAAAAATCGGCTGTTGATTCACGTAGGCTGCGTTCCAGATCTTTTTCCCTTGAGATGTCTTCAATCATTACAATTGTGCCATGCTCCTGCTCATCCCTGAAAATGGATGCACTGAAAATTGTCCACAATACCGTTCCGTTCTTTCTGAGCAGCCTATGCTCTTCTTTAAATGAATTCTGCTCATTCTGCTGGAGCTCATTCATTCGTTCTTGTAACAATGCAGCCTCAGCAGGATGAATTAAATCCGGAAGCTTAAGTTGCATAAGCTCAGCTGAAGAATAACCAAGCATTGAACTCAATACATCATTGCTATGTTTAATTCTTTCCGAATTATCTACAAAAGTGATCCCCGTTTTGCTTTCATCAAACACTTTCCGGATAGCATCCTGTCTTGCACTCACTTCATTGATTCGTTGTTGAGTAACATTACTGGCAATCCATAGATAATAGATTTTATTATTGACCGGACTAATCAGCTTCCTGCCTGCCAACTGAAGCCATAATTCATTTCTATGGACATCTATTGTCTTTACACTGATAATTTCAGAGGCATCTTCAGTAAGCCCAGGTAAAGCAGATGCGAGTTCAGTAATAAACGGGAAGGCTTCCCCACCCGAACTGCTTTTTAATCCTGTCAGATTACTGAAAGAACGGTTCACCATTTTCAGCTCACCCCCTTCACTCATAACAATAATTCCATCTGTGATATGGTCAAAGAAACTACGGAGTTCAAGTGCACTTTTTTCAATTTCAGATTTATGTTCTGTCTCAGCAGTTACATTCCTCAGAACCATATAAATCAAATTCGGATCTGATGCTTTATTCCGCCAGGTTGCACTTAACCGGTAATCCTTACCGGCTTTACGAAATGAAAAATCTGACTTTTCAAACTGGCTTGTAAATTCATTCTTAATTCTATCCCACAATGATGTTGTCAATAGCTGATAGGCTGATTCTGCTTCACCATAGAAAAATCTTGCTGACCTGTTCATAAACAATACTTTGTTATTACTGCGGTTAAGCATAACATGCATATCAGGCCAGTCTTCAGGCGGATATTTTTCAATACCTCCTCTGAAAATATGAATAGAAACGGCAAGCAGTATAAATCCGAAAGTAATCAGAAAATAAGTAACGGCCTGCAGATTGAATACTGAATAAGCCAGCCAGAAGAGTACGAGCAAAGCCAGGTAATAACCAAATAAGAATAATCTACGAACAGATTGAAATACAATTAGCACAACAAGTACGGGTAACATACTTAAGACTATTACCTGACCGGGATTTCTGATAACGAATCCAGTCAGAAAGAAACTTAAGAAAATAATGAATAGTGTAACCAGATTGTTTGAAAGGCTGCTTTTTTTGCTGCCAATGAGCTCATTGATTAAAATGGCAGCAGGCAAAATTGCCAACGAAGCACGGGGTAATAAAAAATCAACTACTTGATTACTAGCCGTAAACTGCCAGATGAGAAGAGCACCAATAAAAAAGCTTAACAGTAATCTGTAGTAAGTACTGCCTGGACGCCATTGGGCAAAACGGTTTGAGATGGGGCTAAAGACCGGCATAGCTGTATGCCTGAGCGTATCAAAGTAAATCAGGCATGTAAACTTATACTCTGAATCACTCTAAAAGTTAAGGCTAAATATTGATTTATTAAAAGTTAGCCGGGTTGGATAAATAACAATTAATACACTGATTCTGAGCAGAATCTGTATATGCTTGATCCTAGCTATTAATTTTTGCCGGATTATCTCCCTTGTCTTCCGGAACTTCTTTCTTTTCTGCTTCAGCTTCCGGCTCTTTTTCAATTATATCCTTCAGGATAAAGAACCAGTTTACAATTTTCTTAATATCTGAAACATACACCCGGTCTCTGTCATATTCAGGAAGAACTTCAGCCAGGAACTTTTTTAACTCATCCGGAACGGATTTCCCGTTAACCGGTAATTGTTCACCATACTTTTCTTTCATTGACCACAGCACATCCTTTAATGGTTTATCTTCAGAGGAAGTGTAGATACTAATATCACTAATCATACTGATTCGCTGATTTGCATTCACCATCATTCTCTTCTTGTCCTCTATAGATTCAACAATAAAACCTGATTTGCTCCGTGACAGCAACTTATACAATCCGGGCAATCCTGAAATGGAAAGAATTTTATCTAGACTCATACCTTGGTTTTCTAATGGCGAAGGTAATAACACAACCCTTATAGTTTTATAAAAAAGTTATTAAAACTATGATTGGACTGTTTTCAGGTAAATGGAGTTATACTAACTTCGTCCAGTTCAATTCTATATAGTGAAATTTGCTCCGTTTATTTTTTTCATCTTGTTTTTAGCCGGCTGTAAAAAAGACCGGGAGCAACAGCAAGGCGGTTATGTTAATGTGAGCCTTTATTCAAATGATCCCAGCTTTTTCCCTCTTCAGGTTGTTGGTGGATGGGCTTATTATCCTGCTAATAACAGTTCGGGACTCAAAGGACTTATTATTTACAGAAACGCAACTGATCAGTTCTCTGCCTTTGACCGGGCTTGCCCATACCACTTACAGAATGCCTGTGCATTGTTGGAAGTTTTAAATGATAACACTTCAGTGATTGATTCTTGCTGTATGTCAAGATTTCAGATTTTTGACGGGCAGGTCCTACTAGGCCCGGCTACTACACCCATGATTCAATACCGAACCACATTCAATGGCAGTGTGCTTCATATTTTTAATTAATGAGCATGCTGAACAGTAAAATTGATCTTCAAAAATGTAGCCTGAGAAAGTTGGCCCAGGTTATTACATTAGTCGAGAATGAAGAAGAAGGCAGCAAGTTATTTCTTGAGAATCTCAAGCCATTAAGAGAAGTACCTGTAATTGGAATTACCGGTCCGCCTGGTGCAGGAAAGAGTACTTTGATTAATGCCCTGATTAAAGAAATTCTTAAAGCAGATAAAAATTTAAAAGGAAGAGGGATTGCAGTTGTGGCTATTGACCCGTCATCTCCGTTCTCACAAGGAGCCTTACTGGGCGACAGACTGCGCATGAGCGAGTGGTTTGTTCACCCCAAAGTTTTTATCCGTTCACTAGCATCACGGGGTTCATTAGGCGGTTTATCTGCCCGTACAATTGAAACAGTAGATATTCTTCGTTCGGCAGGTTTTGATTTTATTTTTGTTGAAACTGTCGGAATAGGTCAGAGTGAAGTGGAAATTGCCTCCCTGGCTGATGTAACGGTGCTTGTGCTTGTTCCCGAATCAGGTGATGATATCCAGGCAATGAAAGCAGGTGTCATGGAAATTGCTGATGTTTTTGTTGTCAATAAATCAGACCGGGAAGATGCATCCAGGCTTAAAAATTCAATTCAATCGGCTGCCTATGCTTCTGGCCATTCCATTCCTGAAATCGTCCACACCATTGCAACTCAGCAAACTGGGATTGCAGAATTGTTAAAAGTAATTCTTGAGAAGAAAGATAAAATTTCCGATGAAAGATCAACATCTCTTTTAGTTCAGAAAGCACTCCGGATTATTCAGAACAACCTGATCAGATCGGTAGATATTTCTATGCTAACCGAAACCATTAAAAAGGAAAGCAGTGATCCCAATTTTAATATTTACCGGCTGGCACATCATATTGGAAGTAAAAAATAAAACTACAGGTATTTTTTCTTTATTTCACAACGCTCAATGGCTTTCTCGTAAAATGAGATTAAACTATTGTCAAATGAGGAAAGAATTGCATTCTTGTAGCATTCAATTGCTTCATTAAGTTTCCCCTGTGATTCATTTAGCATTCCGGTCAGGTGATTAACCTGATCTTTTGCAACTCCGCTGATTGCTGCTGCCTTATTTATGTTGGCATTCATTTCAGCATAACGACCATGCTTTTGTAGCAGAGATGCATAAAACAGGTAGGTCTCAGCAAAAGACGGATCCTTTTCAATGGCCAATTTGAAAAATTGTTCTGCTTTTGTATCATCCTTAAAATACTCATAAGCGATGAACCCCAACCAGGCTGCTGAGCGGGCAGAATCCATATTCTGCTCCAGCAAGGTGTAGGCGTCATCATAACGAGTCTCAGCTATTGCCCGCATTGCCTGATAGAACAACTTATCCTCCTGAAAAGACATTGAGTAAAATATACCACAAAGTAGGGTAAAATACCTTAATGAGTGATGAACAGCAGAAATTTAACCGTAATCAGTGGTTTCGGCTGGGTGAATGATGATATAAGTACATGAAGAAAAGCGACATAAAATAAACTGAAAAGGAGACTCCTGCCTGGGTTTCAAGGGTGTCTTCAGTTAACATTGACAAAGTAAATATACTCCAGAATGCCACAAATGGCAGGAAAGAACCCAGTTTTGTAAAGAACGGATAGATTAAAATCCAGAAGAAATAGATTAAGCCAAAAATACCAAAGGCAATTCCGAAAGTGAGATACTGGTTATGAGCTCTGAGCCGCCAACGCAAACTTAACGGAGAGTTCATTTGATCATAATATTTATCAAATGTTATTTTGACATCTCCTGTACCAACCCCAAAAAACAAGTGATCTTTAAAAATATGAAGCCCGGTCTTCCAATATTCGAGTCGCTGAAGCAACGAACTTCCGGTTGGATTACCACCCTGGCGGTACAGAAAATATTCCATTATCGTTTTTTGCAGCCGGACATTCAGATTCCCTATATTTTTATATTTCCAGTTAGCCAATCCATTTTCAATAGAATGAATCTCCTTGTTACTTAGGGATGCAACAGCTTCTGCATCCTTTTTTAATCCTTTAGAGGCAAGATATCTTAATAGCGTGTATTTAATCTCATTTCCTTCTGAGTCTCTGGAATAATAGCTGATTTTACTTCTTGAGTTCCAGGCTGAGTCAAGTTCAGCCTCAGAAATATAAATATAAACCGGTGTTCCGTTTTCCTGGGCTTTACAGTCAAAGCAATGGTAATAGGTATTTCCAAGAGATGTCTTCTCATCTGGGTTGATAGCTGAATAATCAAAAGGCCGGTAGAGTTCGTTACTCAGTTTCTTAATATATACACCTGTTGACGTAACAAGAATAATCAGTATAACCAGGATTGAAAAGCCTGCCGTTTTTGTTTTCCTTTTTAAGATTAATCTGATTGCGAGAATGAATCCTGAAATCAGCAGAACGATTACACCGGTCATACTTTCCATGATAAAAAGAAAGATAATGAACCAGGTGGCCAGAAGAAGTTTAATTGCAGTGCTTACCCTTTTCCCATTCTTAAAGTCAATAATAGCAAACCAGATTAAAAGAAAAAGTGAGAATACAATACATAATGACAGTCTGATATGGGAAATAAAAACTGAGATCTCACGAATGTCTGTAATCTGGTTCTGATGGGGAAGCAGATCCAGCCAGACCCCCGTACTAATGAGGGTTGAGATGGCAACTGAAGCAATAAAGACTTTAAGTACAACAATGATTTGTTTTTTAGAGATTCCGGGAAACGAAGTCAATAAAAACGGGAGAAAGAGCAGAGGAAGTTTAATCCGGAGATCCTTTAGCAGATAATCAGTATCAGAACTCCATAATGCAGCAATGAGATGAATCAGGTAAAGTCCGCACCAGAGAACTGCCGGTTTATTTTGAACGAACTGATTGATTCTTTGCTTATACGCTCCTTCAAGTAGCCATCCCCCAATCAAAATAAACTGTGAAACGCTCATGCCAAAAACAGAAAGTGGAATAGAAGCAGCCATCAACAACATTCCAATAAAGAAAATCAGTGATGACATAAAAAGGTAACGATTTCAGCAGCTATGTATTTTACTTGTGTAAAGAAGATTTTTCAGATAACAGTCTAAAAAGTTCATCAGCTTTCTGGGTTCCGATCAGGTAAGTGAGTCCTTCCTTAGTTTTTATACGAACTGCATCCGTTCCAGTGGAATAGAATTTTACAACACCTTCGCGGTGCAGTTTAAAAACCGGATTATTAATTAGGTATTGGCTGTATTTTACCTTTTCGACTGATGAGATTTCTGCAATCGGAATGATCTCATTGCGGGCTACACCTACTCCCTTTAATTGAATTAAATCTTCGGTTACCCAAATCCGGATATGCGTTATAAAAAGGGAGAGAATATGAAAAGCTAAAATTGCGCAACCCAGGTAAAAAAAGAAATTCCCGTTCAATTCTCGGTTCTCTGTCCAGTAATATGCCAAAAAGCAAAACAATACCAATACCAGGTTACGTGTAATGGTCATCCTGTTAAACCCGATATACTGTTTTTCTTCAAAAAGAATATCTTGTTTCATTCGCTCTCCAGTACAAGTTGATAACTAACTGTTGTTTCTTCTGTGATTCTGAAATAATTGTCTTGTCTGATTCCTACGACCCAAACAATTCTTTCGCCTGACTCAATCACCCAGGTGTGCTCCTTCTTTGCAGCACTCAGCTTAATATCTGTAAACAAATCGCTCAGTTTCTTTTTACCTTTCATACCAATCGGATGAAATTCATCACCCTTTTTCCATTTTCGAAGCAACAGTGGGAACTTAAGTTTTGAGGCATCAACCCATACAACATTCGGGTCAGTATATTCACCACTGATAATTTTTTCTTTGAAATCATGGGTTAATACAATTTTCCTTAATGCCAGAATGCCACCTTCCCATTCAAAGTGATGCCAGTCTTCCTCAATTTTATATTCGTTCGTTGTTTTTGTTTTTAAAGATTTCACCATAATATATTGTCTGTCGGTTATTAGTTCATAGTTTGTGGAAAGAAATCTTTTCCCAGGAGTTTTATCGAGTGCAAGATAAATATCAGAACAGGTATCCCGGTTGAAACCATAATTTCTTAGAAACTCAAAGGTTAATGTAAACCCTGCCGGATGTTTCAACAAAACATCTTTTTCAATCAAAATCAAATCCTTGTAAAATTTTACATAATTCAGCCTGAGCTGTTCAAGATATTCATTAAAAAGGATGGAACTGCCCTCTACATTTTCAATATGACGTTGTAATACATGCTGGAATGATGGATTAAGATCCTCCAAGACAGGTATCAGTTGGTGTCTGATCCGGTTACGTAAATAAAAATCAGAACGATTTGAAGTGTCTTCCCGCCACCTGATTTCATGGCTTACAGCATAACTCTCAACTTCCTTTCTTGTAGCAAACAGTAACGGACGGAAAAAAATTCCTTGTTTAACCGGTATTCCTCTCTCTCCCATCAACCCGGTTCCTCTAAGCAAATTAATAAAGAAGGTTTCGATGCTGTCATCGGTGTGATGGGCTGTAGCACAACTTGAATAACCATGCCGCCTACACAAGTCAGTAAAAAACTTATATCGTAATTCTCTGGCTGTAACCTGAATTGAAAGCTTATTCTTTAATGCAATTTCTTCAGTTTTGAATTTCTTACAAAAGAACGGAACACCCAGATACTTTGATTCCCTCCTGACAAATTCCTCATCACGATCCGAATCCTTTTGCCGCAAAGAGAAATTACAATGAGCAATCGCAAATTCAATTCTCGATTCTTTGAACAAGTTCACCATAACCATCGAATCAATACCACCACTCACGGCCAGCAGAATCTTATCTGTTACAGAAACTAATTTCTGCCTTCTTAAATAATTCACAAACCGAACTTCAAACTTATCCCGATTCACATTGTTTAATTCTGCAACGAAGGTAATCTATAGCTGGCAATCCGTTGAGCAATATTATCTATTAATAAGTTAATAATAACGCCCTTTACAAGGCTCATTAGCATAGATTACCTTTGCAGTTTGCAATCTGTGAAATGAGTAAAAAAGGTCGGGTTTTAATGGCTATGAGTGGAGGTATTGACAGTAGCGTGTCAGCAATGATGCTTCATGAAGAAGGTTATGAAGTGATTGGAATAACCATGAAAACCTGGGATTATGAAACCAGTGGTTCAAAAAAGAAGGAAACTGGTTGTTGTTCGCTGGATTCAATAAATGATGCCAGAGCTATTGCTGTTAAGATGGGTTTCCCTCATTACATTCTTGATATCAGAAGCGAGTTCAAAGGTGCTGTTATTGACAATTTTGTGAGTGAATATCTTGCCGGAAGAACGCCTAATCCCTGTGTTATGTGTAATACTCATATTAAATGGGATGCTTTAATAAAAAGAGCAAACATGCTTGATTGTGAGCTGATTGCAACCGGCCATTATGCCAGGAGCAGACAGGAGAATGGCAGGTACATCATTTCTAAAGGGCTGGATCCTAATAAAGATCAGAGTTATGTTCTTTGGGGTTTGAAACAGCATGTACTCAAAAGAACTATGTTTCCGGTTGGAAATTTTAAAAAGCCACAGATCAGACAGCTCGCCCTTGAAATGGGATTTGAAGAATTGTCAAAAAAGAACGAAAGTTATGAAATTTGTTTTATTCCCGATAATGACTACAGATCATTCCTGAGTAAGAAAGTAGCAGGAATTGAAAAGAAACTGGATGGTGGCATGTTTGTGAATACTGCAGGCCAGTTATTAGGTCAGCATAAAGGCTATCCGTTTTATACGATAGGGCAAAGAAAAGGACTTGAAATTGCACTTGGTCAGCCCATGTATGTAACCAATATCATCCCTGAAACAAATACAGTTGTTCTTGGTACAATTGAGGAGTTACAGCAAACCTCAATGAGCGTCAGAGATATTAATCTGATTAAATATGAAGCATTGCCTGATCCGGTTGAAGCCGTCATCAAAATCCGTTATAAGGATAAAGGCACCGCAGGAACTGTTAAAATTGACGGGAGCCATGCAATTGTAGATTTTCATGCTAAGGTAACGGGTATAGCACCTGGCCAAAGTGCTGTCTTCTATGAAGATGACGATGTGATCGCGGGAGGGTTTATTTCGAAAGAAATTAGTTCATTATTATGAAAACTTCCATACGTTTTCTGACTTTGATTGCGTTGCTGTTCATGACTCCCATGAGCAGTTGCAAAAAAGATCCCGGAATAACTGCTTTCAGCGGATACAGCTACTTCCCATTAACTATTGGTCATCAGGTGATTTATGAAGTTGATTCCATTGTTAAAAGTGAGTTCAATCTTGGGAAGATTGATACCTTTACTTTTCAAATTAAGGAAGTGGTTGAATCTTTTTTTATTGATAACGAAGGCCGAGAAACGGCACGTATCGAGCGTTATAAACGTGCAAATGCAAGTGAACCATGGGTCATTCACAAAGTGTGGACTGCAAATCTCAATCTGATGAATGCTGAGAAAAAGGAAGATAATCTGACTTTCATCAAGCTGGCTTTTCCACCCAAGAAGGATCAAAAGTGGAATGGTAATGCAAAAAATGAATTAGACGAACAGGAGTATAAAATAACAGATGTTAATATACCCGAGTCAGTCAACGGAATTGCCTTCGATTCAGTTCTAACTGTATTACAGGCTGATGAAGATAATATTGTTTATAAGAAATATGAAATTGAAAAATATGCAGCCCGTACCGGAATGGTTTATAAAGAACAGTTTAACGGAACATATAAATATATTGCAGGAATATATACCCTTGCTGGGTTCACTCATTATACTGAAAAAGTAATTCCATTTTAAAGCTATTCTCCCCTTATGAAGCATCTGACTTTAGCTATTCTTTCTCTCCTTTTCTTATCAAATAATCTTTATGGGCAAAACAGGTATGCCATTTTCTTAACTGATAAAAATAATTCTCCGTTTTCATTCACTATCCCATTAGATTACTTGTCGCAACGAGCCATTGACCGAAGAATAAAACAGAATATTCCGATAGACAGCTCAGACTTTCCGGTTAATCCATCTTATATTTCACAAATAGCAGCAGCCGGAGCAACTGTTTTAACTGCTTCGAGATGGTTAAATGCAGTAACAATTGAAGTACCCGGCAGCTCTGTCCTGAATACTATTTATTCATTACCCTTTGTAAAACTAGGTTATGCAGTCAATCGAAATGCTAATTCCGTCTATTCAACAAAGGATAAGTTCAAAATGGAAAACACCCTTCATTCAGAACAAAGCCGTAAGATACCCGAAGACAACAAGGTATCATCATTTGATTACGGACCTTCCTATGATCAGATTGCCATGCTGAATGGAGATATGCTTCATAATAGTGGTAAAACAGGCCAGGGTAAAGTAATTGCGGTGATTGATGCGGGCTTTTTTAATGCTGATAATATGATCGTTTTTGATAGCCTGAGAAACCAAAACCGTTTACTTGGTACCTGGGATTTTGTTGACCAGAATAGTATGGTCTATGATGACTATGCCCACGGGACCTATGTCTTGTCTATCATGGCAGGAAACTGGCCAGGTAATATTGTTGGCACGGCCCCTCATGCTGAGTACTGGTTGCTGAGAAGTGAAAATGCTTTTAGTGAAACTCCGATGGAAGAATTTACCTGGGCTGCTGCTGCCGAATTTGCTGATAGTGTGGGTGCCGATATCATTAATTCTTCTCTTGGTTATTATGAATTTGATAATCCTTCGCAAAATTTTATATATGCTGACTGAAATGGGAATACTGCTCCGGTAACTATAGCAGCTGACTTTGCTGCTTCAAAGGGAATCCTTGTTTGTAACAGTGCCGGTAACGAAGGTTCCTCACCCTGGAATTTTATCATTACCCCTGCTGACGGAGACAGTGTGCTTACTGTTGGAGCTGTAGATAATCAAGAGAATTATGCATTCTTTAGTAGCAAAGGTCCAACTGCTGACGGCCGTGTTAAACCAGATGTTGCAGCAATGGGCATGGGAACCTATGTTGCTGATCCGTCAAACTATGGTGTATTTCCGGGAAATGGGACTTCCTTTTCATCACCTGTAATTGCCGGAATGGTTGCCTGTCTATGGCAATGTAACCCCAACGCAACTAACATGGAGGTAATTGATGCATTACGCCAGAGTGCTTCTCAATTTAATAATCCGGACACCCTGTTAGGATATGGAATTCCCGATATGACTGTTGCTTGCCTGATTCTTAATTCTTTGGCAGTTACTGAGAACGAACGAAAAGATGAACTGATCCTTGGAGCAAACCCTTTCTCGCAGTTTCTTGAGTTTAGTTTTGCTTCTTCAGTCAGCCAGCAACTTCAGGTTATACTGAGTGATATTACCGGGAAAATAGTTTACCATAATTCCTACACGGTTGCTGAACATGAAATCTCAAGATTTGTATTAAATCCTGCAATTATGAATGGCGTTTATCTGCTCACGATTAAAACAAACAGAGGAAAATTCTGTAAGAAAATTGTCTGTCTGAATTAGTGAATGGATTATACTCCGACAATTGTTATTCATGGTGGCGCAGGAACTATCCTGAAATCTTCCATTTCTGATGAGCAGGAGCGTTCCTATCACCGGGCCCTGTCTGAATCCTTAATCTCTGGGAATATTACTCTCCAGAGAGGAGGACATGCTCTTGATGCAGTAACTGCCGCAGTTGTGTCGCTCGAAGATTGCCCGTTGTTTAATGCAGGAAAAGGTTCTGTTTTTAACCGCAATGGGAAACATGAAATGGATGCTTCGGTTATGAGTGGTGATTCAGGCTTGGCCGGTGCGGTTGCCGGAGTCAGAAATATCAGAAATCCGGTTCTGGCAGCTCGTCTGGTAATGGAGCAAACTCAACATGTAATGCTGATTGGTGAGGGTGCTGAAGAATTGGCAAAAAAAGCCGGATTAGTATTTGAGTCTGATGAATATTTTTTCAATGAGTTCAGGTTTAATCAGTGGAAAGATCTTCATGGAAGTGACAAAACCCAATTAGATCACAGTGATAAAAAGTTCGGGACAGTTGGTGCTGTTGCAATTGACTCCTATGGAAATGTGGCAGCTGCAACCTCAACAGGAGGGCTGACCAACAAACCTCCCGGTCGGATTGGTGATACTCCGATTATCGGAGCAGGCACCTATGCCAGTAACCAAACCTGTGCCGTTTCATGCACAGGCGATGGTGAATTTTTTATTCGTGGAATTGTTGCTTATGATGTTGCCTGTTTGATTGAGTATTCAGGTCTTTCACTAGAGCAGGCCTGTAATAAAGTTATTCTCGAAAAGCTGACAAAATCTGGAGGTGAAGGTGGTTTGATTGCGATTAACCGAGACAGCCAGGTTGTGATGGTCTTCAATACTCCCGGAATGTACAGGGGAATGATAAAAAACGGAAAGGTTTTAACTTCAATTTTTTAATCGGTCATTCTCTCCACTGGCTACTTCTGACCAGACACCTTAAATCATTATATTTATAACCGATAATCTTGCCGTTAGCTCGGCCGATAATCAACTCGCCATAAAGCAGTATATGAAAAAAATATACAGGCTGAAATGATTCAGGATTGAATCCCTGCTTAACAATAAAAAAGCTTCCTTATAATAAGGAAGCCTTTTCAAACAGCTAAAGAAAAATCTTAAGATGCGGGTTCTGCCTGTTGGGCACGCTTCGAAGCCATTAGCAGATCATATTCTTCTTGTGATCCGACAATCAGCCTTTCATATTCACGTAAACCTGTGCCGGCTGGAATCTGATGACCCACAATTACGTTTTCCTTAAGACCAAGGAGATAGTCAACCTTTCCGGAAACAGCAGCTTCATTAAGTACCTTGGTTGTTTCCTGGAATGAAGCAGCACTGATCCAACTCTTGGTATGTAAGGATGCCTGGGTAATCCCTTGCAATAATGGAATTGAAGTTGCAGGAATGGCATCGCGGGCAACAACCGGTTTGAGGTCCTTGCGCTTCAGTAAAGAGTTTTCATCACGAAGTTTCCGAAGGCTTACAATCTGTCCGGCTTTAAACTGTGAAGAATCTCCCGGTTCAATGACTACCTTTTTGTCAATGATATTATCATTTTCTTCAATAAAATCAATTCTACTCACCTGTTCTTTCTCAAGGAAGCGTGTATCTCCCGGATCTTCAATAATTACTTTACGCATCATCTGCCTAACAATGACTTCAAAGTGTTTGTCATTGATTTTCACTCCCTGCAAACGGTATACCTCCTGGACTTCATTCACAAGATACTCCTGAACAACTGACGGTCCCTTAATAGCCAGAATGTCGCCCGGAGAAATTATTCCATCAGACAACGGCTGTCCTGCTTTTACAAAATCATTATCCTGAGCCAGGATATGTTTCGAAAGGGGAACAAGGTATTTCTTCACTTCACCTTCTCTAGGAGTGATGATTACCTCACGGTTACCCCGTTTGATTCCTCCATAAGAAACCACTCCATCAATTTCAGAGACAACTGCCGGATTAGAAGGATTACGTGCTTCAAAAAGTTCAGTCACTCTTGGCAGCCCCCCTGTAATATCACCGCTCTTACCGGTAGCACGGGGAATTTTAACCAGGGTATCACCTGCTTTAACTGTATCGCCTTTATTCACCACAATGCGGGCACCAACCGGAATATTATAGGCTCTGATCACTTCCTTATCCTTGCTCATAATTTTAATAACCGGGTTTCTTGTTTTATCCCTGCTGTCAATTATTACCTTTTCTTTAAATCCGGTTTGCTCATCTGTTTCTTCTTTAAATGTGTACCCTTCGTCAATATTTTCATACTCGATCTTACCGTTCAAATCAGTAAGAATCAGTGCATTATAAGGATCCCATTCAAACAACGTGTCGCCAGAGTTTACTTTCGACTTATTCTTGACATACAGACGTGAACCATAAGGAATATGATGAGACATCATCGGAGTGTTGGTTGCCGGATCAATGATTCTTAATTCGCCTGATCTCCCAATAACAATTGAGGCATTCTTTAGCTCATCATCAAGTGGTAAAGTCTTAACTTCTTCCAGCTCAATAACTCCTGAAAATTTGGCAATAATACTTGACTCAGAAGCACTCTTGGCAGCAACTCCACCTGTATGGAAAGTTCGTAACGTTAGCTGAGTCCCAGGCTCACCAATTGACTGGGCAGCAATGACACCTACTGCTTCACCTTTTTGCACCATTCTTCCTGTTGCAAGATTCCTACCGTAACATTTTGCACAAACACCATGTTTAGATTCACAGGTTAATACGGATCTGATTTCAACTGCTTCAATCGGAGAATCAGCAATCTCTTCAGCCAGCAATTCAGTAATTTCTTCACCGGCACGGACAATGATCTTGCCGGTAACCGGATGAATTAAATCATGAACAGATACCCTGCCAAGAATTCTGTCATACAACGATTCTACAACTTCATCATTAGTATTCTTTAATGCCGTTTCAGCCAAACCTCTGAGTGTTCCACAATCCTCTTCATTGATAATTGCATCCTGCGCAACATCAACTAACCTACGGGTAAGGTAACCGGCATCTGCTGTTTTGAGAGCGGTATCTGCCAGACCTTTACGTGCACCGTGTGTTGATATAAAATATTCCAGAATAGACAACCCTTCTTTGAAGTTTGATAAAATCGGATTTTCAATAATCTCTCCTCCTGAGGCACCTGATTTTTGAGGTTTACCCATCAACCCGCGCATACCAGCCAGCTGGCGAATCTGGTCTTTTGAGCCACGGGCTCCGGAATCAAGCATCATAAAGATTGAATTGAATCCTTGCTTGTCAGCAGCCAGCCTTCGCATCAGGTTATCAGTTATCCGCGAATTTGTAATGGTCCAGATATCTATCACCTGATTATAACGTTCATTATTCGTGATGACTCCCATATTGTAATTGTTCATCACTTCTTCTATTTTTTCTTCTGCCTGAGCAATCAGCTTTTCCTTTTCTTCAGGGATGATTACATCATCCATATTGAATGAAAGACCTCCCTGGAAGGCCATCCTGAATCCCAGTCCCTTAATCTCATCCAGGAAAATGGCAGTTTTAGAAATACCAGCACGCTTCAGTACAAGGTTAATTGCTTCGCGTAGATTTTTCTTAGTCAGTAGTTCATTTATAAAACCCACTTCTGCCGGAACAATCTGGTTAAATAAGACCCTGCCAACCGATGTTTCTGTTAGCTGCTGCTTAATTCCCTCTTCTGTATAAACCGGTACTTTAACCTTAATCGTTGTATGCAGTTCAACCTTTTCTTCATTATAAGCAATAATGACTTCTTCCGGAGAATAAAAAGTCATTCCTTCACCTTTCACTTTCTCGTCAGCTGTTGACTTCTTAATCTTGGTCATATAATACAGACCCAATACCATATCCTGTGACGGAACAGTAATTGGTGCTCCATTAGCAGGATTCAGAATATTATGAGAGGCCAGCATAAGCAACTGAGCTTCCAGTATTGCAGCATTACTCAGGGGCAGATGGACAGCCATCTGGTCACCGTCAAAGTCAGCATTAAATGCTGTACATACAAGCGGATGAA
>JADLBQ010000091.1 GCA_020847635.1 Bacteroidia bacterium
ATACTGCCAACCCGACATGCTACTATAATCTGAATAACCCAGGCAATTTTACAGTTACATTAACGGCTTTTAATAACGGTTGCAGCAGCAGTTATTCAATGCAAAATGCAGTTTACATTCCTTATACTGATGCCGGGTTTACATTTACAAAAAGTGGAGACTGTATTCCGGTAACCGTTACCTTCTCAGATACCAGCCGGGATGCAATTTCATGGTTCTGGGATTTTGGGGATGGTACTTTTTCAACTCAGCAAAATCCTGTTCATATTTATAATTCTGCACCCTCAGCCCCGGTTAAACTGACCATAACCAATCAATACGGATGTACGGATACTATTAGCACTCAACTGATGAATGCTGCTTTTGCTGGAGTTAGTATGGCCAAACAAACCGGATGTAATCCATTTCAGGTTAACTTTTCGGATTCTTCTGCAAATGCTGTTGCCTGGAACTGGGATTTTGGAAACGGGCAGATTTCAAACCAGCAGAATCCGACAGTAACCTATACTCAGAACGGATATTATCCTATTCAACTTACTATTACTTCCGTGTTTGGGTGTACCAGTTCAGTAATCATTGACTCGGCTGTCCACGTTACAGGTCCAATTGCTAGTTTCAACACAACTACAACTTCCAGTTGTGCACCGGCATTAATTGACTTTCAGAATACTTCTTTGAATGCAGCTTCTTATCTGTGGAGTTTTGGAGATAGCAGTTTCTCGAACAGTATTCAGGCAACACATGTCTATCATACTCCGGGTACGTATCAGGTTTCACTTACAGCTACTGATTCATCAGGATGTACGGATTCGGTCAGTCTGAATTCAGGGATCGTGATTACAGGCCCGGTTGCCGATTTCAACATTCCTGGTAACTCCGGTTGTGCTCCTTTTGAAGTTGATTTTTCAAATCAGACAATAAATGGAATAATATATTTCTGGAACTTTGGTGATGGTGATTCATCGGCAGCTGAAAACCCAAAGCACATCTATCAATCAGCCGGAAATTATATTGTATCACTGATTGCATGGGATTCAACAGGTTGTGAAGATGTATTTGTATATCCCGATACCATCAGGGTATTTGACAAACCCTCAGTAACCGTTTCATCTTCTGCTTTAACAGGATGTACCCCGCTTACCGTTAGTTTTCATGCTGCTTCTACCGGTACTTCAAATCTGCTGTGGAACTTTGGTGATGGATTGACAAGTCATAATCCCGACCCGGTTCATATATACAGTGACAGCGGAACTTATACCGTTTCACTGATTGCACTTTCAAATGGTGTTTGTGACGACACTACCTTGATGACTGTCCTGTCATACCTTTCACCGCATGCGGATTTTACAGCTGATGTGACGGAAGGATGCGCACCGCTAACCGTTAATTTTTTAAATCAGTCATCCGGATTAATTGCGGGTTCATATAGCTGGACATTCAGTGATGGCCAGACATCAACTCAGGAAAATCCGGTTATGATTTTTTCTCAGCCGGGTTTATATTCAGTGACCCTGGCCGTTACCAATAACGGAATTTGCACTGATTCGCTGGTTCAAATAGCTTATATAACCGTATATGATTCTATTCCGCCTTCAGCCCCTCAGTTACTGTCAGCATCTGTTAAAAGTGATAATGAGGTAACACTTACCTGGATGAATGTTGCTGATGCAGATATCTGGGCGTATCATCTATACAGGCAGAATCGGCTAACAGCCGGCTGGGATCTGATTTATTCGGTCATTGATACGAACGGTGTTGCTCTCAATGTGATAAACACATTTACAGATACAGGACTTGTTACTTTATGTGAGAACTACAGCTACCGGTTACAGGCAGAGGATCGGTGCGGTAACCGAAATCCGCTTGATTCACTTACCATCCATACAACAATGAATATTTCTGCCTTTGATCAGGGTTCCGGAATCAGAGTAGAATGGACTCCCTATAGCGGTTGTTATTTTGATGAATACGAATTGCAGAGAAGTGAGGCCGGAGGGGGCAGTTGGGTTGAAGTTGCCAAACTTAGTTCACTAATCACTTCTTATATTGACAGTTCGGGTTTATGTCCCGGTATTTATAATTATCGGATAAAAGCCCGTTCATTATGTAATTCAGCCTATTCGGCATGGAGTGATACGTCAGCCTCCGGTACGGAAGGTGTCGGAAGGCAGGTTGTTGATATTGTCTTTGTCACAGTGATGGATGATGAATACATCAGTCTTGAATGGGAGCCGCCTTTGGCTTTCCCCGATCATGTCATCGGTTATGAACTGTACCGGTCGTCTGATAAGATCAGCTATTTCCGGCTGACTTCGTTAAGTAACACAGAACTCAAGTATGATGATTATGCAGTTGATGTACATAATCAAAATTATTATTACATGATTATTCCGTTAAATGACTGTAATGTAGAACCGGATACCGGATATATCGGCTCTTCAATTTTGCTAAAAAGCGAAATGAACCCTGAAACAGAGTCCGTTAAACTGAAATGGACTCCGTATGAACAATGGCAAGACGGGGTTAAAGAATACATAATTCAACGTAAAGATGGGGAGCATCCATGGGATACGATTCGGACCGTAGGAGGTAGCCGTACAGAAACAGAGGATTAAAGAATTTCCTTTGACGGGCTCCTGTTTGCTTTTTTGATAGCTGTGTTTAGCTCGTATCCGATAATGAGTTGCAGGCAATTAAAATTAATCCACACAAGAATAATAATCAGCGTACCTATAGAACCGTATATTTTATTGTATTGGCTGAAGTTTGCAATGAAATAGTTAAAAGCAAGCGAAGTAATCACAATCAGAAAAGTAGTCAAAATGGAACCGGGTGAGATAAACCGGAACTGCTCATGTTTGTGAGTTCCGAAATAATACAGACAAGAGATAGCTGTAAAGCATAGCATGAGAAGCAGAATCCATTTCCCGGTTATAACCAGAAAAACCGGAATTTGTGAGTGGAGTTCGATTGAGTTGGTCAGAAAGTAAATGATCACTTCACTGGTTATGATCAGTGCTATTGTTGTAAGAATAAGAAAGGATAGAAAAAGAGTTAGCCAGATTGATTTCATTCGAAGTTTAAAACCCTTTATTTTAAACTCGCTACCTGAGTTGAAAGCCTCAATAACAGACAGTACTCCGTTTGAACTGATGTAAAAAGTAAACAGAAACCCTAATGAAACAAAACCATGCCTTTGCCGGGTTATGATATCTTCAATGGTTTGTTTAGATGCTTCATAGGTGTAAGGTGGTAACAGGTCATATAACAGTTGCATCAGCTTATCATCAAAATGGTCTATCGGAATATATGGAATGAGTGAAAAAACAAAAATGATAGCCGGGAAAAGTGCAAGGAAGAAACTAAAGCTGATTGAGCGGGCGCGGCTCTGAACTTCACCCTGGCTCATTCGCTGAACAAAAAAGTGAAGTACTTCATAAACGGATGCACCATCAAATCCCCACGGTGAAATACGCTTGGTAAGTATGATTATTGACTGTATAAAAGGCAGGAATTTAATTATTTTAAGCATCGGCTAAACCGCTTTGAGGCTTAAATCTAAACTTTTATAGGAATGAGTTAGACATCCGGCTGAGATAAAATCAACACCTGTAAGTGCATACTCGCTGACTGTTTCCAGTGTGATATTCCCTGAGGCTTCGGTTTCAAACTTATTATTGATGAGTTTTACTGCTGTTTTGATATCTGTAATGGAGAAGTTATCGAACATAATCCGGTTAACTCCGCCAGTGCTGATGACTTCTTCCACTTCTTGTAAGTTACGCGTCTCAATTTCGATGTTCAATGTTTTATTCAGGGAATTAAGATAGTTCTGTGTTTTTTTGATGGCAGCAGAAATCCCACCTGCAAAGTCAATATGATTGTCTTTGAGCATAATCATATCATATAACCCCATTCTATGATTTTGTCCGCCACCGATCCTTACTGCCCATTTTTCAAAATACCTGAACAGGGGGGTTGTCTTACGTGTATCAAGGATAATAGCATTGGTTTCTTTAACTGCGCTGCAAAATTTATTTGTCAGCGTGGCGATACCACTCATTCGTTGCATACAGTTAAGTACGATTCGTTCCATTCTCAGCAAATCATGAGTCAGGCATTCAATCTCAAAGACTGAATCTCCTTTATAAACGGATTCACCATCTTGTTTAAGCGCAACGAAGTTAAACTTACCCTTACAGGCAGTCTGATAAATCAAGGAAGCCAGTTCAACACCGGCAATAATTCCATCTTCTTTAACCATCAGGATAGCTTTGCTTTTCTGGCCTGGACCAATAATGGCAAGTGATGAGTAATCTCCGGATCCTTCATCTTCCTGAATCCAGAGGTTAATGAATTCTGCAGTAGTCATATTGCAAATGTCGTTAATTAGCTAAGGCATAAAAAAAGGAAGTATTTATTACGGTAAATACTCCCTGCTCATATTCTAATTTGATTAGTCCTTCTCGAACCGCAGTTCCTGGATGATTTCTGAACCATTAACAGTCTTAATAAAAATATAGGTACGGTAAGAAGCACCTTGAGTGGAAACGTATGAACCAATCGCATACTTTGCCCCGTCTTTTGATAATCCTTTATGAATAAAGTTAAAGGAACGGGGAGGATTCTTGGTAAAGAAATCCTTTAAAACCTGCTCTGCCTGAGCTTTAGAATAGACTTCTTCACTTGACAGGATAGTCAAATCAACATTACTTCCAAAATATCGGGATATTTGCCTCGAATCACCAGATCGGATTACTGAAGTCAAATCATCAAAAATATCAGCAGTTGCCTCAAGCCGGATGAAACTGGTACAGAATAAAATGATCAGGATACTATAAATGGGTTTCATTGGTATTTTTCTAAAGTATAGCTAAAATCAAGCCAAAGAGTTTTATGTAATACTTTGTAAATCAGGATATTATTTAAATTTAATTGTAAGTTATATTGATTTTTACAGAATATGGAAATTGTGTTATTGATGATGCAGCGGTCAACTGAACCGTTTATCATTTCAGGAATTGAGTATTATCTTGCAAAGATAAAGCCGTATGTCAAAATCACTCCTGTTGAGATAAAGCATTCACTGAATACCACTGTGCGTGCCTTACCGGCTGAAGAACAAAAACTATTTGAAAAATATATCAGAGAAAATGATTTGGTGATTTTGCTGGATGAAAAAGGGAAGCAAATGAACTCAAAGCATTTTGCAGGATATCTTCAATCACTACTGAACAGAGGAAAAAAACGGATTGTTTTTGTGACGGGTGGTGCTTATGGTTTCAGTTCAGGAATGCGGGCAAAGGCATTTGATACTATATCGTTGTCATCACTCACGTTCTCACATCAATTAGTCAGGCTGGTTTTTAGCGAGCAATTATTCCGTGCCTTCAACATACTGCATGGCGGAAAGTATCATCATTCAATCAGTTGATAATTCTTTTGTAAATCGTTTCATACAATTCTATTCCTGATTGCAGTGAAAAATTCTTTAAAGCGATTGCTCTGATTTCTTCCTGCCGGACAAAAAAGTGAATTAAATTATTGGCTGCCATGTAATAAGCATCCTCATTGAAATGCTCAATGAGAATACCAGCTTTACCATCATTATAGAATGCATCTGAATCACCGATTCCCTTATTTGTTACAACAGGAATCCCCATAGCCATCAGTTCAGCCTGCTTAACAGGCGAGGATGCTTTCTTTGAAAAGCCGGGTCGGATAAAAAAGATTGCTGCATTTCCAAGACTTAGCAGTTCCGGCAGTTCATCTCTCTGGCCGGTAACTATTTTAAGTTCAGAAATATTTTTTTCAGCAGCTTTAGCACGGATAAGCTCATGTTCATGCTGGGTTATAAATAAAAAGACAGACGATGGTCGGAGTTTCTTGAGAACAGTAAAAAAATCAAGCATTTCATCCAACATGTACCAGGTCCCAATGGATCCTAGGTAAATCAAAATAAAAACATCATCAGGAATCTTCAGTTTTTCTCTGATTTCAACAGATTTTTCTTGTTGCCCATACATAAACAGATTAGTATCGCAACAACAAGGAATGACATAAACAGGGACTTTGTTTTCGTTATGTTTCCACTCATGAATGAGCCAATGTTTTGCATTTTCAGTAAGTGAAACAACAGCAGCAGCTTCGTTTAACAATATTCTTTCCTGTTTTTTAAAATAGGAAAAGATCAATTTGAAAACCGGATTTCTAAGGTTCCAGAGTTTACCTTCAACCCGCTCATCTGCCCAGAAGCCCCGCATATCAAAAATAAATGGGACACCTGTTTTCTGCTTCAACTTCAAAGCCACAACAGATGCTGGATAACTGCGGCTATGAATAAGGGCTACATTTTCCTTTTTTATAATCTTCAGAGCAGTATTGTACATTTTAAGCAAATCTGAAAGTGTTGAAATAACAGGAGGGTTTTTATGATATTGTACAGGAAACCAGTTGATCCCTGTTTCAGCAATTTTTTTACTGACTTTTTTAAACAGATCTGTTTTTAGTTTTTTTTCTAAGCTGATTAGGTGAATTGTAAAACCCTTTTGAGCTAAGCCATCAAGATAGGGTAAAACCTGCGACTGTCCTAACGGGTCTGTCATTCCGTCATAAGAGAGATAAAGTACATTTGCCACAAACTTGTTTTTATATCAGGCGTTCAGTTTGGCCAAAATTAGATACAGATGGATTATAATGTAATAAATTTTACAGATTGGCTGCTGGTCCCGTTCTATCTTTTTTTTGTTTTTCTTTTTGCCAGATTTGTCCGTAATAAGCACATTGACCAGCACCCGGAGTACAGGTATTACCTGCCCGGCCTGACAGTAAAGATTATTGGAGCTGTTCTTCTGGCTTTAGTTTATACCACTTATTATCCGGGTGGAGATACAGTTGGGTATTTCCTGGATGGCTTAAGCTGGAATAAGTTGCTGTTTGAGAGCCCGGCAGCTTTTCTTAAAGTATTTATTGAGGGATCAAGTGAAAGTAATTATTATTTGTTTTCTGAGGCTACAGGCTACCCTCTTTACTGGAGAGCAGACGAAACCAATTATGTAGTTCGGTTTTCATTTTTAGCAGGATTTCTGGGAGCCCGAAGTTTTCTGGTAGCATCCATACTTTTTGCAGTAGCATCATTTGAAGGAATATGGAGGCTGTTTGTCATTTATGCAAATGAATTTCCAAAAACAACCAAGGGGCTTGCAATTTCGTTTCTGTTCATTCCTTCTGTTATTTTCTGGGGATCGGGAATATTAAAGGATACAGTTACAATCAGTTGTATCGGATATTTTTTTGCAGCATACTATAAAGTGCTGATCAAAAGGGAGAAGGTACTGATTAATATCATCATCATTTTTATTTCAGCCTATCTGATTCTAAAAATCAAACCTTACATTTTTGTGGCTTTGTTGCCGGCTGTTGCAATATGGACGACTAATCAATACCTGGCAAGAATCAGGGGGTCTTTTACCAGATTTATTATTGCTCCGCTATCATTTATTCTGATTGGAGTATCAGCCTTTGTGGTGTTCACACTTCTTTCCTCACTGTTAAAAGCCTATTCATTAGAGAATATCTTAGAAAAGGCTGTGACAACCCAACGAGATCTCAAATCTGATTATTATGAAGGAAATGCATTTGACATTGGAGAATTGGAACCTACGGTCAGTAGTTTTCTGGCACATTCACACAAAGCAATTAATGCTGCTCTGTTCAGACCATATATCTGGGAGGCAAACAATTTGGTAATGTTTATTTCCGGAGTTGAGGATCTTTGGTTTCTGCTGTTTACGCTGGTAACTCTCTTCAGGGTAAGAGTATTAGGAATATTCTCCTATTTCACAAAAAATCCGTTACTGACTTTTGGTTTGGTATTTAGCCTGTTTTTTGCTTTTTCGGTTGGTATTTCAGCTTCAAATTTTGGGAGTATGGTTCGCTACAGAATTCCGCTACGTCCCTTTTTTATTAGCAGTCTTTTTATTATAAATTCCTATGTACGCGAAAAAAGACTGGTTAACTAAAGAGAAGTTCAATTTGTTCTTTTAAGGTACAGAAGTTCAGAAGTGGTCTTCAAACCAGTGATGACGTACAAGTAAATGCTAAATTCTGTTATAAAGATAGGGTGTGCCAGATAGATAACCCTTAATCTGAGAATTAACATAGTGATAATTAATCAAGCCAGGTTTTCTGACAATGGTCTCACTTAAATATTCATTAGTAAGATAACGTAATTCACTGCTTAACCATTAGTTAAGAGGAATTGCCAATCCTTGTTTAGATCTCTTGAACCAATATTTGGGAAGATACCTGAATATAATCCCTCATAAAATAAATTTAGAAGTTGCCTCTCTGTAATTGAAATGTAGGCTCATATTCAGTGAAGCTTCAACAACCCGGTGATCAAGAAAGGGTATTCGGGTTTCAAGAGAGTAGAGCATACTGGCCCGTTCTAATTTTGTGAGCAGATCCTCCTGCAAATTAAACGGCAATCAAATAATGACTGGATTTCAAAAGGATCAAGATTAAAAGACTATTCTGATATAAACTAACCTGCTATTCCGCCCATTTTGTTAATCTAGGATAGATTACAAAATTACTGCTTCATCATTCTTTATTTAACTTGTTAATTTTATGATTCTATTATCTTAGGCAAAAAATGATATCTGGAATCAATGCCCATGCACTCAAAAGGAGTGCGAAAGGAAAACTTTTTAAGCATTTTTGCAAATTATCATAAATGGTTCAAAAAAAAATTAAACTTATTTATCTGTTTAGTCTCATTGACAAGGCACTGCTAAATGAGGTTATTACAAAATACTTCTCTGAATCAGATAAATTTGATTTCAGTATCATTCTGATGAAATCCGGATCCTCTGAGTTGGAACGATTCCTGATTAGAAATAATATTAAGCATTGGTCAATTCCATATCAGGGGAAAAGAGACTTAATCAAGACATTCTATGCGATCCTGAAAATTTTGATTAAGGAGAAACCGGATATTCTGAATGCCAACCTATTAGATGCCTCAATGGCCGGATTACCTGCAGCCTGGATTTCCAGAATACCTGTTCGGATTTTAAGCAGGCATCATAGTGATTTTCACCATACCTATCATCCTCATTTTGTTAAATATGATAAAATGCTGAACCGGCTTGCCACTCATATCGTAGTGCCTAGCAGTGTTGTAAAAAGTCTTATGATCGAGAAAGAAAACGTCAAAGCGGATAAGATAAAAGTTATTCACCATGGGTTACCGTTAGAAGAGTTTGCTGAAGTTGAACAGGATCGTGTAATTCAGCTCAAAAGACAATATGGATTAACTGAATTTAAAGGACCTGTTATTGGAGTAATTTCCAGGTTTATGCATTTAAAGGGAATTCAGTATTTAATTCCGGCTTTCAGCAGGTTACTACAAAAATACGGTGATGCTCATCTTATTCTGGCTAATGCAAAAGGCCCGTATGCTCCTGTAATAATAAGTGGGCTGAGTGAAATCCCAAAAGCTAATTATACTTTAATAGATTTTGAAATGGATGCACCAGCACTTTATAAATTGTTTGATATTTTCCTTCATGTCCCGATTAATTCACTGGCAGAGGCATTCGGGCAGGTATATATTGAAGCTTTAGCTGCAGGAATCCCCTCTGTGTTTACCTTATCTGGTATTGCATTGGAGTTTATCAGAGATAAACAGAATGCTGTTGTAACCAATTATAAAGACAGTGATGGAATTTTTGATGCTATGAGCTGGATTATGAATAATCCTCAGAAAGTGAAAGAAATGACTAAGCAGGGGCAGGTTGATGTATTCCGGCAATTTCACAGCTTAAAAATGATTAAAGAATTAGAGGCGTATTTTCTCCGTACTTTAAAGGAGACTAAAGGCTGTCTGTAAGTGATATGAGTACACAACCTCTTATTTCTGTTGTTATCCCATGCTATAACGCTGAACAGTTTGTTAAACAGACCATTGACTCTATAATCAATCAAACGTATACCAATCTTGAGATTATTTTAATAGATGACGGATCAACCGATTCAACTTTAAAAATTCTTAATGAATGTTCTTTAAATGATAGCAGAATAAGGGTTTACCGGAATCCGGAGAATCGGAAACTGATTTATACTCTTTCTAAGGGTATTGAACTGGCTGCCGGAGAGTATATTGCCAGGATGGATGCCGATGATACCTGTACGGCTGACAGAATTCAAACACAATTAAACTATTTACTTGACCACCCGGAGGTTGATGCCTGTTCAACGGGTTATAATGTTATCAATTTCAAGGGAAAGATACTTACAACAAAATTTCCGAAAGCGATCAATAGCGCAACTTTAAAATTTATTTCAATGTTTTCTACTCCGATTAATCATGGAGCTTTACTTGCAAAGAGTAACGTGATGAAAGAGAATAAATACGACAAGAAGTATCTTCATTCTGAGGATTACGAATTGTTTTCACGCTTACTTCTTAACGGTTATAAAATGACTAATTTGAATAAGAGTCTTTATAATTACAGGAAGAATTTAAATAGTGTCTCTAACGTTTTTGAACAGATACAGATCAGGACTCACATTGGCATTTCACTAAGAAACTTACTTCAGTACTTTGGTGAACAGCCGGATGAAATGATTCATAAAATTATGGTTCACCGTCTTGATTTTAAACCAGAGCGGGTACAGGTTATTGAAGCATTGAATAAATTAGCGATTTACAAAAAGGAGTTTCTTGAAAAAGAGTCCTGTACTGCTGAAGAGAGAAGAGAAATTGAGGATTTTATGATTGAGCAACAAATGGATATACTTATCCAGTCGTTTAAATATTCAAAACCTGTGGATAAGTTAAAACTGATTCCACTGTTGTTTAATTACCGGAAGATTTTCTATTCGAAAAGAGGATACAACTATCTCAGGTCAAAAATTGAGAAAGTGGAATGGTTGTAATTATTATTGCTTAATCATTCTCACAGTTTTTAGTTCATCATTGTATTGTACTGTGATGGTATACATACCTTTAGCCAAAGAAGCAGTGGAAAGCATGGTCTCATTATAGCCTTTTAAAACCTCAACATTAGGTTGGCAGTAAATTAATTTTCCTGATACCTCATAGAGACAAATGTCAACAGAACCTCTTGAAGGAACGGTAAAGATAAGCACTGCATTATTGAAAACCGGACTTGGGTTAATGTGTAGGTTACCAAAGGTGTCATCCAGTGTTGCACACATTCTGTTATTTGAAGAGTCTGCATCCTGAAACTGATTCACACTCAGGATTTCGAGACAATAATAGCCCGGATTATAACCTGGAATAGTTACAAATCTTGAATTTAATGGAAGAACCAGATTTTCACCTGGTTTCAGAGGAACAGTACCTTGCCAGGATTCATTGATTGCAGAATTGCGGTCAGTATAAGCACGGTATTCAAACTTGCTTACCATGACATTACCTTTATTCCTTATTACTGCACTTAGCTTTAACTCATCAGGAGTCGAAACTGCATTCACACTGGTTATAGCCAGGTCAAGATTTGGAAATAATACAACAACAGGTTTTGAGAGTGTATCAGTACATCCGCTGCTATTGGTTACAATTAATGAAATTGTAAAAGAGCCTGTGTCAGAATAAGTATGAAGCGGGTTCGGATCAGTGACCAAAGCAGAACCGTCCCCAAAGTTCCAACTGTAAGAATTGAGTCCGGGAGTTGAATTCACAATAGTTACTGTTAAAGGAGGACTTCCAAAATCCGGAGTAACCGTGTAGCTAGCTTCAGGTAATGGCGATACAGTGACAGGTTGAGAGGCAGAATGAGTGCATCCGCTGTCGCTGATTGCTGTTAATGTAACATTGAATGTTGAAGCTGAATAATAGGTATGAACAGGGTGCTGGTCATTTGACAATTGTGAATTATCTCCGAAGTTCCAGGTAAACTGACTTATTGAACCACTCAGAATGTAAGAGAGATTTGTAAATTGGTTTGAACTGCCGATACAAATGGAGCTCGAAGTAGTGAAACTAACCTGAGGTACCGGATTGACAGAAATATGCTTTGTTACAATCCTGCTGCAGGTATTTAAAGCGGTTGCTGTTAAAGTAACCTGGTAAACTCCGGGCTGGGCATAGAAATGAGATGGTGAAGGAATGATGGAAGAGGGTGTGTTATCACCAAAATTCCAGTTCCAGAAAAAAGCGGTATCCGACTGGTTACTATTCAGGTTGATATAGCTAAACTGGGTTGACTGTCCCAAACAGGTTGGTGAGATTGAGAAATCAAATTCAGGAGAAGAATTGATTATCAGATTATCTGATGACGTATCAGTACAGCCAAAAGCAGAATAAACAATAAGAGCGACTTCATAAGGGCCATTGCTGTTATATGTGTGTTGGGGAGTTTGCTGAACTGAAAATGTCCCATCTCCAAAGTTCCACAGGTATCCGGCAATGTTACCTGAAGGTACCGAAGATGTATTGAAGAAATTGATAGCTGAACCCACACAAGGGAAAGAGCTGACCCATGATGCTAAGGGTTTAGGATAAACAATGACCTGCTTATCAATACTGTTTGTGCAACCGGTGTTTGTAAACACAGTAATTGTAACCGTATAATTACCGGGACTCAGGTACTGATGAGAAACACTATTACCGGTTGCAAAATTACCATCACCAAAATTCCAATTAATGGAGTCAATACTGGAGCCGGACGGTGCAACAGATTGGTCAGTAAATACAATTGCCGAATCAATACAAGCATTCTGAAAACTGAAATCAGCAACAGGACTGTCAATAACGGTAACAAGCGAAGAAAGACTGGTGTCACAATCAGAGTAAGTTTTAACAAACAGGGTTACCTGATAGATACCCGGAAGGGAGTACTGATGGACTACATTATCACCAGGCTGGGCAGGTGTGGTATCTCCGAAATCCCAGGAAACTGAAACAATGCTGTCTCCGGGACTAATAATAGAAGTGTTAGAAAACTGTATGTTGCTGTTAATACAGGCTATTGACGGGAAAAAGGTAAAGGAGGGTATGGCTTTTTCACTGATATGCAGAGAGGTTATCAGTGTGTCTTTACATCCATTTAAAGAAGTTGCAATAAGCCCAACCTGATAATTAGCGGAGCCTGTTGGATAGGTATGTTGCGGATTCTCAATTGAAGACTGATTCCCGTCTCCAAAATCCCATTCATAAGTTAAAGGTCCTCCGCCCTGTAATGAACTGAGGTTAGTGAATGAAACCTGATCACCAGAACATGTAGATGTGAATGAAAAATCGGTAAGCGGACCTGGAACAATTGTAATTATCTGGCTGCTCGAATCCGGACATCCATTATTTGTATAGGCTGTTAGTTTTACGGTAAAACTTCCGGCTGATGCAAAACTATGTACCGGATGCTGATCATTCGATACAGGGCTGCCGTCACCAAAATCCCATTCCCATGCCGCTATGGTATCATTCACTGGCGGTACCGATAAATCATTAAATAAAACCTGTGTACCACGGCATTGATTATCAATAAATGAAAAGGCACTTTGAGGTAATTCATTTACTGTAATAACCTTTGATATTGTGTCAGCACAGCCGGCTTCTGAAGTTACAACCAGAGTTACAGTATTCGTAGCAAGGGTGCTGTATGAATGTTGTGGAGCTGATGTTCCCGAAAAAGGAGACCCGTCACCAAAGTCCCATTGCCAGCCTGTAATTGATCCTGCTGTAATTGCGGACTGATCATTAAAAGAAGCAAGTAAATTGAGACATATAGCAGAATGAGAAAAATCTGCTTGGGGATACGGAGCAAAAAAGATACTGTCTGACTGCACATGAAACGTACCTGATGGCGATACGGCTGAATATACAAACGGATTCCATAGTGAATCATTAAACACAACCGGAGGTGGATCTTCAAGATAGCTGAATGCTGGCTGTGCATTACATGGGTTCTCAAATTTTAAAACAGAAAGGGTATTATTCCCCTGATTGCAGATTATGGCATACCATGCTGAACCTTCTTTGATCATTGAAATCCCCCTTGGAGAATTCATTGAACCGGCAGTTGAATCAAACAGTAAAGCAGGTGATGGATTTAAAAGATTATATCCGAGATAATGTTGCTGGAGTTTGCTGTTGCTGTTATTTAGAATGAACAAGTGCCATCCATCTGCATCATACGCCAGGTTAACAGGAGCGAGATTACCGGAAGAAGATGAAAAGTTATGGACAACATTTGCCGGATTAGCCAGCGAGTTTCCAAAATTTAATACTACAACCTTATTGGCTAACGATAAACTTACAAACGCTATAAACTCACCGGAACTACAGTCATGAACGAGATCAAATCCCCAGGTATATAAAAATATCGGATTAGTGATCAGGCTAACAGTTGGAGTATTGTTCAACGAACTTCCGAAGGAAAATTCATGAATACTGCTGCCAAGGTAGTTAGTAACAAATGCATAATAATTTCCGCTGTCAACGGCTATTTTAACACTTCTGGGTTGGTTAAATGTGAAAACACCCAGATCGGTTATAGAAAATGAATTGGCCGAAATATCAAAACCAAAATCAAGTTTAAACAGTTTATTATTGGCATTATCTGTAACCAATCCAATCCAGTTTGAACCCTCTTTAATCAGATCAATTCCGGTTGGATACGTAAATCCGGTATAATTAAATACTGTTGGTGTATTGGTAAGTGAGTTCCCAAAGTTAACCCTTGAAATTTTACCTCCAGCATAACTGGCAATAAAAGCATAATAATTCCCATTATCCTTAATTACTTTGATCTGACTAGGAAAACTTAACCCACCCGGATTACCGATATTCGTTCCAATTGGCGATGTTCTGAGGTCGCCTGGGCAGAAATCCCATTCAAAATCAATGGCGTTAACTGTGGTTGATGTCAAAATGGCAGCTTCGTCTAAGCATAACGTATCCGGTACATTAATAGTAACTTGAGGGCATTGGGCAAGTCCCAGACTTGTACTTAAAAAAATACAACTAAAAACAGGCAAAACTTGTTTCATTAATTTTTATAATTTTGTGTTAGTTCAAAATTAACTAAAACCTTTTGGGGTAATACTATTATGCAATTCACTTTTGCATCCAATAATGTTCATAAACTAAATGAAATCCGGACATGCTTTCCTCCGGGGTGCAGTGTGCTTTCTTTAAAGGACTGTGGAATTACCGAAAGTCTTCCCGAGACCGGGGTTAACTTGAGACAAAATGCCCTTCAGAAAGCTGCTTTTGTTTATAAGAAAACAACAGGATTCTCATTTGCTGACGACAGTGGCCTTGAGATCGAAGCACTAGGGGGAAGACCGGGAGTTTATTCAGCCCGCTATTCAGGCGAAGGTTGTACGGATGCCATGAATATCAGTAAAGTACTTAAGGAAATGGAAAACATAACTCACCGGAAAGCAGTATTTCGCACCGTAATTGCAGTTATCATTAATGAAGTCACCTTATTTTTTGAAGGAGTTATAGAAGGTGTGATTACCCATTCCTCGATTGGAGTTAATGGATTCGGATATGATCCCATTTTTATTCCTAACGGATTTAATAAAACATTTGCCCAGATGACTTTTGAAGAAAAGAACCGTATAAGTCACCGGAACCTGGCTTGCCGCGAACTGTATAAGTTTCTGCTTGCTTATCCTGCAGCCTGAATCACTTGTTGAAAATCACTTTGATTTCATATTGAAATCAGTCATGAATGCCTGATTCAGTGGCTAACTTTGCCTGATTGTAAATTACAGCAATTATGAAATTTAAAATCGGGATACTGTTTGGAGGCTCCTCGCGTGAACGTGAAGTCTCTTTTGCCGGAGGCAGAACCGTTTATGATAATCTGGATAAAAATTTGTTTGAAGCAGTTCCGGTATTTCTTGACAGTTTTGGAAATTTCATTCTGTTAAACTGGGAATTTATCTATAAAGGAAGCATTCGTGATTTTTATCCTGCGGTTGAATCACTTCCGGCATCTCCTCATTATTTTCAGGTGTATGCAGAAAGTCTTGGTGAACTGGCTCAGGCAGAACAATTGAAACTGATTCATAAAGTAGGCTCGCGGATTGAGCCTCAGTCGCTTTCAGAACTGATTGATTTTGCTTTTTTATGCCTTCATGGTACCGATGGCGAGGATGGCCGTATTCAGGGTTTACTTGAGTATTATAAGATACCCTATTCGGGCTCTGGAATTCTGCCTTCTGCTATTGGAATGAATAAAGCATTGCAACGGAATCTGATGGCTTATGCAGGATTTGAGTCACCTTCATTTGAAGTTATTAATAGAGACAAATGGATTTCAACTTCATCTAAAAAGGATATATTTAATGAAATAATTAAGACAACAGGATTGCCCTGTGTCATTAAACCAGCAAATCAGGGTAGTTCGTTAGGCGTATCCGTACTTGGATCAAAAAATGTTTCTGACTTTGAACAGGCTGTAAACCAAGCCTTTTTTATTCGTGAAATCAGAAGAGTTGACTGGAACCTGTTAGATCATAGCCAGCAAATTGCATACATCCATGCACTATGTGATCTCAGGGAAGGAATCGGGATGCCGGTAAAAATTCAGAATAAAATTATTGCTCATCCGGAAGAATTGTTCTCGGTCATCCGGCAACTCTTTTCTGAAATGGAAGAATCAATCCGGGTTGAAGCATGTGAAGGCGAAACCGAAGTCCTGGCTGAAAGTTTTATTGAGGGTAAAGAATTTTCATGTATCGTGATTGAAAATGAAAATAGAAAACCAATTGCATTACCTCCTACAGAAATCATAAAACAAAACAACTATTATGATTACCGGTCGAAGTATTTACCCGGTCAGTCACGAAAAGTAACACCAATTGATTTGCCTGCGGGACAGATTAACCAAATCAGGAAGGAATGTGAGCGGCTGTATAGTTATTTTAATTTTAGTGTCTATGCCCGGATTGACGGGTTTGTTGATAAGTCAGGCAAGGTCTTTTTGAATGATCCGAATACAACTTCGGGAATGATGCCGTCCTCTTTCTTTTTTCATCAAGCTGCCGAGATTGGACTTAATCCGTCACAGTTTATTACCTATATCATACGTACTTCACTGGCTTGCCGGATCGGAGATTTCAGAAGTTTCAAACACCTGCCTTATCTTCTTCAGAAACTGGATCATGTCATTGCTGAGTCAAAACAATTGGCTGAAAGCAGGCTGAAGGTTGCAGTCATTCTTGGAGGGTACTCAACAGAACGTCATATTTCGGTTGAAAGCGGAAGAAATATTTATGAAAAACTTTCTTCATCTGATAAATACAAACCAATCCCTGTCTTTCTGGCAGGAGATAAATCACAGCATTCCTTATATGTCATTCCGGTTAATATGTTGCTGAAAGACAATGCAGATGATATCGCTGAGAAAATCAGACATATTAACCCACATCAGATCATTGATGAGATTATTAATGAGTGCCGCCTTATAACTGCCAAATATGGATCAAGAGCCAATCTGGCTGCCCCCAGGAAAATCACTTACCACGATCTGGTAACAGAAGCTGACTTTGCTTTTATTGCCTTGCATGGACGCCCGGGTGAAGATGGTGAAGTTCAAAGAGAACTTACTGCAGTTAATATTCCATTTAACGGATCAGGCTACGAAACCTCCCAGATTACCATTGATAAATACCAGACAAATCAACTCTTGTTGAAAAATGGATTCAGGGTAGCCAAACAATTACTGATTACCGACAATGACTGGAAAGACAATCCTGCGGAAATTGAAGATAAAATTCTGAAAAACTTTACTCTTCCACTGATTGCTAAGCCGGTTGATGATGGTTGTAGTTCTGCGGTAAAAATTATCAGGAATGAGAATGAGTTTCATGCTTTTGCTGAAGTAATGTTCCGCAAAACAGATGACTTGCCAAAACAGGCAGCCACATTACTTAAAATTAAACCGAATGAAGAATTTCCAAAAAAAAACCAGTTACTAATTGAAGAATTAATTACAAAAGGCCGGGCATCACATTTTCTGGAAATTACCGGAGGGTTATTAACCTGGTACGATGAGGCAGGCCAACTGAATTACGAAGTGTTTGAACCCAGTGAAACACTTGCAGGAGGTGATGTGCTTTCACTAGAAGAAAAGTTTCTAGCCGGAGAAGGCCAAAACATTACCCCTGCCAGATTCAGCACTGATAAACGGATTAATCTCTCAGTTTCAAACCAGGTAAGAGATCAGCTGAAAGCTGCAGCTCGTGTCCTTCAGATTGAAGGATATGCACGAATTGATGCGTTTGTGAGAGTATATCCAGATGAGACAACTGAGGTTATCTTTATTGAAGTAAACTCACTTCCCGGTATGACCCCGGCAACCTGTATTTTTCATCAAGCTGCTTTAGCGCATTACAAGCCGGTTGAGTTTATTGATAGGATTATTACTTTCGGCTTACAGCGGAACCGTTCCAAAGGAATGGAATCAAAAATGTAGGCATCTTTGCCGGATTAGTCCGAAGTTATTGTATTGTTATTTCTAATGAAAAGGTTGTTGTATTTTTTAGTTTCAAGGATTTTCTTGATTAACTTTTTCGGAGCTGTTATTGCAGTGGTATTATTTATTGGAATAGCATATAAGTGGCTGGACAGTTATACCAATCATGGGAATACAATTACAGTTCCGGATCTGCGCTCGATGCCATTTAAGAGAGCAGAAACCTTTTTAAAAGACAAATCACTGCGGGTTAAAGTTGCTGATTCCAGTATTTTTGATATAAGTAAACCGCCTGGGGTTGTGATAGAGCAAGATCCTGCACCAGGCGACAAAGTGAAAGATAACCGGACAGTTTATGTAAGTATCACCAGAAGTGCACCACCAAAAATTAAATTCCCGGATTTGGAAGATGTTTCTTACCGGCAGGCTGAGGCAATGTTGAATTCCTATGGACTACGAACTGGGAAGATTGTTTATAAACCTGATTTATGTAAAAACTGTGTACTTTCAGCCGGGCTCAACGGTCGAATAATTAATAAAGGTGAGGAATTAGATAAAGGATCTGTTATTGATCTCATTTTGGGAGATGGAATTGGGAATACAAGAATTCCTGTACCTGATCTGCTAGGGCTGACTTTAGAAGAGGCATTATTTGTTCTTAAAGGATCAGGACTGAATATTGGAGCTATGGTCTTTGAAGGCGGAATCAAGGATTCAATGAATGCTTTTATCTCCAGGCAAGTTCCTGAAGCATTAGAAGATTCAGAGATTAGTCAGGGCGAATCTGTGGATGTTTATCTCTCTAAAGAAAAACCATAGCTATTCACAATGACAGAATATACTGACAATGGCTCCAGTAATGAAATATCCGAACAGGATGAGTTGTATGAACATCACCGGATAACAGCCGATAAGGGGCAGTCACTTCTGCGAGTTGATAAATTTCTGATTAACCGGATTGTGAATGTGTCACGGAACCGGCTACAGGCTGCTATTGAAGCCGGTAGTGTTAAAGTCAATAATCAGCAGGTTAAATCAAGTTATAAAGTCAAGCCTTTTGATATCATTACAATAGTATTGGCACATCCTCCGCGTGAGGTAGAGATCTATTGTGATAATATTCCTCTGGATATTATTTATGAAGACGAATCGCTGGTAATTGTCAATAAAAAAGCCGGAATGGTGGTGCATCCAGCGTACGGTAATTACAGAGGAACTTTAGTGAATGCACTGGCCTGCCATTTCAATCCTCAGCGTGAAGGCCAGGCGATTCTTTCCGAAAGTATAAGGCCCGGATTGGTTCACCGCATTGATAAGAATACATCCGGGTTACTGGTTGTTGCAAAGAATGAAGTAGCAATGACACACCTGGCAGCACAGTTTTTTAAACGAACCATCAAAAGGAATTATTCGGCTTTGGTTTGGGGCGATCTGGCTGCTGATTCAGGAACCATTACAGGTAACATTGGCCGAAGTAAGACTGACAGAAAGGTAATGGATGTTTTTCCCCAGGGTGATTATGGCAAGCATGCCGTTACTCATTTCCGTGTAGCTGAACGGTTTCACTATGTTACTCTTGTTGATTGTAATCTGGAAACAGGGCGAACACATCAAATCCGTGTTCACTTCAGGTCAATCGGACATCCTTTGTTTAATGATAATGAATATGGAGGAGACCGGATTATTAAGGGTGTAACGTTTAGTAAATACAAACAGTTTGTAGAGAATTGTTTTGCAATTCTTCCCCGCCAGGCACTCCATGCCCGTTCGCTGGGTTTTATTCATCCGGCAACCGAAAAAGAAATGTATTTTGAATCTCAAATTCCTGACGACATGCTCCAGGTCATTGAAAAGTGGAGAAAACTAAGTCAAGATTAATCCTGTTTTTTTTGGAAGAAGGCCATTATCTCAGGCATCAGGTTGAATTTACGTATCCACAGGTAATACACTACGATAAGAAAAACAGAGCGAATCGTAAGATTAAGCAGGTTGTTTCCTAATGAAGGAGTAAACCATAAAAGAATCAGAAGTGTAATCAGAAAAGCAGTGTGCAACAGAATAGATTTTTTGAATGGAAGGATATGAAATTGATACCAGACAATCCATGTATAGGCAACGTTTATCAGAATACCTGCAAGTGCAGTAGCAAGTGCAGCACCAATAATTCCATATACCGGGATCAGGGCAATTTGCAATAGAAAGCTGGCAATTGCAGATGTTACCACAACAAGAACGGCATAGTAGTATTTTGAGGAGGTGAATAGAATCTGGCTGTTCATTCCGGTAATCATATTCAGTAAGGTTCCGACACTGAGAATGAGAATCAGTAATTCAGTATGGCGATATTTTTCAGGCAGAAAACTCAGAAGGGAGGTCGAATTACTGTTAATCAAAAGAAAAAGTAAACTTCCTATCAGAAAAAGATAATGAGAGGAACGTTGATAGATTGTTTTGATTTCTAAATGATTATTCTCTTTCCAGGCAGAAGCTATTTTATAAGTAGCAATCCGGTCAAGGGCATTTAAAGGGACTTCAATAAGAGTTGGAATAAAAGCTGAGATGACATATACAGCAACCAAATCAAGCTGAACCATAGTACCCAGGACTACAGTTGCCAGTTCTTTGATACCGGTTGCAGCTAATCCTGCCAGCCAAAACATCATTGCGTAACCAAGCATCCGCGACCATTCCTGCGATTTAAAATATTTCCAGTCAATCTTAAATGAAGGCTTGTCTTCCCAGAAGATATAGACCAGTAAAGCTAATGCCTGAAGCCCGTAAATGGAGACAAACAGGATTATGTAGGTTTTAAATGAAAAAAATTTCAGAAAATACAATGATATCAGTATGATAACTCCAATTCTCGCAATTACATCATTTAGAAAAGCAGGCACTGTTGATTTATAAAGAGAATAACAATAAATATTAAACTGAATGACCAGAGTCAGCATTAAGGTTAAGGGGAACACCCACTCGAAAAAGGCAGCAAATAATTGTGATGTCTCTGAATATTGAGCAATAAAAAAGTCTTTTAGAATCCAGAGGATAGAAGAAGTAAACAGAAACCCGATTAAAGTGGCCAGCAAGAGGAAACCGAAGTAACCATGATGTCTGGTTTCTTGGTCCCTGAACTGCGGGAAAAAACGGGTAGTCATGTTCGCAACACCCATTGGAACAAAACTGGCAATAACCAGGGCAAAAGAATAAAGAATACGGGTTAAGCCAAGTTCTTCAGCAGTCAGAAACCAGGGCTGAATGAACATAACATTCACAAAGCCGATTATAACGCCAATATAGGCTGTGAAAAAGTTCTTAACTGATTGCCGTCTGATGACTCCCATTAAGTGTGCTAATTAAATGCAGAATTATCTGGTAAACGTATCCCGAGCAAGATGTATTTGAACGGTTTGTTGTGAGTTAATACAGGTAGGTTGTGTTTAAGCTAACATCCTGCTGAATGCTGTTTTATATTTCAGGTAAAGTGTAACAGTTGGTTCATAGATATTAACCATTCTTTAGTCATTAAAAAGACAAGAAAAAAAGCAGCCTCGAAAGGGCTGCCTTTTCTTACTTATGGAAACTGAAGGTTATTCAATCACCAGTTTGGTCTGCTCAACACTATTGCCCGAACGTAATTCGATCATGTAGATGCCTTTGGCATACGTATTCAGGTTGAACTCAACCGCATTAATACCTGCCTGTGCATTTACTACCGTTGCTGCTACTCCCCTTCCGGTTACATCCATCAGGTTAATAACATATTTTCCGCTCTCGGCTGCAT
>JADLBQ010000092.1 GCA_020847635.1 Bacteroidia bacterium
AATAAAAGTGAGTTGAATTGTAAATTGTAAAGAGGAGACTTTAAACTCTTCTACGGGTGTAGTTCAAGGGTAGAATAGCGGTCTCCAAAACCGTTGATGGGAGTTCGAATCTCTCCACCCGTGCTGATTAAACTGAAATTATAAACTGGAAATCCTGATGAAGAAATTTAAAAATTACCTGTCTGACTGCTATTTAGAACTTTCTACTAAGGTTACATGGCCTTCTTGGAATGAAGTTCAGAGCAGTTCAATTGTTGTGTTGATTGCTTGCCTCATTATCAGTCTGATAGTATTTCTGATGGATGTTGTATTTCAGAATTCAATGAACTTTATTTATTCAGTTTTCTCGTAATCGGATTCGTTGCAAATTATGACTACCACCGAAGGAAAAAAATGGTATGTGCTTCGTACTCTGAGCGGCAAGGAAAAGAAAGTAAAGCAATACATTGAAACCGAAATTAAGCGTAATAATCTGGGTAACTATATTTCTCAGGTGCTGATTCCAACAATGAAGGAAGTGACCTTTAATAAGGCGGGTAAGAAAATCACACGTGAGAAAAATCCGCTTCCCGGTTATATTCTGATTGAAGCAGAATTAACCGGTGAAGTACCTCATATAATTGAAAGTGTTAACGGAGTGATCAGCTTTTTAGGTCCAAAAGGTCAGCAGCCCGAAGCCTTGCGTCCGGCAGAGGTTAACCGGTTACTCGGTAAAATGGATGAACTGGCCGATGCTGAAGAGATTATTCAGATACCTTATCAGGTCGGTGATGCCGTAAAGGTGACAGATGGCCCTTTCAATTCTTTTTCGGGTGTCATTGAAGAAGTTAATGAAGAAAAGAAAAAACTCAAGGTAATGGTGAAAATTTTTGGAAGAAGAACCCCTCTTGAGTTGAGTTATGTCCAGGTTGAAAAAGAATAAATCAGCAATTTGAAACAAAGTAAAAATTGAAAATCAATTTAAAGTCATGGCAAAAGAAATAAGTACATTTATTAAACTCCAGGTCAAAGGCGGAGCAGCAAATCCTGCACCGCCAATCGGCCCCGCCTTGGGTGCCAAAGGTGTTAATATCATGGAGTTCTGTAAACAATTTAATGCCCGAACCCAGGATAAAGCAGGAAAGGTATTGCCGGTAATCATAACTGTTTATACGGATAAGTCATTCGAATTTATCATAAAAACTCCTCCGGTAGTGGTTCAGTTACTTGAAGCATCAAAATCTAAAGGTGGCTCAGCAGAACCTAACCGGAAAAAGGTGGCTTCAGTTAACTGGGATCAGGTTAAGCAAATTGCTGAAGCAAAAATGCCTGACCTGAATTGCTTTACAGTTGAATCGGCAATGAGTATGGTTGCAGGCACAGCCAGAAGTATGGGAATTACAGTTGAAGGGACAAGACCATTTTAATTAACCTGTTGGAGTTTCGGTCTAACCGGAACGCTTGCACAACACAATGAATAAATCAATGTCAAAAACAACAAAAAACAGAAAACTGACAGAAAAAAAGTTTGATGCTTCAAAAAGCTACCCGGTTCAGGAAGCATCCCGGATTGTTAAGGCAATAACATTTACCAAATTTGATGCCTCAGTAGATTTAAATATCAGGCTGGGCGTTGATCCTCGTAAAGCAAACCAGATGGTTCGAGGTGTCGCAACCCTCCCGCATGGTACTGGAAAGAAAGTGAGAGTATTGGTTCTATGTACTCCGGATAAAGAAGCTGAAGCAAAAGAAGCAGGAGCTGACTTTGTGGGATTGGATGAATTTATTCAGAAAATTGAACAGGGCTGGCTCAATATAGATGTAGTTATTACGGTGCCTTCTGTAATGGGCAAAGTTGGAAAACTGGGTAAGATTTTAGGTCCGCGTAACTTGATGCCAAATCCTAAAACAGGTACCGTTACTACCGAAGTTGGAAAAGCAGTAAAAGAGGTTAAAGGTGGCAAAATTGATTTTAAAGTTGACAAAGCCGGAATCATAGCTACTTCTATTGGAAAAGTATCTTTTGATGCACAGAAAATTTTTGAAAATGCCAATGAAGTTCTTTCAACCATTGCAAAACTTAAACCTGCCTCTGCCAAGGGTACCTACTTTAAGAGTGTAACCATGAGCAGTACGATGAGTGCAGGCATCAAAATAGATACTAAATCAATCCTTCAATAACCAGCTTAATTAACTTACTGCAATGAAGAAAGAAGATAAAAATACAGTCATTGAAAACCTGGTTGAAGCATTCAGCCAATACGGTAATTTTTATATTACCGACATCTCAAATTTGACGGTTGAAAAGACAAATCAACTGCGGAAAAAATGCTATAACAGTAAAATCCGCTTACGGGTTGCTAAAAATACACTGATCAGAAAAGCCCTTGAAAAAATTCAGACGGATCATTATTCGGAGTTGTTTCCGACCTTAAAAGGATCCAGTGCAATCATGTTTTGTGAAACAGCCAATGAACCCGCACGCGTTATCAAGGATTTTCGTAAGCAGAATGATAAGCCAGTACTTAAAAGTGCATTTATTGATGCTTCGGTTTATATCGGAGATAATCAAATTGACACCCTGGCTTCGCTGAAATCCAAAAATGAATTGATTGCAGATATTATTACCCTGTTGCAGTCACCGGTAAAGAACGTAATTTCTGCACTTCAATCGAGCGGAAACCAACTAACAGGTATTCTTCAAACATTAGAAAAACGGGGTTCTTAATGCTTCCTGAACAGAGCCCGTAATTCAAATCAAATAAATCAATTAACAATTAAAAATTAAAAAAACATGGCAGATGTAAAATCATTAGGCGACCAATTGGTTGGCCTTACAGTTAAAGAAGTTCAGGAGCTTGCTGCTTACCTGAAAGAAACCCATGGCATTGAACCAGCTGCTGCAGCACCAGTAATGATTGCAGGGGGTGGTGCTACCGGAGGGGGTGCTGCGGCAGAGGAAAAATCAACTTTTGATGTAATCCTCAAATCAGCCGGAAATGCTAAACTTGGTGTTGTGAAAATTGTAAAAGAACTTACTGGCCTTGGACTAAAAGAAGCTAAGGATCTGGTTGACGGTGTCCCAAAACCTGTTAAAGAAGGAGTTTCAAAGGAAGAAGCGAATTCTATCAAGCAACAACTTGAAGCAGGGGGTGCTGAAGTTGAGCTCAAGTAAGCTCTGGCTGGCAACTAATACAGACTCCGGCATAAAACTGCCGGAGGCTGTTCTTTGTTTATCTTCCGGTTTCTGAATTTGAAGCCGGATTTAGTGTATTGAATACAGAATCGAAATTTAAAACATATAAGCCTTGATTTCCATCCATAATTCACCGCAGAAATTGTCTTCCAGAAGAATCAGTTTTGCAACATCCAAATCAGCTATCGAATATCCAGACTTTCTTGATATTCAATTAAAGTCATTTCAGGACTTTTTCCAGCTTGAAACCACATCTGATAACCGGAAAAAAGAAGGTCTTTACAGAGTATTTACAGAGAATTTTCCGATTACTGACGCCAGGAACAACTTTGTTCTTGAGTTTATTGATTATTTTATAGACCCTCCCCGTTATTCAATTGAAGAATGTATTGAACGCGGTTTAACCTACTCAGTCCCTCTTAAGGCAAAACTCAAGTTGTATTGTACTGACCCGGAGCATGAGGATTTTGAAACTATTGTTCAAGATGTTTATCTGGGAATGATTCCCTACATGACCCATAAGGGAACCTTTGTGATTAATGGAGCTGAACGTGTTGTGGTTTCTCAGCTTCACCGTTCACCGGGAGTATTTTTTGGCCAGAGCCGTCATGCAAATGGTACAAAACTTTATTCTGCCAGGGTAATCCCTTTTAAAGGTTCATGGATTGAGTTTGCAACTGACATCAACAATGTCATGTATGCTTACATTGACCGCAAGAAAAAATTCCCGGTAACAACACTGTTGCGGGCTATCGGATTTCAGACTGATAAGGATATTCTTGAAATCTTCGGACTAGCTGATGAAGTTAAGGTTAGCAAAGCTGCCTTGAAAAAGATGGTAGGACGTAAACTTGCTGCCAGAGTATTAAAAACCTGGGTTGAGGATTTTGTAGATGAAGATACCGGTGAAGTAGTTTCTATTGAACGAAATGAAGTCATTCTTGAACGGGAAACTGTTCTCGAGGATCAGCATGTTGATCTGATTGCCGATGCCAGTGTTAAGTCTGTTATTTTCCATAAGAGCGAAGCGAATGCAGCCGAGTACGCAATTATTTACAATACATTACAAAAAGATACTTCAAACAGTGAAAAAGAAGCCGTAGAACATATCTATCGCCAGTTGAGAAGTGCTGAACCTCCGGATGAAGAAACAGCACGAAGAGTTATTGAGGGATTGTTTTTCTCAGACAAGCGATATGACCTGGGTGAAGTTGGCCGGTACCGAATCAATAAGAAATTAGGCCTTGAAATACCAAGTGATATAAAGGTTCTGACCAAACAGGATATCATAAGCATAATCCGTTACCTGATTTCATTGATTAATTCGCGAACGGATGTTGATGATATAGACCATCTGAGCAACAGGCGAGTAAGGACAGTTGGCGAACAACTCTATCAGCAATTTGGTGTCGGCTTATCAAGAATGGCTCGTACAATCCGTGAGCGGATGAATGTTCGCGATAATGAAGTTTTTACACCAGCTGACCTGATTAATGCCAAAACATTATCGTCCGTTATTAATTCATTTTTCGGAACGAATCAGCTTTCTCAATTCATGGATCAGGTGAACCCATTATCTGAAGTAACGCACAAGAGAAGGCTTTCCGCATTAGGTCCGGGGGGATTATCCCGTGAACGTGCAGGTTTTGAAGTACGAGACGTTCACTATACTCATTACGGCCGGCTTTGTACCATTGAAACACCGGAAGGCCCCAATATCGGACTGATCTCATCCTTGTGTGTTTTTGCCAAGGTGAATACCCTGGGATTTATTTCAACTCCATATCAGACAGTTGAAAAAGGAATAGTCACTAAAGAGGTTGTTTTTCTGACAGCTGAAGAGGAAGACGGAAAAGTAATTGCTCAGGCTAATGCCAAAATTGATGATTCCGGAAATTTTATTGAGCAACGGGTGAAAGCCCGATACGAGGGTGACTTCCCGATTGTAGAACCTGATAAAGTTTCCTTAAGAGATGTTTCTCCTAATCAAATTGCATCCATTGCTGCTTCTTTGATTCCGTTCCTTGAGAATGATGACGCAAACCGAGCACTCATGGGGTCAAATATGCAGCGCCAGGCTGTACCTTTGCTTCGGCCTGAGGCTCCTATCGTAGGAACAGGACTGGAAGCTCAGTTGGTTCATGATTCAAGGGTGTTAATCAATTCAGCTTATGACGGAGTTGTTGAATATGTAGATGCCAATGAAATTCATATAAGATCAGTTCCGAAGGAAGATGAGAAAATTGTAAGCTTTGAGGATGATCTTAAAGTCTATAAACTTACCAAATTCCAGAAGACTAACCAGAATACCTGTGTTAATCTGAAACCAATTGTCAAGAAAGGTGAGAAAGTAAAGGCCGGCCAGGTATTATGTGAAGGATATGCTACACAGGAAGGGGAATTAGCCTTGGGTCGGAATCTGATGGTTGCTTTTATGCCCTGGAAAGGCTATAATTTTGAAGATGCAATTGTAATTTCTGAACGGGTGGTGCGTGATGATATCTTTACCTCGCTCCATATTGATGAATACAGTCTTGAAGTGAGAGATACCAAACGTGGAATGGAAGAACTCACTGCTGATATTCCTAATGTGAGTGAAGAAGCAACCCGCGAACTGGATGAAAACGGACTTATTCGGGTAGGTGCTGAGGTTAAAGAAGGCGATATCCTCATTGGGAAAATTACTCCTAAGGGAGAAACAGACCCCTCTCCGGAAGAAAAGCTTCTGCGTGCCATTTTTGGGGATAAGGCTGGTGATGTTAAAGATGCTTCATTGAAGGTACCACCATCCGTTAACGGGGTCGTAATTGCTAAAAAGCTATTCTCCAGAAATGTCAAGGAGAAAATGAACAAGAATGAAGAAAAAGCATTACTTTCAAAATTAGACGAAGAACAGGCAGCTGCATTAACTGAACTAAAGAATCAGTTAATTGATAAATTATTCATCCTGGTCTCTGGAAAGACTTCGCAAGGAGTACATGATTTATACAAGGAAGTTGTGATCCCGCGTGGTGTAAAGTTTACCCTTAAAATGCTTGCCGAAATTAATTATAACAATATCAATCCGACAAAATGGACAACAGATAAAGAACGTAATGACCAGATTAATCAGTTGTTGCATAATTACAATATTAAAGTGAACGACACCATTGGTTCATTTAAACGGAAAAAGTTTGCATTGACAATTGGTGATGAATTGCCTGCCGGAATTGTGCAGCTTGCAAAAGTTTATATAGCCAAGAAAAGAAAATTAAAAGTAGGAGATAAGATGGCTGGCCGTCACGGAAATAAAGGAATTGTAGCCAAAATTGTACGGGATGAAGACATGCCGTTCCTAGAAGATGGAACTCCGGTTGATATTGTTCTGAATCCTTTGGGAGTTCCTTCCCGGATGAACCTGGGACAGATTTATGAAACAGCCCTGGCATGGGCCGGAAAGAAACTGGGAGTAAAATTTGCAACTCCGATTTTTGATGGTGCCACGCTGGATCACATTGATCACTACATCTTAAAATCAGGACTGCCAAAGTTCGGAAGTACTTATCTCTATGATGGAGGAACCGGGAACCGTTTTGACCAACCGGCTACTGTAGGCGTTATTTATATGCTGAAACTGAGCCACCTGGTTGATGATAAAATGCATGCCCGCTCAATCGGTCCTTATTCACTGATTACCCAACAACCACTTGGTGGTAAAGCTCAGTTTGGGGGTCAGCGTTTTGGTGAAATGGAAGTCTGGGCAATCGAAGCATTTGGCGCAGCCAACATCCTGCAGGAACTGCTAACAATTAAATCCGATGATGTGATGGGCCGCGCAAAAGCATATGAATCAATAGTTAAAGGTGAAAACATGTCAACTCCGGGCGTTCCTGAGTCTTTTAATGTATTGATGCATGAACTTCGTGGGCTTTGTCTGAAGATATCACTGGATTAATATACAGTTAATGTTGCTTTATCAGGCAACAGATTTTTTACAGGTCAAATTGAATAACAACTTAAAGAAAAATACAGATAACATTTTATGGCTGCCAGAAAAGAAATCAAAGTAAAAAGTAATTTTACAAAAATCACCATCAGCCTTGCTTCACCTGAGTCAATTCTTGAAAACTCCAGCGGTGAAGTCTTAAAACCCGAGACCATCAATTACCGGACATACAAACCGGAACGTGATGGATTGTTTTGTGAGCGCATTTTTGGCCCGGTTAAAGACTGGGAATGTCATTGCGGAAAATATAAGCGGATCAGGTATAAAGGAATCGTTTGTGACCGTTGTGGCGTTGAAGTAACAGAGAAGAAGGTAAGACGTGAGCGCATGGGGCATATACAGTTGATCGTTCCGGTTGCTCATATCTGGTATTTTAAGTCATTACCAAATAAAATTGGATACCTGCTTGGCCTGCCTACAAAAAAACTGGATTTGATTATTTACTATGAAAGATATGTAGTGATCCAACCTGGAATAAAGGCCCAGGACGGCATTCAGTATCTGCAGTTTCTCACAGAAGAAGAATACTTAAATATTCTTGATACATTGCCTAAAGACAATCAGCATCTTGAAGACTCAGACCCCAATAAGTTTATTGCAAAAATGGGTGCCGAAGCATTGCATGATTTATTAGCAAGATTAAACCTGGATGAACTTTCTTATAACCTTCGCCATCAGGCAAATAATGAAACTTCACAACAGAGAAAGAATGAAGCACTTAAAAGGCTTCAGGTTGTAGAAGGCTTTCGGAATGCTAATACGCGAGTAGAAAATCGGCCTGAATGGATGATCATCAAAGTAGTACCTGTGATTCCCCCGGAATTACGGCCACTTGTGCCGTTGGATGGAGGAAGATTTGCAACTTCAGATCTGAATGATCTTTACCGGAGAGTGATAATTCGAAATAACCGGCTTAAACGGCTGGTCGAAATTAAAGCACCGGAAGTTATTCTTCGAAATGAGAAGAGAATGTTGCAGGAAGCTGTTGATTCGTTATTTGATAATTCCAGAAAAGCCAATTCAGTTAAAACCGATAGTAACCGTGCTTTAAAGTCGCTGAGCGATTCGCTAAAGGGAAAACAGGGAAGATTTCGTCAGAATCTGCTTGGAAAGCGTGTTGACTATTCAGCCCGTTCAGTCATTGTTGTGGGACCTGAGCTTAAACTGCATGAATGTGGCTTACCAAAAGATATGGCAGCCGAATTGTATAAGCCGTTTATCATTCGTAAAATGATTGAACGTGGCATTGTAAAGACGGTTAAATCTGCAAAAAAGATTGTTGAAAGGAAAGATCCTGTTGTTTGGGATATCCTTGAAAATGTAATGAAAGGTCATCCTGTTTTACTCAACCGGGCTCCAACCTTGCACCGATTAGGCATTCAGGCATTCCAGCCTAAAATGATTGAAGGGAAAGCTATTC
>JADLBQ010000093.1 GCA_020847635.1 Bacteroidia bacterium
AATACCCAGTTCAGCCTTGCCGGAATAATAATCAAGGAAATAAAATGAAATCCGGTAATTAACTAACTGAATCATATTTCCAAGCTGAACAACAAACCCATAGCGAAGAGCCTGAATTAGGGTTTCTTTAAAATTAATTACCGGAATAAGAACCTTATCATTGCGCATCATCCACAAGCCGGCTATAACAGATACCAATGATCCGACAATCATTGCCATCATAAACGCTCCTGGTGTTGTGTTATGAAATCTCTCAAACAGAAGCAGTGCTAACCCGATGGTTATAATCGGATAAAGCAAGGAAAGTTTATTAAAATCTGCAATCCTCTCAGCTGCAATAAAATAATTTGCTATAATCCGGTAGACTGCCTGCAGCCATACAATTGCCAACAATTCAGGGAAATAATCCATAGCATCTTTGCTGAAGATACTCAGAACAGGAGTAAGCACAACGGAGCAGGCTGTTCCCCAGACAAGCGAAGCATAAAATAATTTATTCACCTCAGATCTGGGGAAGAGGTAAATCAGGCCAGGGCCACCTACAAAAAAGGAAAAGACAACAATGATATTCATATTCAGCGTAAACAAGCTGATGATACCCTTTCCCTCTGCTCCAAGATATCTTGCGCTCAGTATAGCCGTCAGAAAATTTACAACTACAATCAATCCTCTTGTGCCAATGGTCAGAAATGCATTTTTAAGCATAAGAAGTTTAAAGTAAAAGAAATGTAAGTAGGTTAAAACAGCACATAGCTGCTCATTTATTCACCTTCTTCAGGTATTGTTCAATTGCCATTGTCATACTGGGAGCTTCCGGAACGGGTGCCTGGACGTCTAATCGTAAACCCGCATCCAGAACAGCCTGGCTGGTAGTCTGGCCAAAAGCGGCTATCCGGGTGTTGCCTTGCCTGAATTTCGGAAAGTTTTTAAATAATGAGGTAATTCCTGACGGGCTGAAAAACACCAGCATATCATAATTTACATTTTCCAAATCACTTAAATCGCTGCATACAGTCCGGTAAATAACAGCTTTGGTAAATTCAATACCGTGACGGGCAAGCGTATCGGGGATTTCCTGCTTGTGAATATCCGAACAGGGAAGCAAAAATTTATCTTTACTGTGCTTTTTGATTACATCAATCAAATCATCAATAGTCTGACGGCCGATAAAAACTTTTCGTTTGCGGTACTGCATAAACTTCTGAAGGTAGTATGCTGTACTTTCAGACATGCAGAAATACTTAAACTCATCCAGCCTGGTCACCCTCATTTCCTTGGCAATTCTGAAGAAATTATCAGCAGCATGACGGCTGGTTAATATGATGGATGAAAACGAAGGAATATTGATTCTGGTTTTTCGGAAATCATGAACAGATACACCTTCAATATGAATAAACGGACGAAAATCTAATTTAACATTAAACTTACCTGTAATGTTATAGTACGGTGATTTTTCTGATTCAGGTTTTGGTTGAGTAACCAGGATTGTTTTTACTTTCAAACTTTTCTTGTTTTTGATTCAGCCAGTTTTTTAAAGTAAAACAGCCCGCCTGTCACAAAATTTTTATCACTATGAGCAAAGGAGCTATTTCAAGGATGCAAATGTAGAAAAATAAATAGTGCAGCGAATAGGTTGAATATGAAAACCAGGCTAATGAACCCCTGACCAAACGATACAGCCAGCAGGATAATGCAATGACAAAAGTAATTTTCAGAAAAATTCCGGAATTGATAGAAATCGCATATACCTGAAAAAATAAAAATGGGAGCAATGTCATTCCGGCTATATTATTAATCAGCAAAATATTAAAAATGTAATTATCCGCTATACGCGGTGCATTAAAAACATAGCCTAAAAATCGAACTAAAATAATTTTTAGAAAATAAAGGATTGCCAAAACAGCAGCAATGAGAAAGAACCAGAAGAAATCCTGAATGTTCTCAAACCCCGAATAATAATTTTTACCTGCCAGGTAAAGCAACAATCCGGCAACTGCATAAAAACCAACTGAGAGTAGTACAGAAGTTCGCTGAATGACCAGGTTCTCATCACGAACTAATTGATTACTCACTGAAATATTAAAAAAAGCTTTTATCAGCCGTGCCATTGCTTTGCCATTTAATAAAAACAAGGTTGTATAATAAACAACCACCAGGATTGCTGTTAATGTAAACCAGTCAGCAACCGGTTTTTCTCTTGGAACCGGCTTAATTGTTTCCACCCGATACTCTTTACCGGAAAAAAGATTGTGCTTTTCTACCGATCTGGCTGTTTTAATAACAGTATCAATTTCAGCATCTCCAAAAACGAATTCCGAAGAATCTCTAAGTACGAAATTGACACTGTCAGGTTGTAACATCCAGCAAATGATGCTTAATTGTGAATGCAAAAGTATTCTTTACCTGCGTTTGTTTTCTTTGTACTCACAATTTTAAAAATTATGAAATACCAATGGCTGATGATATTAATCTTAGCATTAACCGGTTCAGGTTGTAAATCTAATCTTGAGAAACCAAAAGAAACGGTTGTAACCGATCCACACTCTTTTTCAAGACCTGAAGAAGTTGCTGTCAGGCACTTATCTCTTCACCTGAAAACCGATTTTGAAAATAAAAGACTATCGGGCAAGGTCATTCTGACTATTGAAAATAAAACCGGAGCAAATCAGCTGATACTCGACACCCAAAAGCTTACCATTGAGAAAACAAAAGCTGACAATTCAGAGACTTCATTCAGCCTGGGAGATAATGACCCCTACCTGGGACAACCGCTTTCAATTGCAATCAATCCGAATACAAAAACAGTTACTGTTTATTATCAAACTGCTCCGGATGCAGAAGCATTGCAATGGCTCAGTCCTGAACAAACCTCTGGCAGAAGGTCTCCTTTTTTATTCACCCAGTCTGAAGCCACGCTTGCCCGTTCCTGGATTCCTTTGCAGGACTCTCCGGGTATCCGTTTTACCTATGATGCAGAGATTGAATGCCCTCGCTCGCTCATGGCAGTCATGAGTGCTGAAAATGACACCGTTCTCCATCGAAACGGAATTTATCATTTTAATATGCCTCAGCCCGTTCCATCTTATCTGATGGCACTTGCAGTAGGCAATTTACGGTATCAGGCTTATGATCACCGCTGCGGAGTTTATGCGGAACCTCAAATACTTGATCAAGCTTACTATGAATTTGCAGACATGCCGGCAATGATTGATTCTGCTTCTATGCTTTATGGTGATTATCGCTGGGGTCGTTATGATGTTTTGGTACTCCCGCCCAGTTTCCCTTTTGGAGGAATGGAAAATCCAAGACTGACTTTTGCTACTCCTACAGTAATTGCCGGTGACCGTTCATTGACTGCCTTGATTGCTCATGAACTGGCTCATTCCTGGAGTGGCAATCTGGTTACTAATGCTACATGGAATGACTTCTGGCTAAATGAAGGTTTTACCACCTACTTTGAATCCCGGATTATGGAGAAGATCTACGGAAAACCCTACGCTGACATGCTGGCAGCAATTGCTGATGATGACCTGCTGACAACCTTGAAAGATTTAGGGTCTTCTAGTCCGGACACCCGACTGAAGATGGATCTGAAGGGCCGAAACCCGGATGATGGCATGTCGGATATCGCTTATGAAAAAGGAAGACTTTTTCTAACCCTGATTGAACAAACAGTTGGGCGCAAGCGTTGGGATCATTTTTTGAAAAATTATTTTAATACCTATGCATTTCAGAGTATGACAACCGAAAAGTTCAGAGATTATCTCTATACAAACCTGCTGAGTAAAGAAGATCAGGATAAAATCAGAACCGAACAATGGATGTTTGAACCGGGGCTTCCAGACAATCGCCCGCTGACAAAATCTGCAGAGTTGGATAAAGCTGCTGCCCTTGCCCGGGATTTTAGTGACGGAAAACCAATCCATACACAGAATCTTTCAAACTGGACTACCCATCATTACTTGTACTTTTTACGCAGCCTTCCTGAGAATCTTACTTTAGAACAAATGATAAAGTTAGACAACTTGTTTCATTTCAACTCCAGTCGTAATGCTGAAATCAGAAACCAGTGGCTGCTGCTTTGCATTTCAAATCATTATGAGCCTGCCTATTCAAATCTTGAAGAGTTTCTGACAACGGTTGGAAGAAGAAAATTTCTACGCCCACTCTATTCAGCGCTGGCAAAAACCGATAGCGGAAAAGCCCTGGCATTAAAGATTTATAAGCATGCCCGTAATGGATATCATGCAGTAAGTATTACTACTATTGACCAGATTCTGAATTACAAGTCAGCAACACCGGATTAACAATGCAATTCCTTCAACGTAATTCACAGGCTCCTATCGGTATTTTTGACTCCGGCATAGGAGGATTAACTGTGGCACATGCCATAGCAGGCTTACTCCCGGATGAACAACTGGTATATTATGGCGATACTGCCCGAATGCCTTATGGCAATAAATCAACCGGACTGGTAAGCCAGTACGCAGACTCCATTACCCGGTTCCTACTGAATGACATTCATTGCAAGGCCGTTGTTATTGCCTGCAATACTGCTTCAGCAGCTGCTTACACCATGTTGCGTGATCGATATGAAGGTCATATACCGGTAATCAATGTAATCGATCCGATGGTCGAGGCTGTTATCTCAGACAGCTCGATTAATAAAGTCGGTATTATTGCCACGCAGACTACTATCAACTCAGGAGTTTACCAGGAAAAATTTTCACGCAGAAAACCAACACTCCAATATGCAGTTGTAGCTGCTCCGTTACTAGCTGTGATCATTGAAGAAGAATTTCATAATAAGAGTGCCATTACTTCGGCTTTGCATCAATACTTGTCTCATCCCGGATTTGAGCATATTGATGCGCTGGTTCTGGCTTGCACCCATTATCCGCTGATTAAAAATGAGATTTCAGCTTTCTTTCAGCATAAAGTTAAAATTTTTGATTCTGCTCAGCAAGTTGCCCGAAGACTCAAAGAAATCCTCAAAATTGAAAACCTGCTTAGTCAATTGCGAACAAGTGATGATATTTTCTATGTTTCTGATCTGACAACTTCTTTTGAGAAGAGTACCCGTCTTTTCTTTGGCAAGGAAGTCAAATTAAAATTGAAAGTCATCGGCTAATACTGATGATATCCAGGCCCGGATTTTAAAAAAAAATCAGTAGGTTTGAAGGTTGAAAATATCTACACACTATGCTAACTGCTGAAGCCAATACCTTGCGGATCTCAACAATGGCAGAAAGTCTGATTGGATCAGAAATAATCAAACTTGCAAATGAAGTTAATGAGTTGATTCGAAGAGGTGAAAAAATTTACAACTTCACAATTGGAGATTTTGACCCTGCTGTTTTCCCGATTCCGCATCTGCTGACCGATCTGATTATTAAAGCGTATAAAGATGAGCAGACGAATTACCCTGCTGCTAACGGTATGCCGGTATTACGTACAGCTGTAAGCCACTTCGTTAGCCGAACTAAACAGCTTGATTATTTGCCCGAAGAGGTTCTGATTACTTCCGGATCACGGCCTGCTATCTATGCAACATTCAAGACCTTACTAGATCCGGAAGATGTAGTGATCTATCCATCGCCATCGTGGAACAATAACCATTATTGTCACCTGTCACTGGCAAAAGGAGTAATGATTGAAACTCAGCCAGAACAGTTTTTTATGCCCGATGCCTCGCTCTTGGAACCTCATCTGAAAAATGCCAGAATGATTGCCTTTTGTTCACCATTAAATCCGACCGGAACTGTTTTCAGCAAAAAGCAATTAGAAAGTATTTGCGACCTGGTGTTACAGGAAAATGAAAGACGCAAGGGAACAGAAAAACCACTCTATGTGATGTATGACCAGGTTTATTCGTCATTGCTGTTTGAAGGTACCAAACACTACAATCCCGTTTCACTAAGGTCGGCAATGCGCGATTATACTATCTTTATAAACGGAATCTCAAAATCATTTGCAGCAACCGGGGTGCGAGTTGGCTGGGCCTACGGCCCAAAATATATTATTAACCGGATGGCAGCTATTCTCTCTCATGTTGGTGCATGGGCACCTAAAGCAGAGCAGATTGCCGTGGCTTCTTTTCTTGAAAATACCAAATCAGTTGATACCTACCTTGAGCAGTTTAAAGATGAAATTTACAAGCGGCTTAAGGCATTTCATGATGCTTTTGTTAATCTGAAATTAAAAGGTTATAATGTAGATTGCATTGCACCTCAAGGTGCGATTTACCTGACTGTTAAGTTTGATCTGACAGGCAAGAAAACAGCTGAAGGGAAAACACTACAAAACCAGGGTGAAGTTACCTCTTACCTGCTCAAAAAGGCAACACTGGCTGTTGTTCCCTTTTCAGCTTTTGGGGCATCCCAGAACTCCCCCTGGTACCGTATTTCAGTTGGAACTTGTACAGGAGAAAACCAGATTAAAGAGGTGATGGTTAAACTTGAGGCCGCGCTCAGTGAATTAAGTTAAGAATCACTCTAAATAGACAATTTGTTATTATTTACTTGGTAACTGATTTTTTTTACTTTTGGCCAAGATCTAAAGAAAGCCGTTTATGAATGAGCATGAACACCACGATCAGTCTGAGTCGTTTTCAAAAGCAGTAAGAGCAGGAAAAAGAACTTATTTCTTTGATGTGAAATCAACTCGGTCAAATGATTTCTACCTGACCATCACTGAAAGCAAAAGGATGATGACCAATGAAGGAGAAAAGCCTGTATTCCGAAAGCATAAAATTTTCCTATATCGTGAAGACTTTCAGAAATTTATTGATGGACTGAGTGAAGCGATTGACTATATCAATCAGCATCCTAAGCCTGAAAACCAAGGTGACCAGGGGAAGCCATTAGACAGCCGTTTTTCTGATATTGACTATGACGATCTTGCAGAGCCAGGAGCGGAAGGCAATGATCCTCAGCATTAATGGTTCAATTGTTGAAAACTTACCTGGATAATTTTTAAGAAAAAAGATTTGCAATTCCCAAAAATTGCATATTTTCACCTCCGCATTCCCTTTTTATTAATTTGTTTCTATGGTTCCGGACTATCAGAACAGCTATATTGTTACTCTTAAAGAGATTTCAAGACTTCTCGTGAAGCTTGAAAAACTTCAGTTAGAGCATCAAAATGAAGTTATAGTTGTTTGCCATGAAACAAAAAAACTAAGTCAACTGCCAGCTGAAACCTTAGTCTCAACTCAGATCAGGTGGTGGCAGTTGAATTAAAAATTTTCAATCTTGCAACTTTTTTGCCCTGGTAAGTATCCTAATATATAAGTATATAATACTGCCTCAAATAACCTATCCAATGAAAAAATATCTATTCGCTGTTTACTTATGCCTCTTAATTACTTCTTATTTACAGGCACAAAATTGTATTGGTAGTTCAACGATTTCCATTACCCCCCCTCCTAATCCATTAACCGGATGCTATGAGGCAGGTTCTACCATTACAGTTTGTGTTTCGATTACCAATTATTCTCAGGGAGGAATTAACTGGTTACATGGAATAGTTCCATTATTGGGATCTGGATGGGATTCTACAACGTTAGCTGCTGTCTCAGCTTCACCCAGTTGCGATGGTATGGGTGTTTGGGGCTGGTTTACTTCCTGCACCAGTACGAATACCGGTTTATCTTTTGGACCCGGATTCTATTATGATACGCCTTCTGGTTCCTCTACCGGTATCATTGATGGCATTCCTGGAAATAACTATGGTGATAACTGCATTTCGTTTACTTGGAATTTTTGCTTTTCTGTTGCAACAATCTCAGGAATCTCTGCTCAGTTAAGCGGCAATATTGGCGTTACCGTTTATGGAGATCAGGTCTCTGGAAGTTGGACGGTTGTTGGCTGTACTCCTGAAACGATTCTTCTTCCATATTGTATCCAGGAGAATTGTACTGTTCAGTTACCTACACTGATTACAACAAATCCTGCCTGTCATGGTGATTCAACCGGCACTGCTTATGCTGCTGGTGCCAGCGGACAGCCGCCTTATACCTATCTCTGGAGTACAGGCGACACAACACAAACCCTGACTAACTTGGGAGCCGGTATCTATTCAGTTACTGTTTTTGATGTATATAATTGTAGTAAGATTGTATTCTTTCAGATTACTGAACCGGATGAGATATTGGATAATGCAACTGTTCTGGGGCCTGGATGTGTTCCAAATTCAGGATCCATTACAACTGCTGTAACCGGGGGAACTCAACCCTATACTTTTTTATGGAATGACGGAAGTATAACTTCATCTTTATCCAGCCTTACTACCGGTGCCTATACTTTAACAGTTACTGATTCAGCAGGGTGTAGTGCAGTTTTTAATTATACCCTTACCGGTTATACTCCGATGTCGTTAAGCGTAAATTCTTCCAATGCCCAGTGTGATGATCTTGTAACCGGATCAGCCTCGGTTAATGTTACAGGAGGAAATCCTCCATTCGCATATCAGTGGTCAAACGGTAATACCGACTCGCTCAATATGAATATATCACCAGGAATCTACACTGTAACTGTCACAGATGCATCAGGATGTACAGAAACCCAAACTGTTACAGTCGGTCAAAACCCACAAATATTTGTTACCCTTTCAGGCAATAGCAATTTATGCGAAGGTGATTCAACAACCTTAACAGCAAATGCTTCCGGAGGTTCCGGGGGTAGTCAGTTTTTATGGAGCAACGGCTCTAACAATTCTTACATAACTGTCTTGCCTCCTACCGGTACATCATCCTATACAGTTACTGTAACAGACAACACGGGTTGTTCAGCTTCTTCGGTATTAGCTGTTAATGTAGGACCAATCCCTGCAATCTCAATCTCTGACGATGTTACTATTTGTCATGGTGAAAGCACACCGTTATCCGTCTCAGGAGCAACAACTTATCAATGGGTTCCGGTAACAGGCCTTTCAAATCCCAATGTTCCCAATCCTGTTGCCAGTCCTTCAGTAACCACTTCTTATATTGTAACAGCAACCGAAGGAGGCTGTTCAGTAACCGATTCGGTTACTGTAACCGTTTCACCGGAAGTAACAGCAGCAGCAACTCCCGATGTCTCATCCGGAACTGCACCGCTGACTGTCAACTTTACTAACCAAAGTAATGGTGCAACAACCTATTCCTGGAATTTTGGAGATAATAGTACTTCCGGCTCTGCCAATCCTCAACATGTCTTTACCAGTAATGGTACTTATGATGTTACATTAATTGCAACCAACACAGACGGATGTAGTGATACGCTGATTATCAGAATTACGGTTGAAAACGGCTCGTCTTTCAGTGTTCCGAATGTCTTTACACCAAACCATGACGGTTTTAATGATCTGTTTATGTTTAATGAAGATGGAATAACAGAAGTAAAAGCTGAAATTTACAACCGTTGGGGTGAGAAAATAATTAGCTGGGATAAACCCGGATTCGGATGGGATGGAACTGCTTCCAATGGGAAAGAGGCTCCGGACGGAACTTACTTTGTTGTGGTAAATGCAACCGGGCAGGATGGAACCAAATATGAACTTGCAAAAAGTTTTCAGCTAATCCGATCAGCTAAATAAAAAGCGAAACCACCGGAATAATTTATTAACGACAACTTGTTTTTCAACGGTTATTTTACACCTTTGTCACTATTGTATTGGTGGTAAAACAATCATTCTGTAAAACAAAAAAATATCATGGCAACAACATCCGAAAATAAAGAGAAATTGAAAGTGCTTCAGCTTGCAATTGACAAGCTGGAAAAAACCTATGGAAAAGGAACCATTATGCGGTTAGGTGATTCAGCAATTGAACCGCTGGAATCCATTTCAACCGGTTCCATCTCGCTGGATCTGGCCCTGGGAATTGGTGGTTTGCCAAAGGGTAGAATCATTGAAATTTTCGGACCTGAATCATCCGGTAAAACTACCCTGGCCATTCATGCCATTGCAAACGTTCAGCATAACGGAGGCATTGCTGCTTTTATTGATGCTGAACATGCATTCGACCGTTTTTATGCTCAGAAACTGGGTGTAGATATTGAAAATCTGCTCATTTCTCAACCTGATAATGGCGAACAGGCACTTGAGATTGCCGATAACCTAATCCGTTCCGGAGCCATTGATATTCTAGTCATTGATTCTGTTGCTGCTTTAACTCCTAAAAGTGAAATTGAAGGTGAAATGGGCGACTCTAAAATGGGAGTTCATGCACGGCTGATGTCACAAGCCTTACGTAAGCTCACTGCTACCATAAGCCGGACAGGTTGCTGTTGTATTTTCATTAATCAGTTACGTGAGAAAATCGGAGTAATGTTTGGTAACCCCGAAACAACTACCGGTGGAAATGCTTTAAAATTTTATGCTTCCGTCCGGCTGGATATCCGCAGAACAGGACAAATAAAAGAAGGTGAACATGTAGTAGGTAACCGTACCCGTGTTAAAGTAATTAAAAACAAAGTTGCCCCTCCTTTTAAAACTGCCGAATTTGATATTATGTACGGTGAAGGAATTAGTAAAGCCGGTGAAATTATTGATCTGGGGGTGGACCATAATATTGTAAAGAAAAGTGGTTCCTGGTTCAGCTACGGAGACACTAAACTTGGCCAGGGCAGGGATGCTGTCAAGCAATTACTGATTGACAATCCGGAACTGGCTGAAGAACTGGAACAAAAAATAAAAGACTCTATCGCTGCCGGAAAATAAGATTAATCTGGCAGCAAGTTAGCTTATTCCCTGTGATGACACCTCATCCGGATCTTATAACAGGGAACCTCTCATCAAGATTGCCGCAACACTGAAATAAATAATCAGACCTGTTACATCAACAGCTGTTGCTACAAAAGGTGCTGATGCTGTAGCAGGGTCAACACCAAACCGTTTCAGAATAATCGGAAACATAGACCCAATTAAAGTTCCCCACATTACTACACCAACCAGTGTAATTCCGATTGTAACAGCAAGAATCAGCCAATGCTCACCATAAGTTGAATTAACTAGTTGCCAGATTGCAATTCTGAGAAAACCAATTACACCCAAAATCAATCCTAACAACAGTCCTGATATGACTTCTCTTCTCATAATTTTCCACCAGTCGCGTAGGGTTACTTCACCCAAGGCTAGAGCCCGGATAATCAGCGTTGCTGCCTGAGATCCTGAATTGCCTCCACTTGAAACAATCAGAGGAATAAATAAAGCAAGAACAACAGCACGAGCAATTTCATGTTCAAAATGGGCCATTGCTGTTGCTGTCAGCATTTCCCCGATAAACAGAACAATCAGCCAGGTTGACCGTTTCTGCACCATTGTAGCTAAGGTAGTTTGCATATAAGGCATATCCAATGCTTCCACAGCACCCAGTTTCTGAATATCTTCCGTGTTTTCCTCTTCAGCCACTTGTAACACATCATCAATCGTCACAATCCCCAATAATGCACCGGCAGCATCGGTTACTGGAAGGGTTGACTTGTTATGGGTTTTAAATTCTTCAATGGCTACTTCCTGATCATCTGCAACATTCAATGAAATAAATTTTCCGTCAGCTATTTCTTTGATAATAGCTGCAGGTGATGATAAGAGTAACTGCCGGGCTGTTATGTCATCCACCAGTCGTCCTTTTTCATCAACAATAAAGAATGTATCCAGTGACCCGATTGCCTGACCGTTTTCACGGATATTATCGAATGCCTGCTGAACGGTCCAGTCAGTTTTCAACGCAACATAATCAGGTGTCATGAGCCGGCCGATCGAATTCTCAGGATAGCCCAGTAATTTGAGCGCAATCAATCGCTCGCTTTGAGTTAATACTTTCAGGTGTTTATTAATCAGATCTGCAGGAAGTGATTCAAGAATTGAGGTACGTACATCGGCAGCAATATCATTCAGTAATAAAGCGACTTGCCGGTGAGGTAATACGTCAAGCAGCCTTTTTTGAATTTCAAGTTCTATTAATTCAAATACGCGGGCGGCCTTATCGCGACTCATACAACGAAAAGCGAAGACCTGTTGATCTTCGGGGATTTCACTAACGATTTCAGCTAATTCAGAAGTCAGCATATTTTCAGTATGCTCTTTAACAGGATCTCTGTTACCGTAACTGAGCAATTGAATAAATTCCTCTTTTTGCAAGGTGTGCTCCATCTTCAGAAGATTTAAACCCGGATTAACTGTAGCGTGAGGTGGATTACACCAGCAACAGCAAATGAATGACAATTCATTGCCCAATGCTCCGATGCTCCTCGTTTAGCTTTAGTTTCGGAAGACTTATCCGGATTTTATCATCCGGAAGCTGCATTATGCCAAGCCTTATCCCGGCCAAGCCTGTTCAACCCATTGGCGTGTCTCCACATTTCCGGGCAGCAGCATTTTTTCATCCGGTAACCTCACCTAACAAGCACAGAACCGAATTCTCTTGGCAAAGATAACCTCCTCAGTTGTACAATGTGGTCTATTTAAAAAAAAAGTCCTGATTATTCATCAGGACCTTTTCTAACAAATGCTTCTTTAATTACTCTTTAATAAATTTTGAAACATAGTTTTTGTCGGCTGTCTGAACCGCCATAAAATAAACTCCTGACGGAATTGATGACAGATCCAGGTTCAGGTGATTCTCTCCGCTGATCATCTGTTTTGATTCGGAAATTACTACCCGACCCAGATTATCTTTAATCTGAATTTCAGCTGTTGATGAAGTGCTCAGGTTCAGTGTAAAATAAGCAATGTCCTTAACCGGGACTGGATAAACGGTAAATCCGGCAGGTTGACTGCCAATCTCATTAACACCAAGCCCGCAGGGCTGACTTTGTGCTTTTAACTCAACCATGATGGATGTTCCTGTAGTGGTGCAGTTCGGATCAAGAATCAATTGAAAGATATACTGCGGCTGGCCCGGGACATTCGGGTTAGGCTGAGCATTACCAAATACTACAGGAGTAAAATAATAGATTCCTGCTGCAAATGGAGTTCCGTTATTAATCAATGAGACTCCTGAAGGTAAGGACATAATTGGACCACCTCCAACTACTGAAGGATCATTCAACGGGTCGTTATTCCCGCTGATTGAGCTGGTCGAAATGACCCATCCAAAACCACTGTAAGGACCTTGAGTCGGAGCAACAGCTCCAGCAATTGTTCCTATCAGGGTATCTCCATAATTTACACAATTCTTATTTACAGCACCCGTTCCTGCTGAAATATTAGGAGCACCACAGGCAACTCCCTGCAGCTTGGTCACACTAATGCAGAAATTACCGGTTGAGAGCGTTCCGTTGTAATTAAACCCGTCAACAATCATGACATAATTCACTCCAGCCTGAGTTTGCAAATTAAATCCAGCTGGATAATGAGTAGAGGTTGCCTGAGGACCGTCTTCATTACAAAGAACGGGTGTCAGATTTCCGCAGCTTCCGGTATAGAGTGCAATTTGGGTATCGCCATCATCAATATAATTTGCAACAGGCGGAGTACCGCAGTTGTCTGTTTCAATAAAATACAAATCTCCTGTTCCGGTAAATGAGTACCAGAGTGTATTGTCCAGAGTTGGTGCAGCACCACCTCCGTCAGGTTCGCCAAAACACTCAAATCCGGTTGCAGGATCATCAATATCTGTGGTTGCCAATGAATTATCATAAGGCCCAACAGTAACCTTCGTTCCAACAGCCCCTGCAAATGCTGAATTTATATCAGCCGCATCTGAACAACAATCGTGTGGTACCGGACAGGGGGTAGATCCACCGGCTCCTTCAATCACATCAATCTGGTCAATTCCGATATAATCACCTGCTGTACCTGTGGGGCCACTATTAGCCACTTTATACCGGATTGCAAATCGAGCATTGGCTCCATCTGAAGATGCCAAAAACCATTTTCTTTCCCACATACCTGCCACGTTTACTTTAAATCTGCCAAGTTCAGTCCAGTTTGCATCTTCTGGAACAGTTGCCCCTGTCGGATTAAACATAACAACAATTGAATCAGGATAAGTTGATCCGGCAGGTGATCGAGAATAAAAAGAAAGGGTATCACCAGTCTGAATATTCAGATCGGGCAGAACAAGCCAGTTATCAATATTATTCGTTCCGGTAACTGTGTTAAAGTTTGATCCGACATACCCATCCTGCTGAATCCCATTAAAATCCGTAAACACGCTTGGGTTTCCCTGAAACCAATAAGGAGCAGCTCCCTGAGGTCCCGTTCCGCGATAATATGTGAAATAGCCCCGGCCTTGAAGCGATGTCGTATCATTCAGATCATCCATGTCATCAGTAAATAAAACTGCTACAGGGGCCGGAACATATCCTCCGAAAGCATCGGGGTTATTGGATTGAACCACCGGATTCCGGCTTGAATTGCTCAGATTTCCTTGTGGAAATTGAGCTATTGCCGCTGTAATCATACATACACTGGCAATCAGAAATGTAATTTTTTTCATAATTTTCGTTACCTTTAAATTTTAGCGGGCTAAAATAAAAAGATTTATCTTTTTTCATCATTCCCGGATAAAATTTCAGGCTGAATATTTTCCTTCAGAAACCGGATATTTCTCTGCATCCCTTTAAATCCTGTACGTTTTAACGGAGAGTCACGAAATAATTTATTAAATACATCTTCGGTTATTTCAATCCATTGAGATTCTGTCATACTTAACAGATTTTTATCTGGCATTAATCCTGCTTCATTATGAGGAGTAGAGAATCTGTTCCAGGGACAAACCTGTTGGCAGATATCGCATCCAAAAGCCCAGTTTTTAAACTTTCCTTTATATTCCTCAGGCAATTCATCTTTCAGCTCAATAGTGAAATACGAAATGCACTTACTACCATCTACCACATAAGGATCTACAATTGCTCCGGTTGGGCAGGCTTCAACACAACGATTGCAGGTTCCACAGTAATCATGCATTGGAGTATCTGTTTCCAGTTCAAGATCAAGAATTAGTTCAGCAAGAAAAAAAAGGGAACCGGCTTTTGGGTTAATCAGGATTGTATTTTTCCCAATCCACCCTAATCCGCTTTTTGCTGCCCATGAATGCTCAAGAACCGGTGCAGAATCGACAAAAGCTCTTCCATTGACTTCACCAATATGTTGCTTAATAAAATCCATCAGTTGCCACAGCTTTTCCTTGATTACAAAATGATAATCTTTACCCAGTGCATACATTGAAATCCTGGGAGCTGTGGGACTCTTTTGTGTTTCAGGTGTATAATAATTCTGCATCAGACTGATTACAGATTTTGCACCGGGAACCAGAATGGTTGGATCGAGCCGTTTATCAAAATGATTTTCCATGTATTGCATTTTTCCATGCATCCCATTAAGCAGCCATTTTTCAAGTCGCAGGGCTTCTTCTTCGAGAAAGCCCGCCTTTGAAATACCACAAAAATCAAATCCAAGTCTTTTCGCTTCAGCTTTAATTTTTTCTGAAGTTGTCATAATTTTTTCTTTTATTAACTCAATCAAACAGATTACCGCCAGCTGAACGGTGAGGCTTCTTTCTGTTCAAATGCCTGAAGGCTTTCTCGGTTACTTCTCTTCCTCGCGGAGTTCGTAACAGGAAACCTTCCATAATTAAAAAAGGTTCATAAACTTCTTCAATGGTACCAGCCTCTTCACCCACAGCAGTAGCAATAGTATTCAGGCCAACCGGACCACCTTTGAATTTATCAATTACAGTTGTCAGAATCAGGTTATCCATCCGGTCTAATCCATAAGCATCTACATTTAATGCTTCAAGTGCATACTTTGTAATCTTCAGATCAATCATTCCGTTACCTTTAACCTGAGAAAAGTCACGCACTCTTCTCAGTAAGGCATTGGCAATCCGGGGTGTGCCCCGGCTTCTGCGGGCAATTTCTTCAGAGGCATCTCTATCCATTTCCGTTCTCAGAATTGAAGCCGATCGTCTGATAATATTGCCAAGCTGAGAAGCATCATAATATTCAAGCCGGGAAGTAATTCCAAAACGGTCGCGCAAGGGAGCCGTTAGTAGCCCGCTGCGGGTTGTTGCTCCAATCAGTGTAAAGGGATTAATTTTAATCTGGACTGACCGGGCATTGGGGCCGCTGTCAATCATAATATCAATCCTGAAATCCTCCATTGCTGAATAGAGGTATTCTTCTACCATCGGGCTCAGTCTGTGAATTTCATCAATAAATAAAACGTCATTAGTACCAAGCCCGGTAAGGAGACCGGCCAGATCTCCGGGCTTGTCTATTACCGGCCCTGAGGTAATTTTAATGCTGACTCCAAGTTCATTTGCAATAATATGAGCTAAGGTTGTTTTGCCCAAGCCGGGAGGACCGTGAAGTAAGACATGATCCAGTGAGTCGCCACGCTGACGGGCAGCCTGAACAAATACCTGTAGGTTGTCAACAACACTAAACTGACCCTTGAAATCATGAAAAGCAAGTGGCCTAAGTGTTTTCTCAGCTTCACGTTCATCAGGTGTCAGTCGGCCGGCTTCAGGATCAAGATGAGGATTCACAATTCAAATCTGTTCTGGCAAAGGTAATCAGTCATTTACTGATTTTGATTTAAAAAGGAGGCTTACTCTGTGATTTATTCAACCACAATTTCATCTGCAAACAACCAGGCTTTTTGACCCTCACAAACTGAACCGGGCGGACAGATTCCTATATTTTTAGCCCTGATTCTGAGAAAGCGCATTTTCTGATCCGGCAGAATAAAAGTAGAATTGATAATTGAGTTGGGTTCTTCATTGCTGATAATTTCTTGTCTGGCAACCGGATAAAAATCCATTCCATCATCTGAAACTGAAATCTCAAGATATTGAGGAAGGAATATCCAGGCTCTGTTCTTATTGTAAAAATTAACAGATACTTTTCTGACTTCTGTATTTTCCCTTAAATCAAGAGTTGCTTCCAGGTCATTTCCTGAAAATCCAACCCAGGTGTTATACTGACTCACCTTACCGGTAATGCCATCAGTCAATCCAAAGGCAGTTCCTGCGTCATACTGTTTTAAAGGGAAAGTTAATTCGTAAGGAAGTCCGGTTGCCTTATGTAGTCTGAAATTTCTTGAAAGTGTCTTTGTCGGGCCCAAGCCAGAGATAAGTTTTGCTTTTAGCTGACTGGTTTTAACCGGTACAGGCTCTGAATAGACAAATGAAGTAGAATCAGGGTCTGAACCGTTTGTTGTAAAATATATCCTTCCGTCTTTAATTTGTTTGGACAGACTGATAAAGAGCTGGTGAGAAACGGAATCTGCAAAAATGGCCGATGTTACATTAAACAAATCATTTGAATAATTCACACCTTGCAATTGCAGTCTTCTGAAATGCTGAATCAGCCTTGAAGAAAAGCTGTCCCAGTTGCGGTGTTCGGGGTTTGACCAGAGGACTTCTGCAAGAGCCAATGCCCTCGGATAGGCCATGTACTGAACGTGTGAAAAATCAATTATGTATTCAGTCCAGAGGTTTCCCTGTGCTCCAATGATATAAACCTTTTGTTCCGGAGTGAGAGAATCATCTGGCACCGGGCTAAAATGATAAACCTTGTCAACGGGTGTATAGCCACCGAAAGCCAGCGGACTGAGTTCGGGGCTTGCCTGGTAATGGTCAAAATAGCAATGGGAGCCGGGTGTCATGATGACATCATGATGCTGCCTGGCTGCTGCAATACCACCCTCTGTTCCTCTCCAGCTCATAATGGTTGCCTTCCCATCCAGGCCACCTTCCAGAATTTCATCCCAGCCGATGACCTGCTTTCCTTTCTGCTCTAGGAATTTTTCAATTCGCTGAACAAACCAGCTTTGCAGTTCGTTTTCATCTTTCAAACCCTCGGTTTTGATTCGGGTCTGACACAGGCTGCAGGTTTTCCATCTTGTTTTCGGGCATTCATCTCCTCCAATGTGAATGTACCTGCCCGGAAATAATTCACAGACTTCTTCCAGTACACTTTCCAGGAAGCGGAATACCGGTTCGGTGGTGCAGAAAACATCATCAAACACACCCCAGGAGGTTGCAACCTCAAAAGGACCACCATTACAAGACAATTCGGGATAGGCTGCCAAAGCTGCCATAGCATGACCGGGCATTTCAATCTCGGGAATCACTTCAACAGAACGTTCAGCAGCATAGGAAACCACCTCCCGAATATCCTCCTGAGTATAATATCCCCCGTAAGGAGTATTATCAAACTGCTGATCATCATAAGCACCAGTCATGGATTCACTGCGATTAGATCCTATTTCTATAAGCTTAGGATATTTTTTGATTTCAATTCTCCATCCCTGGTCATCAGTCAGATGCCAGTGAAACCGGTTTAGTTTATACTGAGCCATGACATCAATGTATTTTTTAACTTCACTCACAGAAAAGAAATGTCGAACTACATCCAGGTGCAACCCACGGTATTCAAGGTACGGATAATCCTCCATTTCAAGACAAGGTAACTCAAGAATACTCCATTCCGGCATTTCGGGATTGAGAAACTCCACCGGAATGAGCTGAAGCAACGTCTGCACAGCATAAAAGAATCCTGCTTGTGAGCCTGCTTCAATCCGGATCACCTTTGGCTGAACCAACAGGTTATACTGCTCATTTCTGAAAAAATCTTTCTTTGTCTTTTCAAAAATCATAACGGGAACCGGTGATGCCAGAGCCTGAATATTTACTTTAATATCCGGCTTTATAGAATACCTGATTTTGGAAGGGAGAGCGGAAGTAAAATAACGAATAGCCGGCAGGATCAGTATGGAGTCTGCATTCTGATAATGAATAGTGAGCTTACCTTTAATGATACAATTTCCGCGTTGGGGTGAAACCAGCTGGGGTTCAGGAATGATGGTTAACGGCTGAGCTGTTGTAACTGCCGGAAGCCAGAGCAATACAGGTAAAAGAAGAATACCGATGGTTTCTGTTTTCATCAGTCCTTCGAAAAATAATCCGCACTCTGATAAACACCGGTCATCTCTTTAACGATCTGCATCAGTAAATCATTAGCAAGTGAGCTTGCTCCAAAGCGGAAATACCCGGGCGACAGCCAGGCAGCCCCTAGTGTTTCTTTTACCATCACCAGATACTGTAAAGCCAGTTTGGCAGTAGAAATTCCTCCGGCAGGTTTCATTCCTGCCATTCGGCCGGTCCGGTAATAAAAATCGCGGATTGCTTCCAGCATGACCAGTGTAACGGGGAGTGTTGCTGCAGGTTGAATTTTACCTGTTGATGTCTTTATAAAATCAGCTCCGGCATACAGTGCCAGGTCACTGGCAAGCCTAACATGATCAAGTGTACTTAGCTCACCGGTTTCAAGAATAACCTTAAGTAATGCCGTTCCGCAGGCTTCTTTAACAGCTGCAATTTCATCAAACACATAATCATACTCACCTTCCAGGAACTTTCCGCGGGAAATAACCATATCAATTTCATCAGCACCTTGCCCGACTGCAAATTTCGTTTCTGTAATTTTCACTTTCAGGCTGCTCATCCCGCCCGGGAATGCAGTTGCCACAGCTGCAACTTTGACCGGTGACCCTGCAAGTGTCTTTTTTGCTTCACTGACCAAATTAGGATAAACACAAACTGCAGCAGCAGAAGGTAATCCCGGAATGGCCTCATGAGGGCGAACTGCTTTAGCACAGAGTTGCCTGACCCGTGCTGGTGTATCGCGGGCATCAAGTGTAGTCAGATCCATCAAACTGATTGCCAGTTTCAGACCCTCCAATTTTGAATCTTTTTTAATACTACGTTTATTCAGCCTTGCAACACGCTCCTCAATTCCTGTCTGGTCAATTAAAACACGGCTAAACAAATGAAGTGCCTTTTGATGGTTTTCTGCCATAGATTTTAAACCACGAAAATAATAAATCAGCATAAGTTAGCAGAACAAAGCCGTTGGTATGTAATCATCCATTAAGCTGATTTTTTTAAGAACCTGGCTTTAACAAAAAGTTTACTATTCCGCAATCAAGCAATCTGATCTCCTTAATTTTCATTTTCCCAAGTCAGAAAAGGGTTTTGACAAGATAGTTGTAAGAAAGCAATTAGAGTTTAACACCGGTTTATGTCAACAGCAGCCCGGCCATTAAGGCGTTTATGCCGATTTACTGAATAAGATCAAATCCATATTACTGATCAGATTTGCTTTTCTTTTTGTTTAGAACAGCATAATCAAGATAGTACAAGAGCTTAATTGAAAAACTGTTTAGCTGAGGTAAATCTAACGTAGATTTCAGGTTGTTCATATAGTTACGGGTTTCAAAAGGTCCGTCATACTCAATGGAGTTCTTATAAGAAACAGTCAAGATACTTCCCGGGGCAAACCGCCATGAATAGATCAGGTCAATGTTAAAAGCATTATAGCTAAAATCATTTTCGGTTCCCTTTCCCAGAATCGCGGTTAGGCTGCCGTCATCTTCAAGATTAAAATACATCCGATATTCACCAGTAAGCCAGTAATGCCTGAAAGCGGCACTCACATACATATCATTTATAAAGATATATCTTGCTGAAAAAGTATTTGTATAATTAAAAAGTCTGCGTAATCCAAACAGATAGTTACTGTTGCTATAACCGGCAAATCCAAAATCATACGGATCCGTTTCGGATACTGCCTTATAGTTTATAGTCAGCTTGTTGTTAATTCTGAAACGTAATGCCAGAGACATACTATATTTTTCACTTCGGTAGTTATCCAGAAAATTCCGCATCTGGAACTCAGCATCTACTGCCAATCTCTTGCGATAATCGCTGCTCAATCCGGCAGAAGCATACCAATAGCGCATGGTGTTCACAAATTGGCCGCTAATTCTTGGGTCATATTCATGAGATGAAACCGGAGTTACTCCTGCTCCGGTAAAAATTGAATTGTAGCTTCTAAGGTCCAGAAACGAATTATACGTAATTTCAAAGTGGGTTCGGTCAGGGTTTTCATAGGTTGTAACATAATCAGACTGAATACTGATATTCCCCTCACGGATAAAACCGCGCGGCTGAAACTGAAATGCATTGAGGTAAGCATAATAATTAATCCGGTTTGAAGTGAGGTAGTAACCTAAATCCTGTTGGTTGTAGGACGGGCTTACTCCGCTTCTCCCGGCTCCTCCCTGAAGCCATCCGCTCACTTTTCTTATTTCTGCATGGTAACGATATCCCAACATATTGGAGTATGTATGTGGTGTATCATCATTCTTGGTAAAGTTCTGGCTGAGAATCATATTCCCGACTACAGCCCAGCTGTTGGCATGATTAGCAAAGGTAAAGCCAGTAGCTGATACGTTTGAGTCGTCATAATCCCTGCTCCGGATGGTACTTGTATTAATCAGGTAAACATTTGAAGAAGATCCGATTTGCTGATCAAATACCAGAACATTATAATTGGTAAGCGGATCTGTGAGAATTTTTCTTTCTCGGCCAACTGCATTTTTAATTATTGCATACGTATCACCGGTAATAGCATTAAAAAATCCAATTCCCATTCCACTGTTATTTCTACCAGAAATTTTTACTGCATTCAGTAACCTGGCTTGTGCAGGATTGGTTTTTATGGTTTCACCCTCCTGAAGCTGGCTTTCGACCGAAAAAAATCCGGAAGGCAGCTGCCCGATTCTTCTTGAATAGAAAAGGTTAATTTTATTAAATAAATCGGTACCTTCTTTAAAAAAGTATCTGTTCTCATCATAATTTATTTCTTCATAGCCAAGTGTTTTGATTTTATTATCCGACTGAGTCTGGCCAAAATCAGGAAGCAGGGTCATATCAAGAGTAAATCGTTCATCAATGCCGTATTTAATGTCGGCACCTACATGCCAGGATAAGGTATTTGAATAAGAGAACGAACCATCCCGATTAAAAGCAGGTCCCCGATCAATGTATCCTGATAAATAAGGAGTGAGTGAAAGCCTCACAGGTGGAGTGATATCCTCCAGGTTATTCAGAACTCCAAAATAAAGCATTTCATTAAATGCTTTGGAAGGAGTCAGGCACCATTGTGAAGTTTCACGCCTGCGCCTGATACTTCGGGTGATCTGAAAAGCCCATACCGGGTTTTTAACATTACTAAAGCGGATTGCTGAATAAGGAATTTTTAACTCAACACTCCAGCCCCGATCGTGAATCTGAACGGCACTTTGCCAAACTCCATCCCAGGTATCATCAGAAGATTTGTGATCTGCCTGAACTCCTGATGCATAAACAATAAATTCAAAAGCATCCTGGCGGGTATTGTAAGGGTCTAATGAGAAGGCAAAATAATCAGCATTCAATGAGGAGCCAAACAATCCCGTGTAGGGATCTTCAACATCCCGCAAGCCCAGCTCCCTGAATATACTGTCAGGATAGTCATCAAACAGATCGGCACATACGTATAGTGCAGCGTTATCATAAAGAATTCTGAATGTTGTTTTAAAAGACGGCTTCGAACCTTCTATCGGGCGGAACATGGTAAAATCAGAATCGGGTAACACTTTCTGCCATACCTGATCAGTTGTTATGCCGTCAATAACAGGAGGTGTATGTGTAAATGCAGTCAGATAACTTTTAGTTGAATCAGGCAAAGGAGCTTCCTGAGCCATTAATACCGGAGCAGCCATCAGCCATCCACAAAAAAGAACACTAGCCGCTTTCATTTTTCTTGAAAGACCAATAACCAGCTGGTTCAGAAATGTAAACATGACAGGCTATTCTATAATTACTTTAGAGCAAAGCTTGCTGTCTGCAGTAATTAATTGTAACACATAGATACCTTTTGAAATACTTTCCGGAATCTCAATAAGATTCCTGACTGATGAAAAAGATTCTCTGAGAACAGGCCGGCACAACAGATCACGGATCTCAATAACTGAACCTGCAGCAAGAGAACGAACGTATAATGGTTCACCTGCTTTTACCGGGTTCGGATAAAGTACTAATCTTTCCGGTTCAGGAACATCCATTCCCGTAATCAGCGTGAGTGAGTCATAGGCCAATGTAAATTGATTGATTGCTGAAATGCTGGTTCCGGCAATATAAAATCCGTTGTTAACTGGAATAATCTGGTAACCAACATCAATCGAAGGCATGAAATTATAGACTCTGAAATCGAGCAGCATTCCGGATGAATCACAATGAGCCATGTACTGAGCTGTATTATTACTTGGCAGGTCATAATGATAGCCGGTTAGCAGGTAGTGCCCGGGTAAGAATTCTGAAATTGAAAATCCGGCATCACCTTTATCACTGCCGGTAAGGGACTTATTCCAGAGCAGATTGCCCTGGCTATCAACTTTAATTATCAGAATATCAAAATCGGGGCTTGTAGGTGTTTCTGTTTCACCCGAAATCACATAATCTCCAAAGGCATCTTTTATCATTGCTTTACATCCGCTATTAAACGGGCTTGTAATATTCAGTACCCATTCATCACTACCGCCATCATCCAGTTTCAATACCAGTACATTGTAATATGAGTTAAGACCCTGCTGGCTGTCGCCTGAAATCAGATAACCTCCGTTATCAGCCGTGACAATGTTTACACCAACATCAATGTACTGGTACCCAAAATTATTTTGCCATTGAATAGCCCCGGCAGAATCAGCTTTGGCAACATAAAAGTTACTATAACTTCCGGGATAGGACTGAAAGCCAATAACGGCAAAACCACCATCTGCAGACAGACAAATCCCATTAAGTGACTCATTAGCTTGTTGATTTCCGAAAATAATAGTATCCAGCCAGGTTCCGTTTGTATCTGACTTGATTACAATTCCGTCCATTAATGAGTTAACAACGGTCTGACCGGCAAGATAAACAACCGACTGAAGTGAATCTATGATGATCCTTGTAAGTGCTAATGCCTCACCGGGTTTTGAAAAGGTTGTTGACCAGATTTCATTGCCTTCAGTATCCAGTTTCTTTAATACAATTCTTGAGTCCACAAAAGGAGCATATTCAGTTCCGGCATAGAGCAGGTTTCCGCTGTTCAAGACAACTGCCCCTGTACCATTGCTTACCATTCCTGAATCTCCAAACGAAATAAAAAACGGGTTGATCTGAGCAGAACCACCCGAAAAAATTAAACAAAGAAGAATCAATACTAAAATCCGGTTCATATTAATTGATTTTTCTCGATCCTGGTTAAACTGGCAATGTCGAAGCATCCTTCAACCGGGCTTTTATTTTTCGGATACTGACAAGATGTGCAAATAAAGCCAACGGACTTAAAAAAGCCGGAATCCAGCTAAAGGGAAAGTAGATTATTGCATTATTTGGCTGATTAGAACCAAATATCTGTAAGCCTGAAGGAAAGGAAAGAGCTGATATTAGCATCATATTGATTAATAAGAGAATCCCGAGAATATTCCAACCCATTAAGATCCTCAGCCCACGAACATGCTGATTAAACCATTTCAAACTCATCGGCAGGGCTGTAATACCAATAAGCACATCCACATTCAGGTTAAAAAAGGTCATCTCAACTGGAATCTGTTTATCATAATAAAGAGACAAAAGGATCAGTGCCAGAAGCAACCGCAAAGTTTGAACAACAGTCAACATCCGGAGATTAAAAAACGGAAGCATGTTTTTTCTCAGACTAAGCAGAAGAGCGGCTGCTAAAGCCGAGAGCGAAGCCAATCCAATGCGGGGAATAATTGAAGTCAGATTTTTGTAGAATCCAGAATAGGAAATGAATGCCTGAAGCATCAGCCAGGCTAACATTCCGGTAATTATAAACAAAATCTGTTTGTGTTTAAGGTTTCTTAGAGAGAAAAAAAACAACAGCAATGCAATGACAACAACAAAAATCAATCCGGCTGATACGTCCGGTTCATACGATTCGGTCATCCGGCAAAAGTAGACAGAGAATGCGTTCAGCCGGAATAGTAATGATTAAGCAAAGGTAACATGAGCCAGGCAGGTGACCATCGGGCTAAATTAAAGCTATTACGGTTTATTGAGAATTAGCTCTCGGGAAACAGAAAATGATTCCACTGCCTTTTGAACTGCTTTATCATTCTCAAAAATAACAGGGTAGAATCCGTTATTTCTGAAAAGCTGTCGGCCGATAAATGCTTTGATCTGTTCACGAATAAACCGGCCGGAGATCTGAATTCCTTTCTCATCATGTTTGACACCCTTTTCAGCAGCATAATCAACAAAGTCATGCATGATGGATTCAGTAATTTTAAAATTTCTGATAAAATCATTTACCGTTTTATAAGCTGAAAGTGCGGTGCGGTTTTTATCAGTAAAGTCATAAGAAAACTGGCTGATGACAGCCTCTGAACTCAGTTTAGACCAGTAAACAGAATAACCGGTTGTATCAACCGGAATAAAAATATCAGGAACAATTCCACCACCGCCATAGACAGTTCTGCCACCCGGAGTGATAAACTTCAGTGAATCAGGCATGTGAATGCTGTCAGCAGATTCAAACTCACCGTGAATCATCCGTTTATAAATTTCCCGTTCATAATCTTCGTATCCGTCCTGATATGGTTTTTGAATACTGCGCCCGGTTGGTGTGTAATACCTAGCAATAGTAAGCCGGATGGCTGAACCATCGGCAAAAACAGTTTGTTCCTGTACAAGTCCTTTTCCGAATGATCTTCGCCCGATAATAGTAGCCCGGTCCCAGTCCTGAAGAGCACCAGCTACAATCTCCGAGGCCGATGCTGAGCCCTCATCAATCAGAACAGCTACCGGACCATTTTCAAAATCTCCCCGGGCTGTGGCAAAGTTTGAAGTCCGTGGGCGGGCTTTACCCTGCATGTAAACGATCAGTTTTTTATCCGGCAGAAATTCATCACAAAGCTGGACTGCTGTTCCCAAATATCCTCCCGGATTATTTCTCAGATCCAGGATCAGTTGTTTCATTCCGACCAACTTCAGCGAATCCAGTGCTGCATGAAACTCATCAAAGGTGGTTGCAGCAAACCGGCCTATTTTAATCAGCCCGGTCGAGTCATTAACCATGTAAGCCACATCCACCGAATAGAGCGGAATCTTGCCTCTGATAATTTTAAACGGAATCGGTTTTTCACGACCATGTCTAATCACTTCAATATCAACTTCTGTTCCTTCACGCCCTCTGAGTTTCTGAAATACGTCATTGTTGGTGATCCCGATTCCTGCCACATTTTCATTGTTAACCTTCACAATCCGGTCACCTGACAGAACACCCGCCTGTTCACTGGGGCCTCCGCTTAGTGCACTGACGACCATTATCGTGTCGTCAAGGATATAAAATTCAACTCCGATTCCTTCAAAGTTACCCTCCAGAGATTCATTTACAGCTTTCAAATCTTCAGCTGGTATGTAAGAACTGTGTGGATCCAGTTGCTGAAGAATTTTTTCAATGCTGTTATCAACCAACGTTTTCTGATTGATGGTATCAACATATTCGTTTGAGATGTAACTGATTACTTCAGACAACTTATTAAACTGGGTTGCCCTTGAAGTAAAGAATGTTTTGCTTTGAATAAACGATGGATTGAGTCTTCCGCCAATGAAAACACCCGCTGCCAGCATTCCAAAGATAATCAACGGCAGAATTTTTTTATTAACCATGTGTGTGAAAATGTTCTAATTCATGATGCAATTTTTCAGGAACAAATTGCTCAACCTCCACTCCGAACTTTCGGAGAAAGTCAACACCCTCGTCCGAAGCAATTCCTTTATATTTTGCATAGGACTGGAAGTAAAACACCTTTTTTATTCCAGCTGTAAAAATGATTCGTGCACATGCCAGGCAGGGTGAAAGGGTCACATACAAAACCGAGCCTTCGATTGTAGCCTTATTTTTAGCAGCATACAGAATAGCATTCTGTTCTGCATGAATGGCAAGAGAACAACCGCCTTTACTATCTCGCGGACAACCTGTTTCGGGCCATTCTTCATCACAGTTATGGGTTCCGGCAGGAGGCCCGTTGTAACCCAGTGAAATAATCCGGGTATCACGGGTTAAAACAGCTCCCACTTTAATCTTAACACAATGAGCTTTACGGGAAAGATTCCAGGCCAGCTCCATATAAATCTCATCAAAAGAAGGGGTAGACATAATCGGGTAGAACTGCAAAGGTAACTATGCAGTTATTTACATCTGAAGAGAAGTATCAGCTCCATTTCAGGTATTGCCTGAGCTTTTTTAATGGTTTCTTAATAATGGTCAGCACACCCGGCTTCATTCCATTGAGTTTCCAGGCTAATTGATCTTCAAGATTTGCCTTTATTTTTACAAAAATACTGACATTGCTGGTTCCTCCCATCCGCATCCGGATTAAGGTTTCGGGGATGTAGTGAATCTTGATTTTATTCTTATGAATCATCCGCAGCATCAGCTCATAGTCTGCTGAAAGTTTCAGTGAAGTATTAAATCCTCCGAACTTTTCATAACATTCCCGTTTTACATAAAAAGTCGGATGCGGAGGCATCCATCCCTGGGTAAATGCATCTTCCCGATATTCTCCGGCAGTCCATCTGCGCATGATTTTATTGACATCATTGCGATTTACAAAGACCAGGTCTCCATAAATTCCCTCAATTGCCGGATCACTGTTAAATGCACCGGCTACAAGGCTCAGAATATTTTCAGCAGCATATACATCATCTGAATGAAGCATTCCAACCACATCACCAGTTGCCAGGCTGATCCCCTTATTCAACGCGTCATAAAGCCCTTTATCCTTTTCAGATACAATCCTGTGAATCCGTTCTTTATACTTGTTGACAATATCCATTGTACCGTCTTTTGAGAGACCATCTACAATGATGTATTCAACATCTTTATAATCCTGAGACAGTACTGAATGGATGGTATCTTCAATTGTGTACCGGCTGTTATAGGTTATAGTAATGACTGAAATTTTCAAGATAACAAATTTTTGAGTTGTAAATGATTATCACTTATACGGAAGGTGATAACAGTGGTTTTTATAGGATGTAAAAATAATCGTTGCATTCCATTAATTATTGAAACGAAATACAGGCCAATTTGCTGCATCGGCAAATTCCCATGCAATTCCGGCCCAGATATCCGGCTTCATAACGGCAGCCAGCCGAGCACTGCGATCTCCCATTAATGCCAGCTGCGACTGATCCAGATCAATTATCTGATTCAAAACAGATTTCAGTGATTCTTTATCATCAGGCTGATGAATGAACCCGTTATACCCGTCTTTCAGGAAGGCAGAAACAGCATAAACTCCCGAACTGCAGACCAGCGGAAACCCCGATGCTGCATATTCATGGACGGCAACTCCCCAATGGTCCCGGACCGAAGGCATGATAAAGATTCCTGTCTGTTCAATAAACTTACCCATTTCGGAAGGCTGAACAAAACCAAAATCTTTTATTGCTGGGTGCTCAGGCATCTGCGGCCGAAGCTCACCCTTTCCCAGGCACCACAACTCCCACTCGTTAGGCCTCTCCTGCTGAAACTCATAAAAGGCCTGCCACAACCTGTCCACTCCTTTAATCGGAATATAACGGCCGACATAGATGAATCTTTTTGGAAATGAGTGGTGCTTATTCTCTTTGTTTCTGAGATACTCGGAATGGAAATATTCAAAATCACATGAATAGCCTCCTTCACTGATTTGATGGTCTTTAAATCCGATTCTCAGTGCATATTGACGCTGCGGATTCCCGGAAACCCAACAGGCATCAAAGTGGCTTCGCAGATAAACTGGCCCGATAAGGCGCATCAGGTTTTGTTTGAATGTATTTTGCCAGGGATTATCAAATTTTAAGACTCTCCGGCTTTTACCCTTCATGTTTTTACATACATATTTATACTCGGCATCTCCCCAGCCGCTGCAGAAAATCACATCCGGTGATACCGATTTGACCTGTGCCAGCAGCTCTTCTTTATTGAAATGTGATTTATCAAGGAATTTCAGTTTCGGGCTTGAAAGATTCATCTTAAAAGGAGCATCCGGATCCAGCGGATAATGAACAACCGTAATAGCTGCATCATAATGCCGGAGTATTCGTTCAATGCAGGTAAACAAATAACCTGATGGTGCATATGCAAGAAAAACCAATTTACGACTCATACAATAGGCTTAGGAGATCCGTCTAATGGCAGGCTTTCGGCTTTCAGATCTTCCGGTTCCGGACTAAGCTGACCAATTATTGACATTACAATGAGCAACTGCAGAATAAAAGGACTTAATGCACCGGCCAGCCATGATTCGAAAGTAGCAGAAAACATAACACTGTAAAGCATGGGCAAAGCATAAACCGTTTTGGAAGAGTAAGAAACAAACCGGTAGATCAATCCTCCGGCATACAGAATCAACCCAATAATACCCGAATTAAGCCAGAGTGCTAACCAACTGTTATGAGTATTTCCAACATGAAGCCTGACGAATAAATCATAACCGAAGGTTCTGAACATATAAACTTCATAACCGACTCCATGGCCGATTAAATAATCATTTTTCAGGTGATCAAGCGAAAACTTCCAGGCAATCAGGCGGCCTGAGCCATCATCAATATTTTCAACCCGCATATATTCCTGCAGTCCTAATGAATCAAGTATATAAGGCAGGTTGGCTATCAACAAATGGTAACTGACAGCAATCACAATCAATGCTGTAAATCCAAACAAGTAAGATTGTTTAAAGAAATATGAAAAACCCCAGAAGATTAGAATTGAGACAATTGTATTTCGTGAGCCAGATAAAATCACCGATATAAGAACTACTGCATAAATAAAAATTATTTCATTCCGGGTAAAATAGTTCCGGTAATGTGTAATGATAATTGTAAACATCCCGAAGAACACAGTGCATAAAATTCCAAGAGCATTCGGATTGCCGGTTACTCCCTGGAAACGACCCATGATAAAAGCCGAACCGGGAAGTATCACCGCCATGAATAAGCCATATATAAACAGTGATACCATGGTGAGAACGGCTCCTTTAATAAAATGTTCCTTCTCTTCTTCGAGGCATTTACTCATAAAAACCGGAATAATGGCATACAATAAGAAGGTACTGACTGTTTTCTGGAAAGACAGAAAAGCTTCCGGACTTCTTAGCAAGGGAATAAACATCCAGACCAGATATAACAAGAAAGGGCCAATCACCATATTCCGGTACTTGAATTCTTTACTATTGAACATAAAGAAAACCACCATCATCAGCATATAAATATCTTTGATCTTACTGGCCCAGAGTAATTGTTCTTTCCAGTGATCTGATAAAACAGCAATGATCATAAATCCAAACAGCATTTCAGAATGCATGTTTCTCATTCTCATCAGCAGCAGGCTTCCCGGAATAATGACATAAAATGAAGGACCGCCATACATACCGGATAAAATCCAGACTGAAACCATAATGACAAACTGGATATTTCTCTTATAATAATCAATCATGCTGAAATTCTCTGAATAGCTTTACATGTTGCCGGGCAACAACTTCCCATGTAAAATTACGACTGACTTTCTTAAAAGAGGCATCTGCCATTTTCCTTCTTTCTCCGGGAGTCAGTTCTGCAAACTTCCGGATTGCCTGCTTAAGAGATTCAACACTGCGCTTTTCAATTACAATTGCATTTTCGTTGCCGGCCAGATCAAGTGTAGCACCGGTATCAGTAATAATCACCGGCAGTGAATAACTCATTGCTTCTAATGCTACGGTTGGCATCCCTTCAAACAGAGTCGGAAGTATAAATGCATCACTTTCCCGGTACAACCTGAAAAGTGTATCATCATCTGCTCCTCCCTTTAACTCAATATTTTCATCGGTTACTTTTGATTTAAATTCATCATACAATGGGCCTTTCCCGACCAGTACATAGCGGAGCTGCTTATTCCAGCCTTCGTTGTTTAATTGCTGAGCTGCCCTGATCAGCACATCAATACCTTTATTAAATGCAAATCTTCCTACAAAAATGAATTGAATAAAACCCCTTTGTGGTTTTTCCTGGGCTGATCTTTCCGGCAGATTAACCGCATTGGGAAGCTCTACAATTCTTTCCTTGCAGACTTTACACTGACTTTCAAGAATTCCGGTTAGCCTTCCGCCAAGTGACACAACCCGTGCCGGGTAACGAAACAAATACTGATGCACCCAGCGGAAAAGTGTAGTAATCAATTTTTCCTTAACTGTCAGTACCTGGAAAGGCTCCAGCCCGTGAGGATTCAAAATTAACCGGTGTGCAACCTTTTTTATATTAAACCACACAGCCAGGCCCTGAGAATAAATGACTGCTTGCGGAAACTGAATCAGGATTTTGTAAACCTCTTTTGAATAGCGGTAATGCGATCTCAGGTATTCAATCTGGCCTGTCGGCTTTTTAAACGGCAATACAATTTCTGTAACTGAATCAAACTTCTTAAAAATCTGCTGTTCGGTATGGGGATGAATCACAATCAGATCAACTTCATCTGTTTTTGCCAAGGCTTCAATCAGCAAACGGCTGTGGCGCTGCATTCCCCCGACCGAAAACGGGAAAATACCATCCGTTACAAAAATAATCTGTTGCCTTACTGAGCTCATTCAGAATGCGAAAATCGGAATCTTATTTCATCACCGAGTTATTTACCAGTGTACGGATTCCTTCATCAATGCCGATTTTAGGCTGCCATCCTAAGGATTTGAGTTTAGCAACATCGGCCAACAGATGCATCCGTTCCACCTTCCGGACCCTTGCCGGATCAACCTCAATTTCAATTTTTTCTCCAAGCTGCCGTTCAAAAGCTTCCACAATTTCAGTCACTGAATATTCAATACCTCTTCCCAGATTAAAAATGTCAATTCCTTTGTTTGATTTTTGCAAGAGTGTTTCAATAGCTGCTGCCATATCATAGGTATGAATGAAATCCCGCTTAGGAGTAAGATTCCCAAGTTTGATCTTTCGCAATCCATTATTCACCTGTTTCTGAATCTCGGGGATTAAATGAGGGTTAGTTTCATTTGGCCCGAATGCATTAAAAAACCGGCAGATGATGGTATTGATTCCTGAACGAAGAAAGAATTCATTGCATAAATGTTCACCTGTAAGTTTTGACAATCCATAAATATCCATCGGACCAACCGGATGAGTTTCACTGACTGAATCATCATAAATGGGATAAACAGCAGCAGTAGATGCAAACAGCAGTTGTTCAACTTTATTGACAGCGGCAGCATCCAGGATATGAATGGT
>JADLBQ010000094.1 GCA_020847635.1 Bacteroidia bacterium
CAAAATGTTGAAATACATTCAACTCTACCTTGACAGCATACCTGAATTTAGTTCCAGTATTGAAAATGCTTTGTCAGACAAAAATTTCGTAGTTATTTCCAACCTGGTTCATTCCTTTAAAATCAGGCTCCAGATGATGGGCTTGAAGTCTGCTAACCAGGTTGCTGCTCAGCTTGAAGAAACTTGCAGAAATGAAATACCCGATGAACTTTTGATCAGCAACCTCTGCACTGAACTCCTGACCCTTATTAAGAAATCTGTCAGTGAATTAACTAAATTCAAACATCCCGGCTCATCTGACTGAATGATATTCCCGGATATTTTCAAAATTAAACAATCAGGATGCTGGTCTCCTGTTCACAGCGTTATCGTGACTCTCCGGACAGGTATACACACCACAGATTTACATGAACAACTGCTCCTGGTACACCCTTTCTTCACAAAAACTATTGTCCTCAGGTATAGTGTGTCTTGTTTGAAAAATCAGAATTTAACCTGCAGATGGAAGAACCTGAAAAAGAATTTAGGCTTATACGTGCGTTTCTGACATGATAAAACTCCTGATGGTTTTATTTTGATCTGAAAAAATCCTGAATGGTCAGCTGACGCTGAATCTTTTCAGATGCCGTTCGCTGGAACCTTTGGATAAAAAATATTTCTTTCGGAATCTCATACTTGTCAAGATTGCTTTTCAGATTTATTTTTAATCGTTCCAGTTTTTCTGTGTCGTAATTTTCCGACTCTATGAACAGGCATAATTTCTCACCAAGCAAATGATCAGCTGTCCCTGCAATAAAAAATGGTTCTTCCAGCAAAGTAGAAATTCTGTTTTCAATCATTTCTGGAAATAATTTTATACCACCGCTATTGATGATATTGTCTGCTCTTCCTTTCCAGATAAATGAATGATCATTCCGTAGTGCGACAATGTCGTTTGTAATAATTTTTTTATTCAGATATAGAACTGAAATTTCCAGACAACCTCTGTCATCCGTATTAAATTTTACACCCGGTAACCCCTGATAAATTTCGGATTTATCCTTACCATTAACTTTTCTTAATGCTACATGACTCAGTGTTTCTGTCATTCCATAACCATGATAGACTTCAGCATTTAATTGTTGAAGTGCTGATTCAAGCTTTGAACTCACTGCACTTCCTCCCAGCAAAATTGTTTTTACCATTGAACTGTTAGTCGTGTCATTCAGTTGCATGGGAGTAAGCGGGGCAAAGTCTATGAAAGTATTCTCAGGAATGCTCTTCAATGGTGCTTCATCAGGTTTAACACAAATTAAATTCAGCCTGCTGAACAATGTACGAACCACCATCATTTTACCTGCAATGTAGCTTATCGGCAAACACAACAAAGCAGTTTGTCCTTGTTTAAAATTAAAAAAGGAAGCTGTTGCTTCTGCACTTTGCAACATTTGTTTTTTCTCAACTGAAATAGTTTTTGGTTTTCCTGTTGATCCGCTTGTCTGCACCTGCATCGTGTCACTGTCAGTAAGCCATTCTGAAATAAAAGCACCTAACAATTTCATATTCTCAATATTACTTTTTCTGCAATACTGAAGTATCTCATCTCCTCTTAAGAGATGTCCGTTAATCATCAGTTCGTTGTATTGCCGGCTTATCATAACAGATTAGAAAAATCCCATTTCCCGTTTATCTGATAATGCAATCCTGCTGCATCCGTAGTATATGGTGAGGGTATGTTATTGGTGAACAGTTGTCCTGTCCCAAGTCCCTGCACATACTTTGACCACCCCAGGGCTGTATATTGTGCAACAGCATTCAACCCAATATTACTTTCGAGTGCAGATGTGATGACCCAACTGCCTCCGATTCTCTCAATTAACTTTTTCCATGCATCTGCAGCATGAAATCCTCCTATCAGTGCATGTTTCAAAATGAGTATCTGTGGTTGTATGCATTTGATTAATTTCTCTCTTTCAGGCTGTGAGTTAATTCCAATCAGTTCTTCATCCAGCGCAATATCTATTGGAGAATTTTCTGTAAGTACTGCCATTTCCTGCCACTGTCCTGATTTAATTGGTTGCTCGATATAGCTGATTTGATATTCTGAAAGTACTTTTAATTTTTCTTTTGCTTCATCAAGTGTAAAACTACCATTTGCATCAAGTCTTATTTCCGTTTCCTGTGCAGTAAATTGTTTCCTGACAAACTGTATCAGACTCAATTCAGTTTCAAAATCTATTGCGCCTATTTTAAGTTTGATGGATGCAAATCCTCCTTTTAGCTTTTCTATTATCTGTTGCAGCATTTCTTCTTTTCTATCCATCCATATCAATCCGTTTACCGGAATTGAAAAACCTTTTTCAGCAATTACTTCCGGAAAAATTATTTGTTTACATCCATTCTCCCAATCTTTCAACACGGTTTCTACTCCAAAGTAAATGGAAGGCCATTCAACTAAATCATTTAATACGTTCTCTCTTTCATCAGGTAATCTGTTGCACACCTCCTGAAGTTTTTCTTCATAACCTGCTCTGTTGTCATAAGAAAGTCCTGTAAAAAGGTTGCATTCTCCAATAGCTATGTCATCACTATTTCTCAAAACAATAAAATAGGTGTCTTTATCATGCAGTACTCCTCTTGATGTTCCTCCCGGTCTCTTAAAGTGCAACTTGTATTTTTTGAAATAACAGTTCATGATGAGGTGAAGTTGCTAAAGAATGAGTCCTGCTCCGAACAGCAGAGAAAACAATAAGGTGGTGATTGCTAATTTTTTTAATTCGGGGTCAAGTTCATGAGGTGTTGTATTTTTCATAACAACCACAATACTTCTGATTATTCCTATAAATGCAATCAAATAAATCCATTTGGTGACAGAAGCCTCAGCAAAAAAAGTATAAATCACTGCTGTCAGCATTCCGGTTGTAAGCAACAGTGCATGATAAATCTTTGCATTTGTAACTCCTATTTTTACTGCCAGGGTTTGTTTACCCAGAGCTGAATCATTTTCAATATCACGTAAATTATTTAAATTTAAGACTCCTGTGCTGAAACATCCCATTGTGACAGCAGGCATAAACTCTATGCCTGTCAGTTGATGAGTGTATAAGAAATAAGAACCCATGACACCTACTATTCCAAAAAAAATAAAAACAAACAGATCGCCAAATCCTGTATATCCATACGGATTTCTTCCGATGGTATATTTCAGAGCAGCAATGATGGCAGCAATGCCCAAAGTCAAAAACAATAAACTGTAAGATATTTTCAATCCGCTCATAGCTACTATTATCAATCTAACACCTGATATCAAAGAAAGAATGACAAACAGCATGATGGCAGTTTTCATCTGACTCAATGAAATGCTTCCTGCCTGTAAACTTCGTTGCGGCCCTATTCTCTCCTTATTATCTACTCCTGAAACGGTATCGCCATAATCATTTGCAAGATTGCTCAATATCTGAAGAAACAAGGTAGTGGTAATTGCCAGAATAAAAACATTCCAGCGAAAATTATTTCTGTAAGCTGCAAGAAAACTTCCTGTGATGATAACAGATAATGCAAGAGGTAAGGTTCTTAATCTGAATGATACTAACCATGCCGATACTGATGCCATACATATTAAGGGAATTTAGGAAACTTCTTAAAGTCAGGTTTTCTTTTTCCAAGAAATGCATCTCTTCCTTCTTCCGCTTCGTCAGTGGTATAAATCAATCGTGTGGCTTCACCTGCAAACACCTGCTGACCGATCAAACCATCATCTATCAGATTAAATCCAAACTTCGCCATCTTTACAGCAGTTGGACTTTTAGTTAATATCTCCTGCGCCCATTCAAAAGCAGTATCTTCCAGTTTATCATGTGTCACCACCGCATTTACCATACCCATATCGTATGCTTCCTGAGCTGAATACGATCGTCCTAAAAAGAAAATCTCTCTTGCACGTTTTTGACCAATCTGTCTCGCCAGATATGCAGAGCCAAATCCTCCGTCAACACTTGCAACATCCAAATCGGTTTGTTTGAATATAGCATGTTCTTTACTTGCCAGGGTCAGATCACATACCACATGTAAACTATGTCCGCCACCAACTGCCCAACCGGGAACCACTGCAATCACTACCTTATTCATAAACCGGATTTGTCGTTGTACATCTAAAATATTGAAACGGTTGATACCGTCACCTCCTCTGTATCCGGTTTTGGAACGTACACGCTGATCGCCACCCGAACAAAATGCCCACACCTGATCTCTTGGCGAAGGACCTTCACTGCTAATCAATACTACTCCTATTTCCTGCGACTCGTGGCAATACACCAATGCTTCCAGTAATTGTGACACTGTTTCAGGCCTGAATGCATTTCTTACTTCAGGACGATTGAATGCAATTCGGGCTACGCCATCGCAATATTTAAAAGTAATATCACTGTAATCTTTGATTGTTGTCCATTTGGTATGCATTGTATTATTTTTTTTCTTTTAAAAATTTCCAGTATTGTTCCAAAACAAATGAATTTTGATTCGCATCTGTAAAAATTTCCAAAATCGTTTTTGTAGTTGCCACAGTAAAAAATTCTTTCAATGTATTTTTAAGTTGTGTTTCTTCCTTTAAGGCCATATAATTCCATCCATAATGTACTGCCAGATGTTCAGCACTTGCCGTCATTTCTGTTTCAATAAATTTTTCACGCTCTGCAATTGTATCAGGCCCCGGAATAATACGGAAAATTCCTCCTCCACCATTATTAATTACAACGACATTCAGATTTTTTATCTCCGATTCTGTCCAGAATGCATTCTTGTCATAGTGAAATGCAATGTCACCGGATATGAGCACAAACTTTTTTTTAGGAGATGCCATTGCTGCTCCTACTGCTGTGCTTGTACTGCCATCAATACCGCACGTCCCCCGATTGCTCCATGCAGATGCCGTTTTTGAATGATCAAACAACTGTGTATAACGAATGACTGAACTGTTGGCTAAATGAAAATGAATGGATGAAGGCAGCGTGTTAAAAATGGTATGAAATACTTTAAAATCGCTGAATGCAACTTGCTCACAAAACTGCTGATGTAATTTTTCTTTTTCATTCTTAAGTTGTTGCCACTTACCATTATAATCTGAAGATCTTGGTTTAATATGATTCAGCAATTGCTGGAAAAATGGTACAGGCTCTGTTGCAACAGCACTTGTCAGCGACTGATAGGTATCCATAGTTGAATCACCTTCATGAACATTCCAGTGATACTTTGGCGAAGCATCTCTCAGCAATTTCTTTATTCTCTTTGAAACAATTGCTCCTCCTGCCGTAATTAGTAAATCAGGCATCAGTTCTTCTGCATCCTTTTCATTTAAATGTGTGATGCAACGGTCGATGTTCTCAACAAATGATTCATCATGAATATTTGAAGTTGATTCGGTAAGCACAGCTACATTTTCAAACTTTGAAATCTGCTGAATCACTTTCTGTAATTTTTTATCAGGCCTGTGCTGCCCGATTAACAACATTACTTTTTTACTTTCAGAAAATTGTTGTGCCATCCTCTCTATTTCTTTTTCAGGAATTCGTTTCTCAATTTCAATTTCTCTAAAAATTCTAGGTGTTTGCTTTTTATCAGCAATAGCAGTTCCATATATTGGTTCGCTTACGGGAATATTAAAATGTACCGGACCTTTATCTGAACATGCAGCCAGATGATACCCTTCGCTCAGACACCGAGCCATATACCACAAATCATTTTCAGTAGTTGCATCACCATTCAGCTCATAACTTTTCCTGATATAATTTTTATAAATATCAGTCTGATTAATGGTTTGTCCATCGCCCTGATCCGTCCATATTTTCGGACGGTCAGCTGTTAAGACAATAAGCGGAATCCGCTGATAATATGCTTCGGCAATTGCAGGTGCAAAATTTAATGCAGCCGAACCACTGGTACATAATACGGCAACAGGCTGATTCAATTCAAGTGCCTTCCCTAATGCAAAAAAAGCAGCACTCCGTTCATCACGTATGCTTGTGCAATGAAATCCAGGGTGACGGTTGAAAGAAATTACAAAGGGAGCATTTCTTGAACCCGGACATATCACCACCTCTTTCAAACCCAAAGCAGCCAATGCCATTACTATTTGCTGCACACCTTTTTTATCCGACAATTCCATCCTTCAGTAATGTGGTTTGTGTTTGAATTTTATCCATCATTGTTTTACTTTTCAAAATGGTTTCCTGCCACTCTTCTTCAGGGTCAGATGCTGCAGTAATTCCTCCCCCAACATAGATAGCAAGTTTGTCTTCACCTACCTGCATACAACGCAGATTGATGAACAGATTGACTTCCGTATTAAAATCTGTTTCTCCGATAAACCCGCAATAATAGCTTCGGTTATACCCTTCGAAATTACGAATGCATTCCATTCCTTTTTTTATAGGCAATCCGCCTACAGCAGGAGTAGGATGCAATTCTTTCAGGAATGCTTTTAAATCTGATTTATTTGCTTCCACAGTATAATCTGTTTTTAAATGAGCCACATATGCTGCCTCAGTGGTAATAGGTCCTTCTTTTTTCAGAATTCTGCAATTGAATTTCCGAAGCACATTTTCAATATGCTCATTCACCATACGGTGTTCTTCTTCTTCCTTTGGCCGCCAATGATAAGGTTGTTGTTTGGAATGACGTGCCTGCGTTCCAGCCAGCGCCATGACATGCAACTGATCTGATGATTGCTGAATTAGAAGTTCTGGAGTTGCTCCAATCCACATACCCGATGCAGGATGTTGCGACAGGTGAACAAATGCATCTGAATAATCAATTGCCAGTTTCACAAAAAAATCAACAGGATGAAAATCCAAAGGCTTTTCCTGATAAATCACTCTTGACAAAATTGCCTTTTTCAAATCACCTTTTTCAATTTCCTGCAAATACTTACGGAAGCTATTATCATAATCTTCCCTGCTTGTTTCCCTTGACAGGGTTGTATTTATTTTATTCTGTTGGGAAATGTTTTGCAGGTTGTTTATGAATGTTGTCGTCAGTTCGATTTCATCTATCACACTCATAAAAATATCTACATTATCAGCTGATGCATCAAATGGTGCAAACCATAAAGTTTTTCTTTCCTTAGATTCAACAAATATTGAATCAATTGCCAGATGAAAAATTTTTTCCCCTGGAAAACGATAAATGCAAAAAGGAATATTTTTTGAAAATAAAATTTTTGCAGCTGTTATTTCAAACTCCCTCAAAACTGATTGGTAGAATGGCAAATTTAACAAAATCAGACTATCCCGAACCGGTATCCGGAATTCGAAAAAACTACTGCCTATCCTTGAACCAGTACAAATTAATCGCTTTGAATATTTCAAAAATTAAATCATGTGTATGTCCTGAAAATCTGTCGGATCGCAATTGAATCGTTAGTAAGAACAAATTTAAAAGGAAGAATAACTGCTATTGGCTGCAATATGTTTCGTTAACCGATTATAAGTCATTTCATCAATTTAATGCAGTTAACCATTAGGCTAGTAGTCAGAATCCATAATGAATTACCCAGTTCGCTGTGACCACTAAATGAAAACAGAATTGTGGTTGCAGAATTTTACCGGTATGTCATGTCCGTTATGTTACATAATATCTGAACTCTATTAATCTGGTCAGAAGATACGATTGTACCTCTCTTCTTACTGATTTGAATCATCCGGTACCGGAAATGTCATCATTCAGGAGACCAGCAAAACCGGATACAGCCGGAGTTGCAAACACACTTAATAGACAAAGCAGTCCTTGGGAGGCTGCTTTGTCTTACTTATGAAGGCTGAAGATTATTCAATCACCAGTTTGGCCTGCTCCATACTATTGCCTGAACGCAACTCAAGCAGGTAAATACCTTTAGCATACGTATCCAGGCTGAAGTCAACCGTATTGATACCTGCCTGTGCGGGTACTGTCCTAGCAGCTACTTCTCTTCCGGTTACATCCACCAGGGTAATAACATAACTTCCGCTTGCTGCTGCATTAAATGCTATCCTAACGTGAGTGTTTGCCGGATTCGGATAGACCATCAGTGAGCCAAGATTCGGTTCTACTGCTGCATCACCTGCCAGCCTACAGCCGGGTGTGTAAGCCAGTGTGCGTGATCCGCTTATCCCGCAGCCGTTTAGTGCTTTAACTATCATTGTTCCGGGTCCACTTCCCCAAATCACATCAACATTGGTAGTACCCTGGCCGTTATCAATCGTTGTTCCGTTTTGAGGTACCGTCCAGTCATAACTTGTAGCTCCTGTTACTGCATTAATCTGGAACTGCCCTAAATCATTATTACATGGCGGAAAGGCAGCAATAATTCCTTCCGGTGTGGCTGGTACTCCTTTTACATTAACTGTACGGGTATTGCTGGTTATGGCACAACCGGCAGCTGTTCCCGTTACACTGACCTGACCTGTTGTAAAGTTGTTAGGGAACTGCAGATTGATTGAATTAAACCCGTTAGGAGTATTGTTGGTTACTCCTGCTGGCCATGTCCAGTTGTATATTATGCCTGATACCGGTGGTACCGAATAGGTGAACGATCCGTTACAGGTACCTGTAAGCAGCCCGCTCATTGCTCCCGGTGTTGATGGGGTCATGCTGCTCACCCTGATCTGCCGGCTGCCGCTGACTGCCCCGCAAATGCTTGTTGTGCTTACCGAAATGGATTGGTTTGTGAAGTTGACGGGCGTTGCATTAAACTCTACCTGGATTTGTTCGGTTGTACCGCCTCCAACCTGGGTTGCATTGGCCGGTATGGTCCAGTTGTACGTAGTGGCTCCGAATATCGGAGGTACACTGTAGGTATATGTCTGA